>JAOAPX010000173.1 GCA_025463125.1 Acidobacteriota bacterium | reverse complement strand
TTTCCAGATTGCGTTTCGATTCAAGATAATTTTGCCACTCGGCTGTATTCGTCACGGCTTTAACTATATCTTCATCCATCACGTGCGCCATTAAAACCAGCAAATCGCTTAAGGACTCGTTGCTTTGTAAAAGCGATTGAATAATCGTGTAAGCAAGTTTAGCGTTGGTCAAACTATTATTTGATTCGTTATTGTTTACTTGTGCTGCGTTCATTCTTTTCAGGGAGTTGGCGGCTCCGCTCCTTTTGGAACAATCCAGAATATGGTTTTTAGTTTACTGGAATTTCCACCTTGTACAAAAGTAAGGCTTAAATCACCTTCGCGGAAATTTATTAAGTTCCTAATTTGTTTTTCCCGTTTAGCAACTTCTCTGTCCGTTCCATAGGTAATTATATTACCTTGCGAGTCGCGATCTTCGTTAAGCTTTTTTTGAAATTCTTCAACTTTTTCTTTTAATAACTTATTGCTTATTTTTCGAACTCGAAAAACTTATACGCGGTTTGTTTTTCTGTTGTTTGAGCGAAAGAAACCGCGCTCGTCACAAATAAAATTAAAAATAAAACTCAAAACATACAGAATCCCCCAAAGTTTTTTTTATCAAACCTTCATTTATTCAACGAAAGGAAGAGTTTTTACTTTAGCCGTAAAGTCGTTAACTTTCAATTGCGTGCCTTCCGTCAAGTAATCATAGCGGACAAAAGCCAGCGCGATCGGCTTTCCGAGTTTCGGCGAAAATGTTACAGAGGTTATTTTACCCGCGTTTTTTCCTTCCGGCGATTTTATTTCATCGTTCGGCTTTATGTCCGCCGCGTCATCTTCAAAAATCAAGCCGGTTAATTGTTTGGCGATGTGACCGCGAAAATGTATGCGCGCGATTATTTCCTGACCGATGTAACAGCCTTTGGTATAGCTTATAAGATCGGGAAAGCCGAGTTCGGGAACGATCGTCGTTTCGTCCATATCGACTCCGTAAAGCGGCGTTCCGTTTTCGATCCGCAAAATTTCGTAAAGTTCTTCGGAAATTTCGACCGCGTTTTGCTCGATCAGTTCGCTTTTAAACGCTTCGGCGGATTGCTCCGGAACGTGATAAACAGTTCCGTTTGAAGAAGAAAACGCGATGATTTCAGGACTTTGCGGGCTAAAAGCTGAATTTTGCACTTCAAAGCTTTTGTAAAGCGCTGTCCGGTCTTCGACAAAAAAATCACCGGCGTATGTAAACCGGAAAAGGTTTTGAAAAACTTTTTCATGCGTCGCGCCATCGGTTTGAAAAACAAAGACATCACCGCGCCGCAAACCCCGCACGGCGGCGAGCAATCTTCCCTGCGCGTTCGGAAACGCCGCCGACATCTGCGCGTTTTCTTCGAGTTTAGCGACGTCGTTTGTAATCAAACCGTTTAGAAACTTCGCGGCTTCTTTGCCGGAAACCGCGATTAAGCCGTGTCCGGACTCGTAAAAGCCGCCCGCTCTCCTGATCGTTTTGTAATCGTTTAATAATTCCGTGTTCATTTATTGAGATAATTCTTATAGATAAAATCCTGAAACTGTTTTTCAAAAAATCCGGCGATGGCTTGATTACCGATGACCAGAATCGGGCGCTTCAAAAACGTGTATTCGCCCGTCATTAATTCGATCATTTCCTCAGCCGAAAGCTCTCGCTCGCTCAACTTCATTTCGCGATATTTAATCGCTCTACGCGAAAAAAGGTTTTCCGCGCCGCCGAGCAGCGCTGCCAATTTTTCGATTTCATCGCGAGACAAAGGGTCGGTTTTTATCTCTCTCTCTTCAAAATTTTTGACGTCGTGTCTTTCCAGGTATTTTTTAGCTTTCTGGCAGGTCGAACAATTCTCAAGCCAGTAAAAAGTTACGTTTTTACTCATTTCAACAATTCTTATTTCCAATTCCAAGTTTTGTATGTATTCGATACTAAACCAAAATTCGAATCAATACGAGCGGCGCATTAAAGCGATGTCTGGTATTTACTTATAAATTCCGATTAAGCTCGTAAAAACCTGCTTTAAAAATTTTTATTCGTTCGTCGTTTTAATTGGAACGTTATTTGCGGTCAATGAAGTATATATATTTTTGTTTATCAACGAGAAAGAAATTGCGTAGTTTGCAAAAACAATTTTTCGCGACTGTTAAAAGAAAGAATACACGATGGAAGAAAAGGCAAAAAAACAATCCGACCTCAACCCGAATGAAGTTGAAATGGATGCAAACGCTTCATCAAACGTTATTCCGGTTATCGAAGAAGAAATCGTTGTTGACAAATATATTGTTGAAAAAGGAAAGGTTCGCGTTTCGAAACGAATCAGCGAACACGAAGAAATCGTCGATGAACCGCTTTTCCATGAAGAAGTTAAAGTCGAGCGCGTCCCGGTCAACAAATTTATTGACGCCGCGCCGCCGATTCGCCGCGAAGGCGATACTTTAATTATTCCGGTGATAAAAGAACAGTTGATCGTCCAGAAACGTCTGGTGCTGATCGAGGAGCTTCACGTCCGAAAAGAACTGGTTGAAACGCATCAACCTCAAACAATCACTTTACTCAAGGAGCAGGTCGAAATAAACAGAGTTGCCGACAATACGGATTCGGCGGCAAATACAAAGGGGAATGCCGGAAATTCTCCGGCTTAAAATATCAAGGAGGCATTTATAATGAATTATACAGTTGTAGGAATTTTTGACAGTAAAAATGAAGCGCGTCAGGCGATGAACGAATTGATTCAAAACGGTTTTGTCGAAGAAAATATCGATATGTCCGAGGGAAGATATAATGACGATTCGGCGCAAACAAGCACTGCCGGGCAAACAACCGCTGCCGGTTCGACATCGTCTTCGGCAAACGAAGGTATCGGCGACAGCGTCAGCAATTTTTTCTCAAACTTATTCTCGGACGACAACACGCGCGCGCAAAATTACACAAACGTCGCGCGCAATTCCGAAGCGATTTTAACGGTGCAAGCCGATTCGCAGGAACGCGCGCAGCAGGTTGCCGAAATATTTGACCGTTACGGTTCGGTTGACGTCGATGAACGGTCGACGCAGTATCAGCAAAGCTCGCAAACCGGCGGCAATCTTACAGGTGCTTCCAATTTAACCGGCACTTCCGATGCTTCAATAAATAACCGGACAAACAGCAGCGAAACCGCTACAACGGGCGGATCGACAATTCCGGTTATCGAAGAAGAATTGCGGGTCGGCAAACGGGAAGTTCAGCACGGCGGCGTTCGAGTTCGCAGCCATATCGTCGAGAAACCGGTCGAAGAACACTTGCGACTTCGCGAAGAACGCGTCATCGTCAATCGTCATCCGGTCAATCGCGCCGTTACCGATGCGGATATGAACAATTTTAAAGAAGGCGATTTTGAAATTACCGAGCGCGGAGAAGAAGCGGTTGTTTCAAAACAGGCTCGCGTCGTTGAAGAAATCGAAATCGGCAAACAGGTCGAAGAACGCGATGAAGTCGTGCGCGACACAGTTCGCCGGACGGATGTCGATGTTCAGGAAATTAAAGATGATGTAAATAGAAACGCTAACTCGACACGAACCGGAAGCTAAACGAAAATTTGAGCGGAATGTTCGAGAGGGCTTTGAGGAAACGTTTCCTCAAAGCCCTCTTTTTCTTTTTTTAACAGGCGGCAAAAACAGGCGGCAAAGCTATTTTACCGCGTGCCGACTTCGCATTCGATTTTGTCAGCCGAAACCTTTTCAAATTTCTCTTTTTTGACGTTTGCTTTCCACGCGTCGATGATTTTGTAAGATTTTTTGTCAACGGACAATTCAGCCATCACGACCAGATCAAGCGTGGCTTTGCCGTTTTGAGTACAGGTCGAAGAATATGAAAACAGAAATTCCTGATTTTTTTTGAGCTGATCGAACATTAAAACGTCTTTTACCTGCCAGCTCGGCACTCCTTTCTCATCCCGACCGGTAACCTTTTCCAGCCAGAGCATATTTTTTTTGCCTTTGCTGAAACGCGAGACACCGTAGTTTTCGTTTGAAAGCAATCCGCCGCCAAGATCCTTAACACCGTTCGGCAGCGTTTCGCCGTAAACGACGCCTTTGTGTTTATATCCTTTATAATTTGTTTTCTGCGGAACGGCGAAGACCGGAAGCGCGATAATCAGAAGAAATATTGTTAATTTGATTTTCATTTTCACCCTTATTCCTTGTTCGTTTAGATTATGCTTTGATGCAGAAATTCCACCTTTTAGAATTATTTTTTATATTGAAAATTTTCTTTTTTGAACCGCCCCGCGCCGCTCTGTAAAGTTTATCCGTCAGTCAAAATCGCGCCAACAATTCCGTTCAAAATTCCGCGATCCGTTCCGAGGGATTCACGCATCGTTTTACGTCGGACGTAAAACGATGATACTTAATCGGTTGCAAACCTTCAAGCAAATTTTCCGTCCGCTTCGAATATATTTTATTTTGCTTATTCGGACTTTAATTTTTGAAATACGGATGAAGGCGAAATTTTCGGCAGAAAACGATAAATTTCAGGCTAATATTAGAAATTCGCTTTGCTAATCCGCTTTCATTTTGTTCATTTCCGCTTAATTTTAGTAGAATTAAACATTAACCTGTTCACAAAACTTTTAACAGAAGAATATATGAGTCAAATTACCGAACAAGCAGTTTTGGATCAACTGAAAAATATTATCGATCCGGATTTAAGAAAAGACATCGTTACGCTCGGATTTATTAAAGATTTAGCCGTCAGCGGCGGAGACGTTTCTTTCCGCATCGTTTTGACGACCCCGGCGTGTCCGGTCAAAGAAGCGTTTGAAGAAGACGCCAAACGCCTGGTCGGTTCGATCGAAGGCGTTACCGACGTCAAGATCATAATGGACGCCGAAGTTCCGAAAGGACGCGGCATCGCGGGAAATATGGCTTTGCCGAACGTCAAAAATATCATTGCCGTATCGTCCGGCAAAGGCGGCGTCGGAAAATCGACCGTCGCGGTTAATCTCGCAGTTTCGCTGGCGCTCGATGGCGCGAAAGTCGGTTTGATGGACGCGGACGTCTACGGACCGAACGTGCCGCTGATGCTCGGCGTTGCGGATAAACAGCCGGGAGTTTTTAATAACAAAATTATTCCGGTCGAAGCTTACGGCATTCGTATGATCTCGATGGCGGTGCTTGCTCCGCCCGACAAACCGATGATTCTGCGCGGTCCGATGCTGCACGGCGTCGTGCGCCAGTTTTTGACCGATGTAGATTGGGGCGAGCTCGATTATTTAGTCGTCGATATGCCGCCCGGAACGGGTGATGTGCAATTATCTCTGGCGCAGCTGGTCCCGGTTCAGGGTGCCGTTTTGGTAACGACGCCGCAAACCGTTTCGATCGCAGACGTGCTCAGAGCTTTGAAAATGTTTGAAACCGTTTCCATTCCGGTTTTGGGCATTATTGAAAATATGTCGTATTTTATTCCGCCGGATATGCCGGAAAAACGCTACAACATTTTCGGCGAAGGCGGCGGGCGGCGTTTAGCCGAAGAATATAATGTACCGTTCTTAGGCGAAGTTCCGCTTGGAATGGAGGTTCGGCAAGCCGGCGATAACGGCATTCCCGTTGTTGTTTCCGATCCTGATTCGCCGCAGTCGAAAGCATTTCGCGCCGTCGCCGAAGAAGTTGCCCGTCACATTTCGATCGAGGCGATGAAACCGGATCTGATTATTATGTCGCGGGCAAAATAACCGGATATCTCGTTAATTGCTTGTAGTTTTCAGTAAAAATAAGGTAAAATTGAAATTAAAGTAAAGATTCATTTTACGAATCTGATAAATTGAAAAGGAGATATTAAAACAGA
Source organism: Acidobacteriota bacterium (assembly GCA_025463125.1). Taxonomy (GTDB): domain Bacteria; phylum Acidobacteriota; class Blastocatellia; order Pyrinomonadales; family Pyrinomonadaceae; genus SXVE01. The sequence continues at coordinate 20,067 of JAOAPX010000173.1, read as the reverse complement.
TGTCAGCAGTTGCGGCACCAACAATAGAAATCGGCTTATCGTCAAATGCGGCGGTAGAGATAAAAAAATTTTTAGCGAGCGAAGATGATTTACCGGAAACGGCTGGTCTTCGCGTTCGCGTCGTTCCGGGCGGTTGCTCCGGTTTTCAGTACAGTTTGAATATCGAGGAAGAATCGCGACAGGGCGATTTCATAGTCGATAAACACGGAGTTCGTCTTTTTATAGATATGTTCTCGGCTCAGTACCTTAACGGCGTAACAATCGATTACACGTCGAATATGATGGGCTCGGGTTTCACTTTTGAAAATCCCAACGCAACCGGCGGCTGCGGCTGCGGAACATCTTTTTCAGCCTAACCAGACTCTCGTATCGCAAATCAATGGACGCAAAGAAATTTTCTTTGCGTCATTTTTTTTGGAAACAAACCCGAATTAAAACTATCCTATATTATTCAGGACAATTTGAAGAGCTGACGAAAAAGCAGAGCGGCGGGGCTTTCCGAAGTGAGTTTTCTAAGTTAAGAAAACTCACTTCGGAATCAACTGCGGAAGCGGCGCCGCGCTTGACGAAAAGACTCAGATTAAAAAAAGCACTTGCCAAAACATACCCGTTTCGGGTTAAAATGTTTTTGGGATTTGCAATTCTTTTCCTTTTCGGCGAGAATTTAATTCACTGACCGAGACACCAAAAACTAATTTACAAAAACAAAACTGCTTTCTTTAATTGGTTCTTCCAATTCTTTTTGAACTTTGTATTTTTACGTTTCTCGGTTAAAAAAACGTAAATCAATTCTACGATTTCGTTTACCTACTTTAATAAAAAATCAGGAGTTTTTTTGATGAATCTAAAAAAGAATTTGGATATTTCTTTGTATTTTGTACTTTTTACGGTTGCTTTAGTTTTTAATGTTTCGGCTCAGGAGCGTTCAAGAGTAGTTCCGAACCAGCCAGCCGCGACGCAAACCAGAGAAAGTCAGCCAGTCAATCGAAATCTGAATTCTACGGAAGTTATCAAAAAGACGGTTTCATCTTCTCCAATCAATCGCCCGACGCTTACCAATCAAATCATCGTTAATCCGCAGCAGGTAGCCAAATCGCTCGTTAAAAAAACATCCTCGTCGCAGCCTTTGAATGCTCCGAAATATGCGCCGGCGGTTTCCGGCAAGCTTTTTTACGGTTCGACGGCGAGCTCGAAAATGATGAACGGCATCACGTCGCGTCTCGGCATTCCGTATCTTTACGGCTCGACCGGTCCGAATCGTTACGATTGTTCGGGTTTTGTCTGGAGCGTTTTTAATGATGCGGGAATATATTTTGAGCGTTCGAGCGCGCGCTCGTTCTGGGCTGAGTTTGAACCCGTAACCGGCGACGAGAGATTTCAGTTCGGCACGCTCGTCTTTTTCAACAATCTCGGTCACGTAGGTATCGTTGCCGATGAAAAAGGCTTTTATCACGCTTCTTCGAGCAAAGGCATCACCTATTCGACATTTGAAGGATATTGGGGAAAACGCATTGTCGGTTTCAGGCGAATCCCGATGAATCAAAACGTTTTGATGCCGCAGGATATTTCGATGCTGCAAAATTAAGACTCGTATGTTTTCAAAGAGAAAAGCCTAAAGCACATTGAAATGCTTTAGGCTTTTCTCTTTGAATGAAAAAAAAATCAGCTGACAAATCCCGGTCGCGAAGTATGTTCTTTTACTTCGTAAATCAAAGCGATCTTATCAATCGCGACGTAGGCGACGCGGTCTGTTTCGTCGCGCAAATAAAGAACGCCGCCTTTAACGTCAATTACGTCGCCGCGAAAAGTCGCGTTTGAGCCGCACGTTACATCTATCTTTTTCCCCATCTGATGCTTCAAAAATTCTTCCATTTTTTTACTATTCTCCAGATATTAATTTTGTTTACAATTTATAAGGTTTCGCCGGCGCGGTTTAATTAATTTAATGCGCCCTTTTAGAATTTGTTGGCGAGGGCGCCCAGTCTCCCTGCAATCGTCCAGCGCGAAATTCTCGCGTCGGATTTTACAGGAGCGGCGGAAACCGATTTTTGCTTATCGGCGTAAGCCAATGCGGCGGCGATTAAAGCCATATCCTTTTCCGTTTCGGAAAGAGATTTAACCTTTTTCCTTGCGTTAAAACGTTCGATAAAGCCTGTATCGAGTTTGCCTTCGATAAATTCCTCGTCTTCCATAACCTCCCGGAAAAAAGGCAAAGTCGTTTTAATTCCGCCGACTTCGTATTCCTCCAGGGCGCGGCGCATACGATCGATCGCTTCCTGCCTGTTTCTCCCGTAAACGGCGAGCTTTGAAATCATCGGATCGTAATAAATCGAAACTTCCGAGCCTTCGTAAACGCCCCCGTCGTCGCGCACGCCGCTTCCCTGCGGCAATCTCAAGCGCGAAATTTTTCCGGGCGACGGCAGAAAATTATTTTCCGGGTCTTCGGCGTAAACGCGGCATTCGATCGCGTGCCCGTCCCAGTTAACATCTTTTTGCGTAAACGATAATTTCTCGCCGTGTGCGACGTTTATCTGCTCGCGCACGAGGTCGATCCTTGTCACCAGTTCGGTAACCGGGTGCTCGACCTGAAGGCGCGTGTTCATTTCCAAAAAGTAGAACGATCTATCCAGGTCGGAAACTAAAAACTCGACCGTCCCGGCTCCAACGTAATTTACCGCTTTTGCCACAAGAACCGCGCATTCGCCCATTCTTTGCCGCAATGCCGCATCATTAATCGGCGAAGGACATTCTTCGATAACTTTCTGGTGACGACGCTGAATCGAGCATTCGCGCTCGCCTAAATGCACGTGGTTGCCGTGTTTATCCGAAAAGATCTGTATCTCGATGTGGCGCGGGCGCACAATCGCTTTTTCAACGTAAACCGAGCTGTCGCCGAAACTAGATTCGGCTTCGCTTTGCGCCGCTTCGAGAGCGTTCTTCAAATCGTTTTCGTTTTCGACAAGGCGCATTCCCTTTCCGCCGCCGCCGGCAGACGCTTTGAGCATCACCGGATAGCCGAAACTGGCTGCCACTTCTCGCGCATTTTCAAACGAATGCAAAGGTTCTGTTGTTCCGGGAACGACCGGAACGCCCGCCTCGATGGCGATTTTGCGGGCTGAAATCTTTCCGCCCATCGCTTCCATCGCTTCCGGCGAAGGACCTATAAAAGTAATGCCTTCTTCGGTTACCCGGCGTACGAATTCCGAGTTTTCCGACAAAAACCCGTAGCCCGGGTGAATCGCTTCCGCGCCGGAAGTTTTAGCGACGTCAATAATCTTTTCCCAGCGCAGATAGCTTTCGCTCGAAGGCGCCGCGCCGATAAAATACGCTTCATCAGCCATACGCACGTGAAGCGCGTCTTTGTCGGCTTCGGAATAAACCGCGATTGTCGCGATTTTCATCTCACGGCAGGCGCGTATAACGCGACAGGCGATTTCTCCGCGATTGGCGATTAAGATTTTTTTGAACATAAGCAATCAAATGGAAAACGGGTAAAGCGTTTTTGAAAATCTCCTTTTTTCACTTTTCAAAAAGAATTTCCAGCCTTTTATTTTCCTATTTATTTTCCTTTCAATATCCTTTTTTATATAAGCATCGAATTTCCGTGATTTTTCGGGTCAAAGCGAATTCCGACCTTTGCGCCCGGCGCGTATTTCAGCGGGTTTTGCCGCTGTTCCTCAGATAAAAGTTCGGATGATTCAAAATCGACGCCTTGAATACTGTAAAAGTAATAAACAATTTCCTCGCCTTTTTCATTAATTTCGCTGTCGGTGATCGTTCCGTCGGTAATTCTGCCGCTTACTTGCAGCTGTTCGCGACGCATGGCTTCTAAATCAATTTTTTCTTTCCGTTTGAAAATATTAAAAAGTCCCATCTTAATCCATTACCAAAGGTGATTTTTTATAACGCGCGCGTAAATTATTGATCGCCGAAAGCACAGCCGGGCGCTTGATAATTTTCGCTTCGAGCGGGCGCTTTCCCGGGATATCCAGCATAATCAAGCCAAGCAGAATAGTCAGAAATCCCTGTCCGGGGATGCCCGGAAGCGATAAAACGATTCCGAGCAGTATTAAAAAAGCGCCGAAAAGGTTTTTCGCAATCAAAGCGCCCCAGCGAACGACCCAGGGGCTGTTCGGCATAAAATCCTGCTGGTAATGCGTGCTGAAATAGTTTTCGGGAATTTTGACCATTACAACCGCGATACACAGAAAACTAAACCCGAGCGATAAAAGAAATAAACCGACGCCGAATAAAATCTTTCCCAAAGTTAAAGAAGCCCAAATATCAGAAAGCCATTCCATATTAAAGTTACCAGTTTCCCGCCATCGCTCCTTAAGATATTCCGGCTTCGTCAATTCGTCTAAATTCTTTCCACGTGAAAAACATCCGGTGAATAAACGTCCAGATCGAGGCAATCGCCAAAACCCAAAGCACCTGGGGCATCCGATTAGCAAAAAAGCTGCCCGAATCCCAGTTGGTCGAAAGCGCGCCGATTATTAAAAGCACGATTCTTTCCGGTCTTTGCAAAAATCCGACGTTCGCTTTAACGCCGAGCGATTCGGACCGCGCCGTCGTGTAACTGACCATTACCGATCCGATCAAACCCGTTCCTGCCAGGAAGACATTCAAAATCGAATGCTGCGGCGTGTTTCCGGCGTAAAATATCATTATGCCGAGAAGCGAAACCATATCTGACAGGCGGTCGAGTGAAGAATCCAGAAAGCTGCCGAACTTCGTAACGTTTCCGGTCAGACGCGCAACGTTTCCGTCGAGCATATCGAACAAGTTTGCAACGATTAACACGACTCCCGCCCAGAAAAACTCGCCGACACCGAATAATACGCCGCAGCCGACATTAATACAGACGCCGATTGCCGTCAATAAATTCGGGTGCACTCCGGCAGACGCCAGTCCGCGCACCATCGCATTGATGATTCGCATTGCCCCGCGTCCGATGCTTGCTCCAACTCCAACCATTTATCTTTTTATTTGCCTATAATTTTATAGGATTTATTGCTGTTTCCGATTGTACCGCCAAAAATCTTTTTTTGAGATCCGGCAAACTCTAAATTACCAGGCAGCAGATACATTTTCAGACACATATCCGAAAAAAGCAAAACTCTTTAATAAACTAAAGACAAGAAAAATCAAAATTTATAATGGTTTCGAAATAAAAAAGGCTTGGTTTGATCAAACCAAGCCTTTTTTATTTAAGACGTGAGTATAAATAATAAGATTTTGCAAAGCTATTTTTATATTTTGAAAAGAATTATTTTCCGGAATTACCGGCGCTCTTCTTTTGGCACGGGAGGAAAATAAAAGCTTCCGTGTGTTTCGAGCGTTTCGGGATTAAATTGCTTTCTCGCGCCGCAATCGAGACAGCTTCGATAAGCAGTTTTCCCGTGCACGAACGGACGACTTATATTTTCGTGCCAACAACCGAAAAGTTTTGTTATCAAATTTACCTTTTGTCCGAAAACGAATCGGTCAACTTCATTTACCCATTTTTCTCGTTTAAAGAAAATCTTTTGAAATTTATCAAGTAACAATGCTGTTGCCATATATATTGTCTTTCCCCTCTTACATCAACTTTGCAAATAGCTCCGCTTGAGAGCGTCGCTTTAATTATCTCGCCAATCACTTTGCAAAACGCGTGCCACTCAATAAATGATTGACGGCTGAATAAAACAAACAATTATTCCGCGCAATAAAAAAATTATTAATAAAATCTATTAAACGTTGTTTGTTTTTCGTACAGCATTTGTTTTTACAAATGACTTCTATAAATAGTCGAATAAAGGCGCGTTTTAGCGGTATTTATTTTTAAGTTATTGCAAATTAAACTAGTTATATGCAGCTAAAAAAACCGCCTAATAAATTTTGGCAGTTTTTGAAAACCGAAAAACAGTTTTTTGGAAAGGCGTTCGAAATAAAAAAGAAAAAAAAAAGAGAGGGTTGAATAATATTTGGAACTTTTTTGTTTTTTGCGCGTGATTGTATATAAGAATTTGGTAATTCTTCCTTAAACGAAAATAAATTTAAAGCCTGTCAACGAATGACAGGCTCTTTTTTTCTCTTAAAAAGTGAAGGCTTACATTTAGTTTTATCTTCACAAATAAAGAAGTTTTTTAATGATACCTAAAATTTTTCAAATAATAACCCTTTATAAAGGCGATTATTTATTATCTTCAATTCGAGATACAACAATTTACCAAACAGTTTTTTGCGGCGGCTGTTTGCCCTCTTTATTGTTAATCGTGAATAGTCTTTAAGCGTGTAATTTCAAAATTACGCGTCCCGGTCGGCGTCTTGACTTTTATTTCATCGCCTTCTTCTTTACCCATTAAAGCTTGTCCGATCGGCGAAACCGTCGAGATCAAGCCGTTTTCCGGATCGCTTTCTTCCGACGTTACAAGCCTGTACGTAACTTTTTCGTCACGATCAAGATCGTATAAAACAACAGTCGAGCCATAAGCTGCGCGATCGGTCGGGATTTTCGACAGGTCAATTGATTCGACCTCGCTTAAACGCTGGCTCAGCTGAACGACTCGCGCCATGACGATCTTTTGCCGCTCTAAAGCAGCTTTGTATTCGGCATTTTCCTTCAAATCGCCGAATTCACGTGCCTTTTGAATTTCCTTCGGCAGCTTGAAACGCAGTTCGTCTTCGAGCTGCATTAATTCCGCTTGTATCTTCTTTCTTACTGCTTCCATATTTTTAGGTTAAGATTTTTCAATACCGTAGTCCGGGTTTTATAAAACAAAATCTTGAAATCCCGAATTACCGGTTTGGATTATAATTTCGACTCGTTCGGAGCGGCAAAGGAAATACCGATATCGCGCGCCGTTCTGACGAGCTGTCCATCTACCATTACGGTTTTCAAATTCAAAACCGCGTCGGCAAGCGGAACCGTTACCACTTCCGCCGCTTTAAGAGCCACCATTTTACCGGTTTGCCCGTTTGCCAAGGCTCTGACCGCACAGGCACCGAAATTAGTGCCGAGCATCCGGTCAAAAGCGTTCGGGCTGCCGCCGCGCTGAAGATGTCCGAGCACGACGCATCTTGATTCTTTACCGGTCATTTCTTCGACCTTTTCTCTTATATAAGAGCCGACGCCGCCGAGCCGCATCGCGTTCGGGTCTTTATAAAACTCTGATTTGCCGACTTCCTTCGCGCCTTCGGCGACCACGATATTCGTAAAGCGCGAACCGCTTTTTTCGCGTTCGCGAACCTTTCTCACAACCGAATCGAAAGAAAACGGGATTTCCGGTATCAATATGATATCGGCGCTTCCGGCAAGCCCCGCATGAAGCGCGATCCAGCCGGTATGTCTGCCCATAACTTCGAGAATCATCACGCGATCATGAGATGCCGCCGTCGTGTGCAGTCGGTCAAGAGCTTCGGTGGCAATATCGATCGCGGTCATGAAACCGAACGTTAATTCGGTCGCCGCCAGATCGTTGTCGATCGTTTTCGGAACTCCGATAATCGGAAATCCGCGCCTATGAAATTGTTCGGCGATCGCCAGCGTTCCTTCGCCTCCGAGAACGATCAAGGCTTCGATTTCAAGCTTAGCCAGATTTTCCAGAGCCTCGTCGATCGGCAAATCGGGAATAAACGGTTTACCGTCAATCAACTTGACGAAATTTCCGCGGTTTCTGGTGCCGAGAATCGTGCCGCCGCGCGGCAAAATACCGCTGACGCTTTTCATTGTCAATTTTGTTACCTGCGGTTCGCCCAGAATGCCTTCAAAGCTGTCCTCGATACCAACACATTTCATACCGAATTCGCCAATTGCTGTTCTGACAACCGCGCGAATTACGGCGTTCAATCCCGGCGCGTCGCCCCCACCGGTTAAAATTCCAATTTGTTTATACATAAACGAAAATGAGTCCAATAAGTAAAGATTGTATTCTACTTTATGAACTCAAAAATTCTAAAACGAAAAACTTATTTTTTTTAAGATTCAGTAACTTTTTTTTATAACGATCCGTTATCTGAAGTTTCAGACAATCATTTTACTAATTTATCACGAAATTATCGAACGGCTTTATTCGCCAGGTTCTTTTCCAAAAACCTTTTTGCTTCCGGAATCGCCTCGAGCGCTTTCAAAACTTGCGGGTCATTTTCCAGAAGCACCTGAATTCCCGCTTCGTTAGAATAATTTGCCGTCGCCAGCTCTTCGCGCAGACGAGATTTTGCGTAATCTATCTGAGAATTAATATTTTCAGCCGTTAAACCGTTTTCCTTATTTGTAACCGTGTAATTTCTAAACGATTCGAACAATTTATCGACAATCTGTAATTCGTTCGGCTGAATGGTTGTACTGTAATTTTGCTTTTCAACTTTATAATTTTCAAATCCCTGAACTTTTCCGGCGGCAAGCTGGCGAACAAAATAAAACGCCGCTTCATTCAGGCGATAACGCAAAGCATTATAAGCCAGCGCCGGGACTTTTATATCCGGTTCGATGCCGCGCCCGCCGTATAAAACTCTGCCGCCCGCCGTTGTTACGGGGCTTCCGGCGGGTTTCGGCTTGGCTTCGGTCGCTGCCGCTTCGTCGCCCTCACCCTGATGGGTGTAGTAATCATAGATCGAGCCGCTCGAATAATCTTTCTGCAAAGAGCGCCCGAAAGGAGTGTAATAACGCGCCGTCGTCAAGGTTAAACCGGTGCCGTAAGGAAGCGGGAAAACTCTCTGAACCAGCCCCTTACCGAAACTGTCGGTTCCGACAATTACTCCGCGACCGTAATCCTGCACCGCTCCCGCAACTATTTCAGAAGCCGATGCCGACCCGCCGTTGATTAAGACAACGAGCGGGAAATTATGCATATCACCGCCGACCGTACGTAATTCCTGTGTTTTAGCGTAACGAGCGCGCCCTTTTACCGAAACGACCGTTTGTCCCTGCGGCACAAAGCGACTGACAACCTCGATTGCCTGCGGCAGCAAACCGCCCGGATTTCCGCGCAAATCCAGAACGAGGCTTTTCATTCCCTGTTTTTCGAGATCGGCGATCGCCGCATCCAGCTCTTCAGCCGTCGTTTCCTGAAAACCGCCCGTCAAACCGATATAACCGGCTCCGTTCGGCAGCATAAAATAATTGCGAATCGACGGAAGCGGCACGCCTCCGCGCACGATTTCAAAATCGAGCGGTTTTGCCGAGCTGACGCGTTCAATTTGAACTTTGACGGTCGTTCCGCGTTCGCCGCGCACGTTTTTTGAAACCTCCGCGCTCGACCAATCTTTAGCCGATTTATCGTCAACTTGCAGAAACTTATCGCCGTAGCGAATTCCGGCTTTATCGGCGGGCGTATTCGGAATTACCGATTGCACGTAGACGCCGTCGCGGCGCTGCAAAATCGAAACGCCGATGCCGTAAAACTGCGAAGCCTGTTCTTCATAAAGCTTGCGAAATTCGTCGCGCGTAAAAAACGACGAGTGAGGATCAAGCGTCCAAAGCATGCCTTGAATCGTGCTGTCCAGGATATTTTCGTGGTCAACTTTGCCGACGTAATTGGCGTTTACCACTTCGAGAGCTTCGCGATAATCAGAGGTAATCTTTTCCGGCGAGACGCTCGCATCGGCAGAAGTATTGATCGGAAGTCTTCCGAACAAACCGCCGCCGAGCGCGCCTAAAAAAACGACTATAAATGCTAAAGTTGCAAACTTTTTGTTCATTAAGAAAACTCCAAACCTTTGTAAACTATATCATAAATTAGTTGTCGAAAGTTAAGCTCCGGTTGTCGTAAAAGTATTTTATGAAACTCTTGCCCGTTTGGCTTTATTTTAACGTAAAGCAAGCGCTTTGATTACGAAATAGTTTAAGAAACGGGCTTTTTTAATTAATTATGTTTGACGCGGATTTACTTTTCGATGACAAAAAACTAACATTAGCTTTTTGCCAAATGACGCCTACAATTTCCATCATTATTCCGGCTTTTGAAGAAGAAGATCGGTTAGGTGATTCTGCCGGAAAAATTCTTAATTATATCGAAGCGGAAAAACTTTCCGCCGAGCTTATTATCGTCGATGACGGCTCACGAGATAAAACCGCCGAAATCGCCGAAACCGCCTGTAGTAAATTTCCCGCCCTGCAAACAAAAGTCATTCGCTACGAGCAAAACCGCGGCAAAGGTTACGCCGTAAAAACCGGGCTTTTAGCTTCGAGCGGCGACATTGCGCTTTTTTCAGACGCCGATCTTTCCACGCCGATCGAGGAGCTGCCGAAGCTGGTCGCGCCGATTCAAAACGGCGAATACGATTTAACGCTCGGCTCGCGCGCGCTCGACCGCAGCCTGATCGGAACGCATCAGCCCTGGCGGCGGGAACAGGGCGGAAAGGTTTTCAATTTGATCGTTAAAACCTTGACCGGGCTGCCGTTCTGGGACACGCAGTGCGGTTTCAAAGCGTTTAATATGCGCAAATTCCGCCCGCTGCTCGGCGTTATGCAGATCGAGCGCTTCGGTTTCGACGTCGAATTTCTCTACGTCGCCGATATGCACGGCTTGCGCTTAAAAGAAATCCCCGTCCGCTGGAACCACGACGAGCGCACGAAAGTAAATGTTTTCCGCGACAGCCGGCGAATGTTCAATGAAGTCCTATTGATTCGCAAAAACGCCAGGCGCGGAGTTTACAACACAAATCGACAACTGCAAATTTCATAAAAACTATAAAAAAGCGTTCGGCTCGAAAACCGTCTGAAGCTTATCGGCTGGGCGTTCGGTTATGATATTATCAAATAAATTTACGCATCTTTTTTTAGTGCCTTTTGTGTGTAATACAAATTTATGACCGCTAAATTGAACGTCAATATCGACCACGTCGCGACTATTCGCGAAGCCCGTAAAACTATTGAGCCGAGCATCATAACCGCCGCCGTCGTTTGCGAACAAGCCGGAGCGCACGGCATTACGGTTCACCTCCGGCAAGACCGCCGCCATATTCAAGACCGCGATATAGAGCTTCTGAGAGATGTCGTGACGACTTATTTAAATGTCGAAATGGCGGCGACCGAAGAAATGCTCAATATCGCCTTAAAAACAAAGCCCGACGCTGTTTCGCTGGTTCCCGAAAGCCCGAACGAAATCACCACGGAAGGCGGTTTGGATGTTGTCAAAAACTTTGAGAATATAAAATCCGTGGTCGAAAAATTAAAGGCGGCAGGCATTTTCGTCAGCATTTTTATCGATCCGAATCTCGAACAAATAGAAGCCGCGAAAAAAGCCGGCGCACAGCAAATCGAACTTTGCACCGCCGAATACGCCGAACTGACGCTTTCAGCACGCGCCGCACACGGCGAAGGCGCGGAAAAAGCCGAAACGGAAGTAGAAAGAATCAAAACCTCCGCCGCACGCGCGAAAACATTAGGCTTGATCATCGCCGCCGGGCACGGCTTAACTTACAGAAACATTTCAGCCCTCGCCGCAATTCCCGAAATCACCGAATTTAATATCGGGCACAACATAATTTCCCGCTCGGTTTTCGTCGGCTTAAATCAGGCTGTCAAAGAAATGATCGAAGCCGTAAAACAAAGTTAGGTTTTGAAGCTAAAAGGCTTCTCAAAACCAAAGTAAAAAAGCGCATCTACTGTAATGCGCTTTTTTATTTTGGTTCTAATGTGTCAAAGAATTATTGATTGCCGGTTTCTTCCGGGTCATCAACGCCTTCGGCTTTTCCAGGCGTGCGTCCCGGATCGCCTGATTTGCTTCCGGTTTCGGAATTCTGCACGTTCACTTCCGAATCGCGCCACCGGGCTTCTCCGTTTTGCGAATCGGCGTCAAGCAAACCGTTTTCGGTCACAGACGAATTTGCAGCCGGATTCATTTCCTTATTATTGTTCCAATCTCCCGTATCATTTGCTATCGAATGTCCTGTATTATTTGCCATTACCTTTCTCCCTTTGTTTTTCTCGGAATGCGGCAGATGGTCGCCGCGCTTCTCTTAAATAACATTGTAAATAAACTCTGAAATTTCTTTTCAGCCTTTATTAAATAGAAATCAGCAAAATTCGTGCCTTTTAAGAATTTCACTGCTCGATAAATAAAAATAAGGAAAAAGCGGCGTAAAACCCGCATAATTCGCTTTTTTTATAAGTCCGGCTTGTAACAATTATGCGAGATTTGCATACAGAAGCTTTGTATTGAACCGCAACAATCTACGGCTCAATACAATCTGTTTTTATGAAAAGAATTTATAACAAAAGCCCGGATTTTTGCGGGAATTTTTAAAGCCCGCGCGGCTTGAATTTACAAACAATCAAACTGCGCGGGCGCTTTCAGTGATTTTTACGAACCTTTTTCGGAAAGTTTCGAGCCGAACGGCTTTTTATCGATTTTCCAGAACCTTTTTTAAAGCCTGTCCGGTATATGATTTTTTTACGCGAGCGACTTCTTCGGGCGTGCCTGAAGCGACCAGTTTCCCGCCGCCCGAGCCGCCTTCGGGTCCTAAATCAATAATGTAATCAGCCGATTTTATAACGTCGAGGTTATGTTCGATGACGATGACGGTGTTTCCCGTATCAACCAATCTTTGCAAAACGTCGAGAAGTTTGTGGACGTCTGCGAAATGAAGCCCGGTTGTCGGTTCGTCCAAAATATAGATCGTTTTGCCGGTCGCGCGTTTCGATAATTCTTTGGCTAGCTTGATGCGCTGCGCTTCGCCGCCGGAAAGCGTTGTCGAAGATTGCCCGATTTTTATGTAGCCTAAACCGACATCCAGCAAAGTTCGCAGTTTCTGGTTGATTTGCGGAATGTTTTCGAGAATCGGCAGAGCGTCTTCGATTGTCGTGTCGAGCAGATCGGCGATGGAAAGCCCTTTGTATTTGACCGCCAGAGTTTCGCGATTGTATCGCGCTCCTCTGCAAACGTCGCAAAGCACGTAAACATCGGGCAGGAAATTCATTTCGATGCGTTTCATCCCGTCGCCGTCGCAGGCTTCGCAGCGCCCGCCCTTGACGTTAAAGGAAAAACGCCCGGCTTTGTAACCGCGCTCCCTTGATTCGGGCAGCATCGCGTAAAGATCTCGAATCGGCGTAAAAAGTCCCGTGTATGTCGCAGGATTCGATCTGGGCGTTCTGCCGATCGGGGATTGGTCGATCTCGATGATTTTATCTACCAGCTCCAAACCTTCGATCGAATCGTGCGCAAGCGGCTCAACGGCTGATTTATAAACGTATTTATAAAGCGCCGGATAAAGAATTTCTTCGACAAGCGTCGATTTTCCGGAGCCTGAAACGCCTGTGACGACCGTAAAAACACCGAGCGGAAACTCCGCGTCAATGTTTTTTAAATTATGCGCCCGCGCGCCTTTGACCGTTATACGGTTCCCGTTCGGCAGCCGTCGCCATTCGGGAACTTCGATTTTTACCGCGCCCGAAAGATATTGCCCGGTAATCGACGCCGCATTTTTTTCGATTTCTTCGGGCGTCCCCGTCGCAATCACTTCGCCGCCGTGCGTTCCGGCGAGCGGACCTAAATCGATGACGTAATCGGCTTTTTCGATTGTTTCTTCATCGTGCTCGACTACTAAAACCGTATTTCCCAGATCGCGCAGATGATGCAGAGTTTCGAGCAATTTCTGATTATCGCGCGGATGCAGACCGATCGAAGGCTCGTCTAAAACATATAAAACGCCGCGAAGCTGCGAGCCGATCTGCGTGGCGAGTCTTATTCGCTGCCCTTCGCCGCCCGAAAGCGTCTGCGAAGTCCTGTCGAGAGTTAAATATCCGAGACCGACATCCTGCAAAAATCTGAGGCGCTCGCGAATTTCCTTTAAAACGAGCCCGGCAATTTTTTCCTCGCGGTTATTCAACCGGATTTCATCGAATCTTTCGACCGCGTCTTCGATCGGCAGCGCCGTGTAATCGGCGATTCCGATGCCGCCGACTTTAACCGCGAGACTTTCCGGCTGAAGGCGTTTTCCTTCGCAAACCGGGCATAAAATCGGCGAAACCAGTTCTTCGAGCGCAAGGCGCACTTTTTCCGTCGGCGGATTTTCCATGCGCTCGCGCATCGCCCTGATTGCGCCTTTCCAGTCCGATTCGTATTTATAAGTTCCCTGCCGAAAAGTCAGGCGTTTTTTCGTTCCGTTCCAGAAAGCGTCTGTAATTTCTTTCGGCAAATCGGCAAACGCGACGTCAAGCCAATCCTTGCTTTTTGATTTTTCGCTTTTGGCTTTGCCTTTGCGTTTCGGTTTTTCTTCCGAAAAATCTTCGGGCGGCGTTAATTTATCTTCGCCCGCAAATTTTTCGATGATCGCGACGAGAGCCGATTGCAAAAATTTGCCGCCCGCTTTATCCGCATCGTCCAAAAATTTGATTTTATTAACCGGCGAGCTTTGATCGGGCAAAATTTTGTTCGCGTCGATTTCCATAATCGTTCCCAAGCCCTGGCATTTTTTGCACGCGCCGTAAGCCGAGTTAAACGAAAACGAGCGCGGCTCCAAAGTGGCGATGTTGATGCCGCAGTTAACGCACGCCATTTTTTCCGAATACAATTTTTCTTCGCCGTCGATGATAGAAATCAAAACCGCGCCGCCCGTCAGTTTCAAAGCCGTTCTGACCGATTCGGTCAAGCGTTCCTTGACGCCTTCTTTTATCAAAAGACGATCGACGACGACTTCGATCGTGTGATTTTTGCGTTTATCGAGCTTGATTTCCTCGTCGAGCTGGCGCATTTCGCCGTCGATCCGGGCGCGCGTAAAATCCTTGGAGATTTTTTCGAGCTCTTTTTTAAATTCGCCTTTTCGCCCGCGCACGATGGGAGCGAGAATCATCACGCGTTCGCCTTCGGGCAAATCCAGAATATTCGCGACGATCTGTTCGACCGATTGGCGCGTAATCGGCGCTTCGCACTGGTGGCAATGCGGCTGACCGATCGAAGAAAACAAAAGACGCAGGTAATCGTAAATCTCCGTGACGGTTCCGACCGTTGAACGCGGCGAGCGCGAAACGGTTTTTTGCTCGATGGAAATCGCCGGTGAAAGTCCTTCGACCGAATCAACGTCGGGTTTTTCAAGCTGATCGAGAAACTGCCGAGCATAAGCCGAAAGCGATTCGACGTATCGGCGCTGACCTTCGGCGTAAATCGTGTCAAAGGCGAGCGAGGATTTGCCCGAACCGCTTAAGCCCGTGATGACCGTCAATTGATTGCGGGGAATCTCGACATTGATGTTTTTCAGATTGTGCTGGCGCGCGCCGCGAACCGTGATTTGTTTAATGCTCATTGTGTCTTACGGATAAAATTCTCGTCGATTAGCGAAACGATTATTTTACCAATTCGGCAAAGCAAAGAAAAGCTTAAAACGTTTGCGGAGCTTCTGCCGCGCGCGGCTTTTAGCGCCGCAGATGCCGTAAATATTTCAAAACGGAATTTAATGAAGTATAATTTCAACTCAATATTAAAAATAATAAGAACGCAAAATCCCGCGCTTAATCGTTTGATTTTAATTTCAGCTTTTTTAATAGTTATAATCCAGGAGGCAAAATGGCGGACGAAGAAAACAACAAAAAGAAAGAAAATTCGGCTTCATATACAAAAGCCGGTTTGATGGGAAGATCAGATGATTCGGAAAAAGAACCCGGCGACGAAACCGAACGGCAAAAAAACGCATCCGACGAAAGCACGCCCAAAATAAGCAAAAACGAAGCGACTCATCATAATAACGACAAACCTTTACACTGATTTATTTTTTTTACGAGTTTACTGTAAAGACGCGTAAAAGCGACGCAAAATTTAGATTTGCGTCGCTTTTCTCATTTGTGGAATACCGGAAATAATTTCGAAAT
The DNA here is from genome assembly GCA_025463125.1 of Acidobacteriota bacterium. GTDB lineage: Bacteria > Acidobacteriota > Blastocatellia > Pyrinomonadales > Pyrinomonadaceae > SXVE01. The sequence continues at coordinate 4,280 of JAOAPX010000173.1, read as the reverse complement.
ATTTGAGGTTTGCGACTTTTAGCGATTTTGCATAAGTTTCCCGTAAAGTCGCAAACTTAAGCAAAAAGGAAAGGTAAGAAAGGATCAAAGCTTTTGCCGTCTTTTTGCCTAAAAAAAACAAAAAACAGCGCGACGAAATTCACCGCGGATTTGCGCGCTAACCGAGTTTTTCATTAACAAAAGTAAAAATCCCGGTTGCCACGCTAACGACGATAAATGTCGCGACAGCACGCCAAACCGCGTCGGATTCGGTGAATTGCCAAATTGCCAGAATACACAAAACCGTACAGGCGACGAGCGAGATCGTAATAACCGTAAATGAAATGATTCTAACGAGTTTAGGCTCGACGACGCCTTTGAGTTCACGCTTGATTCTTACCGCTTCGACAGATTTTTCTTTTTCCATTTGCATAAGGCTAACATTGAAGCCGCTTTTTTTTCAATCTCTGAATATATGCGTTTATTTAATCTTAGAGGCACAGTTCTTGCGAGATTCATAAAAAATTCAAACAAGTGTTTTGGAACGGTACGTTTTCTGTATGAGGTATTCGAGTGGCGAACAATAAAAACAGCTGGCTGCTTGGCGCAATTATCGGCGCCGGCGTTTTAACTTCACTGGCGATTCGGGGAAAGAAAAAAAGGCGAATCGAGTTTGCCGGCAAGGTTGTTTTAATCACCGGCGGCTCGCGCGGGCTCGGTCTGGTTCTGGCTCGGGAATTCGCCCGTGAGAATGCGAAAATCGCTCTCTGCGCCAGAAACGCCGAGGAATTGCGCGCGGCAAAGCGTGAACTCGAAAACAGCGGGGCAGAAGTATTCGAAGCGATCTGCGATCTTCGGGTTCAAAGCGAAGTTACGCGATTGATTGAAGACGTCTATGCGCGTTTCGGGCGAATCGACGTGCTTGTCAACAATGCCGGCGTTATTCAGGTCGGACCGCTGGAAAATCAAACGCAGAGCGATTTTGAAGAAGCGATGGCGATACATTTCTGGGCGCCTTTTTACGCGATGCAAGCCGTTTTGCCGAAGATGAAACGGCAAGGCGCCGGAAGAATCGTCAATATCTCTTCTATCGGCGGCAAAATCGCCGTTCCGCATCTTGCGCCTTACTGCGCCAGCAAATTCGCGCTCGTCGGGCTTTCAAAAGCGATGCGCGGCGAGCTTATTAAAGACAATATTTTCGTAACGACAGTCTGTCCCGGCTTAATGCGTACGGGCAGCCACGTCAACGCCTTATTTAAAGGACAAAACGAAAAAGAATTCGCGTGGTTCAGCATCGGCAACGCGCTTCCCGTATCTTCAGTCAGCGCTGAATATGCGGCGCGACAAATTATCGAAGCGGCGAGAAACGGAGATGCGGAAACGATCATTTCGGTTCCGGCAAAACTCGCCGCGAAAATCAATGAAATTTTCCCCGAACTAACGGCGGAAGCAACGGCTCTCATCAATCAACTGCTGCCGTCGGCGGGCGGCATCGGCACAAATTCAGCTAAGGGAAAAGACAGCGAATCCTGGATTTCGCCGTCAATCTTAACGACGCTTTCAGACAAGCGGATAAATAAAAACAACGAACAATATACGAACTAAAGGAAGGAGTAATTTTATGCAGCATAATGAAAATTCGATAACGCAATTTTTAACTCACATCAATCAAAACGTCAGTCCGGCTGAACGAGTCGTTTCGGCGGTTTCGGGCAGCGGCTTGATCGCTTACGGATTAAAACAAGGCGGTTTATTCGGCGCGGCGCTGTCGCTTCTCGGCGGCGGATTGCTTTACCGCGGAGCGACCGGGCATTGTCACGTTTACGATGCAGCCGGTATTACAACGGCAGATGACAGACCTTCGCCGTCAAGTCGCGTTCACGTAAAAAAATCGGTCACAATCAATAAATCACCTGCCGAGCTGTATCAATTCTGGCGTAATTTTGAAAATCTGCCGCAGTTTATGACTCATCTCGAATCGGTCAAAACTACCGGCGAAAAAACTTCTCGCTGGGTGGCTAAAGCGCCGCTCGGCGCAAGCGTCGAATGGGATGCCGAAATTACCAGCGAGCGCGAAAACGAACGCATCGGCTGGAAATCAATCGAAGGATCGGAAATCCCGAATTCCGGGGTCGTGGAATTTTTACCGACAAGCAACCGGGGAACCGAAGTAAGAGTGGTTTTAACATATGAACCGCCTGCAGGTTATTTCGGCTCGCTGGTCGCAAGGCTTTTCGGCGAAGAACCGAACCAGCAAGTCGCCGAAGATTTGCGCCGTTTCAAGCGGTTAATGGAATCAGGAACGATTATGAAAACCGAAGGACAGCCGTCGGGAAGAAGCGCGAAGGCTAAATCCGCGAAGGCTTAAAAAAAATCTAAAGCGTCGAAGCAAAAATTCCTGATAGGAAATCATTCGAGTTTCCGGTAAAAAGCGCGGATTTCGCTTCGACGCTTTAGATTTTTACAAATAATGAAAGGGGGTAATGGTTAAATGAAAGCAGTATGTTGGATGGGTAAACACAAAGTAGAGGTAATGGATGTTCCTGATCCGCAGATTATAAATGACCGCGATGCGATTATAAAAATAACGGGAACGGCGATTTGCGGCTCCGATTTGCATCTTTACAACGGCTATATTCCGTCAATGATGCAGGGCGACATTCTCGGACACGAATTTATGGGCGAAGTCGTCGAAACCGGCAAAGGCGTCGGCAACTTAAAAAAAGGCGACAGGGTCGTCGTGCCTTTTACGATCGCCTGCGGAAAATGCTTTTTCTGCGAGCGCGAAATGTACTCGGTTTGCGATAATTCAAATCCGAACGCGGGCGGGCAGGAAACGCTTTACGGTTTTTCCGGTTCGGGGCTTTTCGGATTTTCTCACTTAATGGGCGGATTTGCGGGCGGACAAGCCGAATACGCGCGCGTTCCGTTTGCAGATGTCGGACCGATAAAAGTTCCCGATTCGATACCGGACGAAAAGGTTTTGTTTTTGTCGGACATTTTCCCGACCGGGTTTATGGCGGCGAATAACTGCAACATCCAGGAAGGCGACACGGTAGCAATCTGGGGCGCCGGACCGGTCGGACAATTTGCGGCAAAATCGGCATTTATGCTCGGCGCTGAAAGAGTTGTGATGATCGATCATTATCAAGACCGTCTCGATTTCGCTAAAGCCAACAACGAAAACGTCGAAACGATAAATTTCGACGACGTTGATGTTTACGACAAACTGAAAGATATAACGGGCGGGCGCGGACCGGATTCGTGTATCGACGCCGTCGGGCTCGAATCTCACGGCACATCGGTCGATGCGCTTTTGGATTACGCGAAAGCTGCGGTGTATTTAGCCACCGATCGACCGCACGCGCTCAGGCAGGCGATTTTCTGCGTCAGAAAAGGCGGAACGGTTTCGATTCCGGGCGCTTACGGCGGATTTATGGATAAATTCCCGATCGGCGCGGCTTTTAACAAAGGCTTAACCTTCAAGATGGGGCAAACTCATATGCAGGCTTATATGCCGCGACTGCTTACGGCGATTGAAGAAGGAAAAATCGATCCGTCGTTCGTCATCTCGCACCGTTTGAAGTTATCAGAAGCTCCGGTCGCTTACGATAATTTCAACACCGAAAAAAACCAGTGGCGAAAAGTCGTTTTAACGCCGCATTAAGAAAGTAAAAAGTTAATAACCGGAACCGGTTTCATAAATACCTGCCGCCGAATTTTGAGCGAATGTACACGGCGCTTCTAAAGAGCTAAAAGGTATTTATGAAACCGGTTCCGGATTTTTAGTGCAAAATTGTGCCGGTTTGGATAAATCTTAAAACGTTCTTTATCATTAAATGCCCTCATTTAAAAATGTATTCGTTCTGAAGACGTGTCTTTTTCGGCGCAAACTTTCGGCGATGCCGGTATCGAAATAGCCGGTCGGGTTTTTGGCAAGCTTTTCCCGGCGGTCTTGTCGCCCTTTTATGTACGACAAACCGGTGATGTCGCGTCGCCGCAAACAGCGATGCAAACTTTAAGCGCGTCAAATTACGTTTTACAACTAATAAACACCAAATAAAAAAGAAGGGAGCTTGAATAAATCAAGCTCCCTTCTTTTTTGCTTTATCAAGATAACGAATTCAGGTTTTGTATAAACTCGTTATCTTATAAGCTTGTTTGCCTTCAGAGTTTAGTTGGCAGCTGCAGGCTGGTCAGTTCCGTTTCCGAAATTGAAGTTGCTGTAGCTTGTTCCGGCTTCGCCCTGTCCGCTTGAGAGAACATGCCATGCACCGTCGCGATATACTGCCAGATCCGTT
>JAOAPX010000166.1 GCA_025463125.1 Acidobacteriota bacterium | reverse complement strand
AGCACGAAAAATTACTGGGTGGAATTTCGCCAGACTTTAGGCGGCAATTCGATGAATGGAGCGCTGATTCGCTGGGATTATTCGAGTCAGAGCTTCCGCGAAACACAGCTTCTCGATATGACGCCCGCTACTACCTCAATCTCTGATGCTCCGCTTTTAATCGGGCAGAGTTTTTATGACAGCGCGAGCCAGATTCGAATTACGGTTGTCGGAAAAGGTTTAACGCTGCCTGAAAGTCTCGACGTAAAAGTCGAATTCGGCGCGGGCTCGACGACGCCAACGCCTACTCCAAACGTAACGCCGACGCCTGTCGTTACTCCAACGCCTGTAAATTGTTCTTACACGCTTTCCGCGACAAATCAAAGCATCGGAGTTTCGGGCGGAAACGGCGCTGTAAGCATAAACGCGCCGACATCGTGCGCCTGGACGGCTGGCAGCTACACGTCATGGATAACCATCAGCACGGTCAGCGGCAGCAGCGGAAACGGATCAGTCGGTTTTTATGTTCAACCGAATACAAGCGCCGCTCGCGCCGGAAACATAGTCGTCGGCGGTCAGGTATTTACGGTTTATCAAGACGGAGTTACGGCAACTTCGCAAAAACGCTCGCAATTTGATTTCGACGGAGACAATAAATCTGACATTTCAATTTTTCGTCCGGCAGCCGGCGAATGGTGGTATCAGAAAAGCTCTTCGGGCGGCAACAGCGCGTTTCAATTCGGCACCGGGACGGATAAAGTAGTTCCGGCTGATTTCACAGGCGACGGTAAAACCGACATTGCCTTATTCCGACCTTCAACCGGCGAATGGTTCGTTTTAAGAAGCGAAGACGGTTCGTTTTATTCATTCCCGTTCGGAACAAACGGCGATGTTCCGGCGCCGGGCGACTTTGACGGTGACGGGCGAGCCGACGCGGCAGTTTTCCGACCGTCAAACGGAACCTGGTATATTTTGCGCAGTTCCGGCGGAACCACGTTTACGCAATTCGGCGCTTCGGGCGACGTTCCTGTTGCCGCCGATTACGACGGAGATAATAAAACGGATATCGCGATTTATCGCCGCGCCTCGGGGCAGTGGTGGATAAACAGAAGCTCCGCCGGAAGCATCGCAATGCAGTTCGGCGTATCTTCGGATATCCCGGTTCAAGCCGATTATACGGGTGACGGGCGAGCCGACGCCGCGTTTTTCCGACCTTCGACGGGCGAATGGTTCGTTTTAAGAAGCGAAAATCAGACTTATTATTCCGCGCCGTTCGGGTCAAACGGCGACGTTCCGGCTTCCGGAGATTATGACGGCGACGGACGCGCGGATTTTGGAGTGTTTCGCCCTTCAACCGGCACATGGTATCTGCAAAGATCGACAGCGGGAACGCATATTCAGTCTTTCGGCAAAACCGGGGACAAACCTGTTCCGTCCGCTTACACTCCTTAAAATTCACGCAATCGAACAATTGAATTTTTAATTTACGGGACGATCGGAAACGGTCGTCCTTTTTTACGGGATAGTTGCGGAAATTTCACTTTGCGCTTTTAAGGTTTATCCGAAGCAAAATTTGCGGTTAAATTTTATAAACACATCAAACCGAAAAGCCTCATAACTCCTAAACGAAAGTGTCGTGAATTTACAAAGGTAATTAAAGTTTATTTATTTTTCGGAAGTTTCTCCGAAGCACGCAAGCAGCCCGATCAAAACCCACAAATGCCGCGTATCTTCATACGAACCGGCTAATCCCTGATATAAAAACGCGCTTATAAAAGCTATTCCAAGACCGGTTTTTACGATTATTCGCCGGTCTTCGGCGAAACCGAGCGGCAAAAAGCATTTAAACAAATAAACTAAAAGCAGCGCGAACGCCGCCAGCCCGATCGTCCCGTTCTGCACTGTAACGCTCAAAAAGGTGTTGTGCGCGTCGCTTAGATAATGAGGTTCGTTTGAAAGCGTCGTGTAGAAAACCGAAGCCGCTTCGGCGTTTAAGCCTTTCCCGAACAAAGGATTTTCCGCCGCCGTCCCGATCGCCTGCCGCCAAACGAGCGCGCGCGAAGCCGGTTCTATCGTGTAATTAATAACGGGCAGACGAAAATCCTGATCGGTGTTTTCCGTATCGGGATGAATTACCGTCGCGGCAAAAAACAAAATCGCCGCGAATATTCCGATTGCCAGCCAACCGGCAGCGAAGCGTCGATGCACGGTCTTTCGATATTTTGCCCAATTCCAGAAGCCCTGCGCGAGCAGCATTCCGCCGAAGCCCGGCGAGAATGTGAAAAAGGCTGCAAGCCAGATTCCCGCCTTTGTTACCCTGGAAAGCGTTTTATTTAACCAGCCGAGATGCTCCGCGATTAAAATTAAAAGCAAACTTACCGTTAAATAATTGCACGTCATATTGGCGTTCAAAAAAAACGCCTGAAGACGCGGAAAATTTCCGGCGGGAATCGTTCCGTATTGAAAAAGCGCGAAATTGTCGGCAGTAGTTTTGTACCCCGCGTAATACAAAACGAAGCCCGCGATTGACGCGGCGATTGTCAAAATCGTGCCGACAGACCAGCCGCGGGCGACTTGCCGAAAATCTTTCAAACTCCGCACAACGTTAAAAGTTAAGATGGCGAGCGAGAGCAGATAAAATTCGCCCGCCAGTTTAACCGCGCTGCGCCCGAAATCATCGGAAAAAACGGTTGAAATCGTCATCGCCGCCGCATATAAAAATAAATATAAGTAAAACCGGCTTGGGCGAAGATGAGTTTTTCCGGACGCTAAAGCGAATAGCCACACGACAAAAGTTATCGCGAAAATAAAATCCGTCACCGGAATAACCGTGCTGAAAAGCGGCAGGCTAAACGGCTTGACGAGCGGCAGAGAAACGATCAGCGCGAAAAACAGCCATTCGATGAGACTTGTAATTTTCGCTTTCTTTTCGGTTGTTTGTTCAGCGCTTTCTTTCAAGATTTTAATCGTAAAGCCGGATTTTTTTTCAGGTTAAATTTAAACGGCGAAAACATTGTCCGGGAAAGCTTCGCCTCAGACAAGATTCGCGGCGCAAAAAGTGCGTAAATTTCGTTTTATTTTTTTAGTTTTGTTATTTTCCTGAATCTACTTTGTAAAAAGCTCGACCAGTTTCCGAAAGTCTTAAGGCTTTTCCGTTTGATTGACGACGGCGTCTTTAACTTCCGTGTCGAATTTTCGGTAATTGTAAGATTTAATAACCTGGTTTAAATCGATTCCCTTGACCAGTAAAACCTTGATTGATAGATTTATGTCAGCCACCGAAGGAAGCCAGATTTCATCGTTGACGCGTTCCTGTTCGAGCGTAAACGATGCGCCTTTGTTTAGTTTCGCGAGCACGCCGCCGCCGACTTTGAAGCTGTCTACGAGCACGGCTTCGATTCGCGCAACCTGCTTGTCCTTTTCATCGATCCACATCACGCCCGCCGTTTTTCCGAAAAATTTGAGAAAGCTTTTCGCGTTTTTATAATCGAAGTTCGGATTCGGCTCAAAATCGAAAACGATCACGTCGCGTTCGCGAAAACGCTCGCGGCGCGGATTAACGAGCAGAGACGCCCGCAAAAGCTCGCCGACAGAAACGCGCCCGTCATTTTCTTCCGTTTCGGCTTTACCGTTTTGAGCGGCGCTTTTAGCTTCCTGTTTGGCGATTTTCTTTTCGATTTCCGCCACGCGCTTTTGCACTTCTTTGTCTTCGTTTTCCTGTTCTTTTTCGCTCAGAGGCTGGTTGTTTTTCTCGATCAGGCGCCGGATTCGCTCGCCTTTATAAAATGAAAGCTGATTGGTTTCCGATCCGGTTTCGCGGAGAATTCCGTCCTTGCCGAGATTGCGGCGAGTAATTTTCTGAATGTAGGAATATGTATCGAGAATGTTTTCGACCTTGTCTTCATTAGCCTGCAATTCCCGTAAAAGAGAGCGTATTTCAGGCAAAGGCTGACCGGAAACGGAAGGGTAATCGAATTCCGTTTGAGCGATCTGCAAATTGATCTTCACCTCCTCGAGTTTGATTTCAAACAAATTTTCCCCTTCTTTAAGCTTTATTGAAAATGGTATTTTGACATTATTTATTGTCCTGTAATCTTCATAATCGAATATTTTTCGTTTATCGCCCGCCGCAAATTCTTCGCGAATCGGCAGAGAGGTCGCCGCGTCAAAATATAATTTTATTGCCGCGCCTTTTGCCGTCGTTAAAACAACTACGTTAGCCTTTTTGCCGTTCACATCCGCCTGACCGCCCGCCGAAATTTTCGCCTTTTCTTTTTTATAATTGAGCCACGCCGCATTTTTATAAACGGATTCGGCTTGAAAATCGCGGCTTTCGTTTCCGGTCAAAGTGCGCGCGCCGTCGCGCGAATCGCGCGCCCAGCCGGACTTTCCGTTGTAACCTTTTTCGTATTCAAAACCGTTTAAGTCGTAATCCGCATTATAAAAATTCGGCTGCGAAGCCTGCTCGGAAAAATCGCCAGCCGCGCCGTCATTTAAACGCGTGATCGTCCCGCTTTTGCGCCAAGATTTTATCGATTGAAGGTTTTTTGCTCCGCCCAAAGCTTTTTCCGCGAGTTTTAAGATTTTAGACGGAGATTGCGCCTGCGCGGTCTGGAAACAAAAAGCGGCGAATATAAAGAATAAAAAAAGCGATTTGCATTTCATAAATTTCAGGTGAGATATTACGTATTTATTATTACTCTTAAAAGAAAGCGTTTCGATCTCGCAGACAAGTTTAGTGCCGGCGCTCACAAAGGTTTTGAGGAAACGGCTGTCGTTTGCGTCGAACCTGTTTTGATATTTTGAGGAATTAAAAATAAACCGATCAAATAAAGAGCAAGCGTAAAAAACTGTATGTAACCGGTTCCGGCGGAAAATGTCGGCAGATCGAGCAGATACGTGAAAGTTTCCCGCGCGGGATTTTCCCATAATCCTTTAAGCCAGTTGTCGTTTGCGGGCGCGGTCAAATTCGCCAGAATCAGATATTTGGTAACGAACGCGATGCCAAGCAGCGCGCCGAGACTTTTCAGAAGTTTTATTGTATCGAAATCGGCGAAGAGATTATTCCAAAGCGTCCAGAAAAAACAAAACGCGACGATCCAGAACGGCAAACCGCGCTCGGGCAAAAGAGCGTTGAAAATCTGCGTCGAAGCGGTAAAAAGCGTGAATAAAACCAGCGCGTTCGCGGCGTTTGCGGTAAAGGAAAACTCTTCGGAAAACCAATCTTTGACCCGAATCAAATTCGCCCGAAAAAATAAAACCAGCGTTATCGCGGCGAAAATCAAGCAAACAAGAGCGGGCTTTATAAATAAAAAATCATTGCTTTGCGCGCTCAAACGCAGTCCGCCGAGCAGCGTCACGGTAAGAAAAACAAACGGGACCGCCAGGTAAATTGTTTGTACCGCCGTTTTCGATTTTTGATTTTCAAACCGTTTTTGCGATCGGGTCGAGATTTTTGTTTTCACTTCAATGGAATCTTCGACCGAAGCGCCGGTTGAAACTTCCAAAATCTCGCCTTCAACGATTTGAAAATCATTCCGGTCAACCGTTTCCTTTTTGTTTTCTGCGGCGCTGTCCATATTATTTTTCTTTTATTTCCGGTTTTAACTTTTCACTTTCGGTTTTTCATTTTTCATTTTTCTTTATTTTCTTTCGCGCACAATTTTCAGCGGGTTAAAATCGCTCGCCGTAACTTTCAAACCTTCTTCGAGTTCGTTTTCCAGCTCGACCGGAGTTTTCAAAAGCAAATCCGCGTCGTCGGATTTGAAATTATTATCGAGCCGGATCACGCGGCGCGTTTGCTCCAAGCCTTGCCGGAAAAGCGCGTCGTCGTTGGAAAACCTGCCCCAGCCCTGCCTGTAAAAACTGTAAGCGATGTAAAACTGCGTTCGCGCGTCGCGGCGTTCCGGGTCGGCTTTTTCAAAATTATCCCGCGCAGAGATGTAATTGCTCTGCCGGAAAGCCGCTAACCCTTCATTGAATTTCGCCCGGTCAATTTCATAAGTTCCGATAACGACCTGCCCTTTTGTCGCCGCGTTTTCGATCGTCGTTTTCGCTTTAACGGAAACTTCCTCCAGGGTTTTCGGCTCAGCCCAGTAAAGCCACGCGATAAACGTGCCGTAAATTACAGTCAAACTGATGCTTAAAACTTGGAGATACTTTTCTTTCATTGCTATAATCGGTCTGCTTTCTAAGAATACACAACTTTCCCTTTAAATTCAGATGAACATTTTTATAAAAATATTTGCTTGTCTTGTATTGTTTCTCACAATATCCGCTGTTACGAACGGACAGAAAAATAATGATGATTGGACACGAATTGAAAGCGAAAACAAAGAGATTTCTTTTGCTTTGCCCGGCACTTTCTCTTTTCACTATGACAAGGAAGGCTTTGTGCAATTTAATCCGAAAAGATCGACAGAACAAGCGGAATTCAAAAACGTTCGTTCTATAACTGCTTTTGAAAACGGAGCCACGATGTTTTTTGAAAGCTACAACGTCAAAAACGCCAAAAAAGTTTTGTCTTATTTTCTGGGCACAGTCCAGGAAGGAAAATATCAATATATTTCATTTGAGAATTTTACAGGGTTACATATACTTTTCGGCAAATCCAGTTTTAATGTTTTTTATTATTTAGCTTCTGAAAAAAACATATATCTTATCGGTTACGGTGCCAGAGAGGCGTCCAATGAAACCATTACCAAATTTTTAAGTACGATTAAGATTAACGGAAAGCCTGTTTTTAATTCTGCAATTGAAAAATTACAGGAGTCTAATAAAAGCGTTTCAATTATAGATATACAGGAAACTCCGCTGGAAATTATCTATAATCTTGAAAATTCAAAGAAAGAAAATAAAAAAAAGTCTGATAAAAAGAATCCCGACAAAAATATCGACCAAACTGTAAAGCCCGAAACAACGAACGAAAACTCGAAACCATTTATAGTTGTCTTTAAACCTCGTTCAATGTACACCGATGAAGCACGAATGAAACAGGAGCAGGGATTAATCAAATTTAGAGCTGTCTTTCACTCGAATGGACTGCTTGGGAAAATTACGATCATAAAAGATTTAAGATAT
>JAOAPX010000162.1 GCA_025463125.1 Acidobacteriota bacterium | reverse complement strand
ACAATGAAGAGATTTATTTTATTGACAGTTACATTAATTGCCGCTTTCGGATTAAGCGGTTGCAGTTACAACGAATTGACGGGACAACAACAGGGAGTTAGAGGAAAATGGGCAAACGTCGAAAGCGCTCTGCAGCGCCGAGCCGATTTGATTCCGAATCTCGTTAAAGCCGCACAAATGTCCGGTATCCAGGAGCAGGAAGTATTCGGACAGATCGCAGACGCGCGCTCACGACTCTTAAACGCAACGCAGGCGGCTCCGCAGGGAGAGGAGGGCGATAAAACGCCGGAACAAAGACAAGCGATTATCGAAGCGAATAACAGTTTCGGCGGAACGATCGGCAGGCTTTTAAGCTTGCAGGAAAGCTACCCGCAACTGCGTTCGAACGAAGCTTTTATGAAGGTTCAAGACGAGCTTTCCAGTACGGAAAACCGTATTAACGTCGCTCGGATTGATTACAATGATGCCGTAACGAGATACAATACGGCGCGAAATTCTTTCCCGGCGGTTTTGACAGCCGGCTTGCTCGGCTTTAAAGAAGAACCGTTTTTCCAGGCTGACGCGGGAGCGAGAACGGCACCGGATATCGGCGACCCGAACTCGATGCGCCGCAACCAGGCGCCGACAGCACCGGCAGCGCCCGCAACTCGATAAACTAGAAACCGTGTGAATTGCACATCGAGCAATGATCACAAGGCTTGCCCGTCGGCTCGTACGGGCAAGCCTTTTCATTTTGCAGATTAGCGATGATATCGTCCGCCAATTCTTCCAGGTTAAGATACTTAGCCTGGCTCGGATGAGCGGAGGAAAGAGCTGTAAAAGATTTGGAATAACCTGTGTCTGCGGTTTTCGCGTCAAGTTTATTTTCGATTTGAGCGAGCCGTTCGCTGATTTTTTCGATGCTCGAACGCAAAGAATTGAAATCGTCGGTTCCCTTTTCGTTTTCCTGCAAAAAAAGCGCGATTTTTTCAGCCAGATTTTTTGCGTTTTGTTCGTTCATCTCTTTTGATTTTTTTATTCCGCGCGATTCTTTTCGCTTTATTTTTCGTCGGGCAGCAAATCCACGTAATCGACTACGCCGACGATCGCCGAATCAATCGCCGCGCCTTCTTTGCCGGTCGAAGCGGTCGAAGCCGACCAGCCTTCCTGCACGATCAGCACAACGTCGCCTTCGCCTGCGGAAACCGAATCGAGCGCCAGCAGAGTTTCGTCCGTGTCTTCGAGTTCGGGAGTCAGCCTTCGGCAAAGCATCACGCGCGTTCCTTCATAACGCTGATTTTTCTGCGTTGCGACGACATTTCCGATAACCCGGGCTAAAAGCATTTTTGTTTAATAATATAATCTTTGATGGTGGATGATTTTTTTAATGGTCAATAATGAATGCAAAACAAAAGATTTTTCTTTCATTCACCATTCAACATTATTCATTCGCCATTAAACACGTGTTTTTCCGAATCGACGATGCCGATTATCGTGCAGTCGGTCGGCGTGCTGTCGCGCTTGAACGGAAAGCTCGCTTCTTTGCCGCGACACCAGAAAACCAGTTCGCCGACGCCCGCGCCGACCGAGTCGAGCGCGACGAGCGGCTTTCCTTTCGGCGACAAATCGGCGTTCAAAGTCTGCACAATCAAAAATTTGCGCCCTTCGAGCGCTTCATTTTTAACCGTCGATACGAGATTTCCGATAACGCGAGCTAACTGCATTTTTATTGAGCCGAATCCGCAAGCCGTTTATTCGGCTTTACTTATATCAAAAGAATCGATTACGCCGATAATCGCCGAATCAACCGGACAATCTTTGTTGCCTTCGGCTAAACGCGCCGACGATCCCGCGACGACTAAAACCTTTTCGTGAAATCCAGCGCCGACGGTATCAACCGCCACGATATAACCGCTTTGATCCGTTCCGTCGAGATTTATGGGCTTGACGATTAAAAGTTTTTTGCCCGAGAGCCGCGCGTCTTTCTGCGACGCGACGACCGTACCGAGTATGCGTGCGATAATCATTTATTAATGGTGTATGGTCAATGGTGAATGGTGACTGAAAGCATTAATTAAAATTTCTTTCATTTATTATCCACTGTTTCCCATTAAATTTATCTAAGCCCGAGCGGTAAAACTTCATCGACGCTGCCGTGCGGGCGCGGAATTACGTGAACCGAGACGAGTTCGCCGACGCGACGCGCCGCCGCGGCTCCGGCATCGGTCGCGGCTTTGACCGCCGCGACATCGCCGCGAACAATCGCCGTCACAAATCCGGCGCCGATTTTTTCGTAGCCGACGAGCTGCACGTTTGCGGCTTTGACCATCGCGTCAGCCGCTTCGATCATCGCGACAAGCCCTTTACATTCAACCATTCCTAATGCTTCCTGCATCTGTATTTTCTCCTGAAGGTATATTTAAAGTTGCGAAAAGAAAATAGTTTAACCTATTTTCGTAACCTGACTCAAAAGCTCGATTAATTCTTCGCGCGTAAATGAAATTTTAGCTTCGTTTGCGTGCCCATTCGTTTCGCAGCCGATTCCGGCGTCTTCCAGATAACCGCACGATTGGCAGCGCGCCTTTTCGGTCAAATACCCGGCTTTTTCGCGGATATTGATAAGTTTTGAAATCGCGTCTTTCGGCAAATCGTTCGCGCCGCCGAGAGCTTTGGCTAAAATCGTGATTCGCGCCGTGTGTTCGAGCGTTTCCAGGCGATCGAACGCCTGCCACAAATCCGTGCCGTACGCGACGGCGCCGTGATTCGCCATCAAAAGCGCGTTGTGATGCTCGACAAAAGGCTTCATCGATTCGGTCAGCTCATCGGTCGAAGGCGTTCCGTAACCGGTCAAAGGAACGCAGCCCAAAGTTAGAATAACCTCCGATAAAATCGGCTCGTCAATCGGCAAACCGGCGACGGCAAAAGCGGTTCCGTGCGGCGGGTGCGCGTGGCAGACGGCTTTGATGTCGGGACGCATCTTGTAAATCAAAAGATGCATCGCCAGCTCGGACGAAGCTTTTTTATCGTTCAGAGGCTTGCCGTCCAAATCCGTGATTGCCAGGCAATCTTCGGTCATACGACCTTTCGAGGTCATCGTCGGCGTCGCGATAACCCGGTTTTCGTCAAGCCGAATGCTGACGTTCCCGTCCGACGAAACAACGTAGCTCCGCTCGTATAATAATTTGCCGACCTCAACAATTAATTTTCGCGCCTGTAATTCGTCCATCAAAATTTAATAAATAGAAAAACTATACTGAACCTGTTTTGTAACGGAAACCGCTTTTCCCTCTACCGCGGCGGGCTGAAATTTTATCTGCTTTGCGGCAGCTATCGCCTGTTCGGTTAACCCGTCGGGTAATCCGCTCACCGTCGAAATATTTCCGATCTCGCCGGATGCCAAAAAGGTAACTCGCAAAACTACGATTCCCTGCGTATCATTTTGCCGCGCCGCATCAGTGTAAAAAGCTCCCGGTTTGGAAATAATATTTAATGAATTTTTATCTGAACGGGCGATAGCGGTTGATTCCTTTTCAGAATGCGGTTTGCTGTGCCCCGAACCGATACCATGTCCGCTTGAAGAGATGCTTTTATTAAAAGGTTTTATTTGTTCTTCGGATTTATCTACAAAAACGCTTTTCTCCAAACCGATCACCACGAGTGAACCGACCAGAAAAGTTAATGTAAAGGGCGCGATTTTTTTCCAGCAGAAATTACAAATCATAAATTACTTCCATATAAAACAAGAAACCACAGATTAACACAACCGAAGAAAATCTTCATACGGCGTTTAACCTGTGGCTTTAAAGGTTTGAAAAATTATTTATTGCTTAGTCGCGAATTCTGACTCTCGGAGCAGGCGGCGGCATCGGCGGCATCGGCGGCGGCGGAACGTCCAGATTTACTTCAAATTCGGAAGCCGCCATCGATCTTTCCCGTTCCAACCTTTGCACGCGTTCTCGCAATTGACGATTTTCGTATTTCAAACGGTGATATTCGCGGTGTTTTTTCCCGTCGCGGTTTTTAAATTGAAAGCTCGGAGCAGCTACGGAAACAAAAAAACTGGCGATAAAAAGCCCGAGTGAAAAAGTTAATAAAAATGGAGCAAATCTTTTTACAAGTTCTAACCAACGCATATTATTTTACCTCTTGAATAATTTATAACACTTATTTACGACTGACTTTTCCGCTCGCTTTTGCCGCTTTACTGTTTTCATTTCTCGGCTGCGCTAAAAAATACGATAAACTTTCAAGCGAAGTCGTTAAATCAATCGTTTTTAATTTTATATCTTCCGAAACGCGCAAAGGTGCCGGCGCAAAGTTCATCACGGCTTTGATGCCGGATTTACTTACTTTCTCCAGAACGCTTTGAGCGTATTCCGCCGGGACGGCGATTACCGCCACGTCTATTTTATCTTTTTTGACCACGCGGGCAAAATCTTTTATATCGAAAACTTCCACATCGCCGACTTTTTTCCCGATTTTCTCTTTATCGGCGTCAAAAAGCGCGGCGACCTTAAAATTTGTCTGCGAAAAACCGTAATAATCCGTAAGCGCGGTGCCCAATCTTCCGGCTCCGATGATGCACACGCGGTGCTGGTTATCGAGCCCGAGAATTTTCGTGAGATGTTCGCGCAGATTTTCGACGTAATAACCGACGCCGCGCACGCCGAATTCGCCGAAACAAGCTAAATCCTTGCGAATCTGCGCCGAGTTTAAATGAAACCTGTGCGCCAGATGCTCGCTCGAAACAGTGCTTGTTCCCTCCGCCGCAACTTCATTCAGGCAGCGCAGATAGATGCTCAGGCGATTCGTGGTGAGTTCGGAAATTTTCTCTATTTTCATTCGGCTCGGCTCATATCGTAAAGTGAAAATCTTCACACAGACTATTTAGTAGATGTAAAATACAAATTTTGTCGTTGCCCTTAAATTCATTATCCTTTACAATTTATGTTTCAAGTGTGAAACAATGATTGCATATTTATCCGGAAAACTTTTGGAAAAACAGGCGAATACGGTGATCGTGGATGTCGGCGGCGTCGGCTACGAGGTAACGATTCCGCTTTCGACGTTTTACGATCTCGGCGAAGTCGGCGACGCGATAGAACTTCGCATTTACACGCACGTCCGCGAAGACGCGCTGCAGCTTTTCGGCTTTAAAACCGAACGCGAAAAACTTCTTTATTTGAAACTGATCTCGGTTCAGGGCATCGGCGCGAAATCCGGCATCACGATGCTTTCAGGGATGAACGCCGATGAAATCATCGTCGCCATCAGAACCGACAACCTGGCGCGTTTGACGGCAATTCCCGGAGTCGGCAAAAAAACCGCCGAACGCCTGGTCATCGAACTGCGCGATAAATTAAACGATTTAACCTCTGCCGCTTCGCAGCAGCACTTAACTTCAACTTCCGGCGGCGCCGGCGCGGCTTCGGTCGATGCGGTTTACGACGACGCGGTTTCGGCTCTGACGAATCTCGGTTATCAAAGAAACGCGGCGGAAAAAGCCCTGAAACAAGCCGTTCAGGACGGAACGGAAATGAGCGTTCAAAAGCTCTTAAGAAAAAGTTTACAGTTTTTGGCGAAAGGCTAATACATACAAATGCCCAACGAATTAGAAACAATTGAAACGCGAAACGGAACCGCTCTCGACGAAGACAAGCAGTACGAGCTATCTTTGCGCCCGACGCAGCTCGGCGAATATATCGGGCAGAAAAAGGTGAAAGACAATCTGCGCATATTTATGAAAGCCGCCTTAAAGCGCCGCGAAGCGCTCGATCATATTTTACTTTACGGTCCGCCGGGAACCGGAAAAACGACGCTCGCCAACATCATTTCCACCGAAATGGGCGCGCAATTGAAATCGACCGCCGCGCCGATCATCGAAAAAAGCGGAGATTTAGCCGCGCTTTTGACGAATCTCGAAGAAGGCGACGTGCTTTTTATCGACGAAATTCACCGGATGAACCCGGCAATCGAAGAAGTTCTCTACCCGGCGATGGAAGATTACAATCTCGACCTGATGATCGGTCAGGGAACGGCGGCGCGCTCGATAAAGCTCGAGCTTCCGAAGTTTACGCTCGTCGGCGCGACGACTCGCCCGGGAATGATTACCGCGCCGCTGCGCGGGCGTTTCGGGATAATTTTTCATCTCGATTTTTACGCGCTCGAAGATTTGCAGACGATTATCGAACGCTCCGCGAACATTTTAAATGTTGAGATCGAATCTAGCGGCGCGCTCGAAATCGCCCGGCGCTCGCGCGGAACTCCGCGTATTTCCAATCGTCTGCTCAGGCGCGTTCGCGACTACGCCGAAGTCGATTACGACGGGCGCATTACCGAAGCCGTCGCCCAGGACGCCCTGAACCGGATGGAAGTAGACGTTTTCGG
>JAOAPX010000040.1 GCA_025463125.1 Acidobacteriota bacterium | reverse complement strand
GCTCCGCAGCTTCGCGGCATTAAAAAACAGCTCGTCAAATATAAACGCGCCGACGGCGTTGATTTGTCGTTTACGCTTTATCTGCCGCCCGGCTATAAGGAAGGAACGCGGCTTCCGACCGTTGTTTGGGCTTACCCGCTCGAATTTACCGACGCTTCGACCGCCGGGCAGGTTTCCGGCTCGACCAATCGTTTTACGCAAATCGGCGGATATTCGCACCTGTTCTTTTTATTGAAAGGCTACGCGGTTTTAGACGAAACGACGATGCCGATCGTCGGCAACCCGGAAACCGTCAACGATACGTTTATCAAACAAATCGTCGATTCGGCGCAGGCGGCGATTGATAAAGCCGTCGAGATGGGCGTGACGGACCGCGAAAGAGTCGGCGTCGGCGGACATTCTTACGGCGCGTTTATGACGGCGAATCTGCTGGCGCATTCTGATTTGTTCCGCGCCGGAATTGCCCGGAGCGGAGCGTATAATCGCACGCTGACGCCGTTCGGTTTTCAATCGGAAAGGCGCAATTTCTGGGAAGCGACCGAGCTTTACACGCGCGTTTCGCCGTTTTTCTACGCCAATAAAATCAATGAGCCGATTTTGCTGATTCACGGCGAAGCCGATAACAACCAGGGAACTTTCCCGATTCAATCGGAACGCCTTTTCGCCGCGATTCAAGGCACGGGCGGAACGGCGCGTCTCGTTATGCTGCCGCTCGAATCGCACGGCTACTCGGCTCGCGAATCGATCGGACACACGGTTTTCGAACAGTTAAACTGGTTTGATAAATACGTGAAAAACGCCAAACCGCGAGATAAAAAAGCGGAATAAAAGGCGGAATAAAAGGCGAAAAAAAAACGAATGAAAACCGGGTCAGTTCGGTAATTTAAATAAATCTAAGCCGCAAGGCTGGCGCCGTTTACGCTTAAACAAGGGACAATTTGTTTAAGTTTTATTAAAAAGGTGCCAGCCTTGCGGCTTAGATTTTGCTTTTACAGCTCGCCTCGAAAAAGACTCACTGTAAGTTTTCGACTTCGATCAGGTTATTCGAAAAATCATTTGACGGCGACATAAGCATATCGGTTGAAAGCAGCGGACGATTGTTTTTCAGCAGTTTTTCGATCGTTTTGGCATTGACCGGTTTAGAGAAAAAATAACCCTGCCCGATGCCGCACCCGAATTCGCGCAATTGCTGAAATTGCCGTTCGGTTTCGATTCCTTCGGCGACCACGTCCAAATTTAAATTTTGTCCGAGCATTAAAATCGTTTTAACGATCGCTTCGCTTTTCTTGTCTTTATCCATTTCACCGATAAACGAGCGGTCGATTTTCAAACGATCGAAAGGAAACCGGTGTAGATAGCTGAGGCTCGAATAACCGGTTCCGAAATCGTCTGTCGAAAGCGAAAGACCGAGCGCGTGAAGCTCGGATAAAACCCTGAGCGCGGTTTCGCTGTTGTCCATAACGGTCGTTTCCGTGACTTCGAGCTTTAAATGGCGCGCGTCAAGACCGGTTTGCCGCAAAATATCGCGCACCTGCCGGGTCAGCGACGGATGCATTAATTGTTTTGTGGAAAGATTGACGCTGATCGGCAGCGACGAGAAATACGGGAAATCTTTGTGCCACTTGACGGTTTGACGGCACGATTCGAGCAAAATCCACTGACCGATTTGGATTATCAAGCCGGTTTCTTCGGCTATCGAGATAAATTCTCCGGGCGCGATCAACCCGTGCTTCGGGTGTCGCCAGCGGATCAGAGCTTCGAGCTCGCGAACTTCTCCGGATTCCAGGCAAACGATCGGCTGGTAATTAATTTCAAATTCGTTTCGTTCGACGGCGTATCGCAAATCCGTTTCCATTTGCAAAAGATTCATATTGCGGACGTGCATCGCGCTGTCGAATATTTCGTAGCGCGCTTTTCCCGCTTCTTTTGCGCGATACATCGCCGCGTCCGCGTCGCGCAGATATTCTTCCGGTTCCCAGTGATTTCCGTCGGAAAGAATAACGCCGATGCTGGCGGACGTGAAAACTTCGTAATTATCGAATATAAACGGTTTAGAAAGCCTCGCCTGTAATCTTTCGGCGACCTGCGCGACTTCAGCCGCGCCGCCGGTTTTATTTAGCAGGATCGTAAACTCATCGCCGCCGAGACGGGCGACGACGTCACCCGGGCGAACGCAGGATTTAAGACGCCTGGCAATTCCGATCAATAATTTATCGCCGATCAAATGACCGAGACTGTCGTTGATAACCTTAAAACGGTCTAAATCCAGAAAAAGCACGGCAAAGCGAAATTCATCGCCGGCTGCCGATCGCTTGATCGCCGTTTTAAGATGATTGATAAATTCGGTGCGGTTCGGCAGATTGGTCAGCGCGTCATGCAATGCGTAATGATTCAGCTTTTCTTCCGCCATACGCTTATCATCAATATCGGTGTTGGTTCCAAACCAGTTGATGATTTTGCCGCTCGAATCGCGTCCGGGCGTTGCCCGCGCAAGATGCCAGCGGTAAGAGCCGTCGGCGCGTTTCATGCGGCATTCGACTTCGTAATATTCTCCGGAGCAGAGCGCTTTTTCCCAGCGTTCGTTGCATTCCGCCAGATCATCCGGGTGAACCACGTCCGCCCAGCCTTTTTCGATAATTTCGTTGTAAGAAGCTCCGAAATATTCGAGCGTGCGGCAGCTGATGTAATCGAGTTTGCCGTCGGGCGTCGCCGTCCAGACCTGATGCATAATGCCTTCGCTTAAAAAACGATAGCGGCGCTCGCTTATTTTCAGGGCTTCTTCCGCCCGTTTGCGCTCGGTAATATCACGACCGATACCCTGCACTCCGATCGGCACATTGTATTGAAAAATCAAACGAGTGCTAAGTTCAAGCGATACGCGATGCCCGTCTTTAGCGATGATTTCCAGCTCATACGGCGTCGACGGCGCTCTGGACAATTCGCGGGCGGACAATTCGCGGGCTGACGCCAGAAACTCCGGCGCGACGACATCGGTTATATTCAGCTTAACGGCTTCTTTGCGCAAATATCCGGTGATTACTTCTCCGGCACGGTTGAGCGAAGTGAAATTTCCCTGTAAATCGTGTGTATAGATAAGATCGTTGGCGTTTTCAAACAAATCACGATATTGTTTTTCGCGGATCTTTAAGATTTTTTCATCCTGTTTACGCTCGGTCACGTCGCGGGCGATTCCCTGAACCGCGATCAGCTCGCCGTTTTTATAAATCGCGCTGCTGTTGACTTCGAGCGTGACGCGGCTGCCGTCCTTTGTAATGCAGTCGACTTCATACGCCGACTGCTGCTCGCCTGCGATTTTCTCGGAAAGCTTCAGTCGAACAAACTCGAGATGCTCCGGCGCGGCGATCTGAGAAAAATTCATTTTCAGCGCTTCTTCGCGCGTATATCCGAAAAGCCTCACGGTCGCATTGTTTATCGAAATATAATTTCCTTCAATGTCGTGAACATAAATCAAATCGTTGGCGTTTTCAAAAACATTGCGATACTGCGTCTCGCTTTCAAGCAGAGCTTCTTCCGCCCGTTTACGCTCGGTAATATCATGAATAATGGCGTAAACCAGAAATTGATTTCGATTGCGGATCGGGCTTGCGTAAACTTCCACATCTCGGATCTCGCCGTTTGCAAGGCGATGCGGAGAAACGAAATAATTGCAGATTTGGTTCTTTGCCTGGTAAATTTTATGCTTTGCCTGATCTTTCGTTAAAGCATTTATATCGGTAATGTTTTTAGTTAGGAATTCTTTGCGCCGGTAGCCGTAAAATTTGCACGCCGCCGGGTTTGCATCGACTATTACGCCGGTTTCCGAATCGATCAGAACTTTTATCGCTTCATTATTCTCAAACATCTGGCGGTATCTTTCTTCTTTTTCCAAAAGCTGCTCTTCGGCTTGTTTGCGCGAAGTGATATCGAGAATAATTCCTTGCCAGTAAACGATTTCGCCGCTTTCGTTCTTTATAAAAGAGCCTCGATCGCGAACCCAGTGAATCGCTCCGTCGCGGGCAATCAGTCGATACTCGTAATCAATTTCCTTGCTTTTCGCCCGCGCCGCCGCCGTTTTCTTTAAGACCGATTCGCGATCCTGCGGGTGAAGCGCGCGAATCCACATATCCGGATTATTTTGCCAGTCTTCGAGCGGGTAACCGAGTTCGGTAAACGCCGGGCTGATATATATCGGTTTGTATGGAGCTACGGGCTCGACGGCGTAAAACATTACCGGCAGATTTTCGATAAACGTAAAATATGACGGTTTTTGTTTGGTTTTTGCGTGCGGCTTCCGACGTTTTTCTGTTTGCCTTTTGGAATCAATCGTACTCGGAACAGCAAGTTTGTTTTTGGACATTTGCGAGACCTCGGGAGTTTTTATAGCTTGTTAATCAAAACCGTTGCGACGCGCGGTTAGATTAACCGTTTTTTATATGATTAAAATAAATCGAATGAGGCGAAAAAACTTGTTTGAGGTATGCATCTGAAGAAAATCTGTCCGAACACCGTCACGCGAATCGATCGTATAAAATAGGTTGATTAGGCATTTTAGAGAGATTTATTGGAAATTTAGATACAAACACACAAAATTTGTCTGATAAAACTGGCAAAATCTGTCAGTTTGTCGTCAAATCATTTCAGCCTGTTGCTGGTTCTCGCACGCTAAACGATTGAGACAGAACGGTTTAACTTAATATTTAATTGTTTTATATGTTTCCCTGGCTGGTTTAGCCGGTTTATAATAAGGCAGTTATTGTGCCAACAAATAAAATTAATGAACAAAAAAATGCCAACCCGAAGTGGAAAAACAGGCATCCGAACTTGCATAGCCGGTGCTATAAAAATTTTATGAATTAAGGAGAGTCTATGAATTATTTGAAAAAAATAAGTCTGACATTTGCCGGAATCGCTTTTTGTTTAAGTGTTTTCGCAGTCAGCAGCTATGCGCAGTATGACCGAAACAGAGGTTATCAAAATCGTGACAACTACCGTCAACGACAGCAGCGTCAGTACCGCAGAGAGCAGCGAGATCAAAATCGCTATAACCAGAATCGTTCGTATCAAAACCGTTCGTATCAAAACAGAAATTACGGGTACGGCAATTCCGAGTACGGCAGAATTTCTCCGCGGGAAGCACGCCGCTTGCAGCGACAGCGCCAGCGTCTTTCTAACACGACGCGACGCGTTTATCGCGACGGTTATGTGAACAGCCAGGAACAGCGCAGATTGCAGAGACGTTACAACAAATATCGCCGTAACGTTTATCGTGAACGCCGCGATTGGTAATTACAAAAAATATTCTCTCCTCGAATAAATCTTTTAAGGAACAGTTTTTCAGGCTGTTCCTTTTTTTCTCGCCAAAATTTATTAAAAAAGCTAAAATTAACGCCGATCAGGTTCGTTTCAAACATTATGAAAAAAATAGTTTCTTTTGTTCTTTCTTTTGTTTTTATCTTTTTATTTGCGGGGCAGGCAGCCGCGCAGACGATGCCGCAGGGCGCGGACCGGCGCGTCTGGCAGCAAGCCTTAAAACTGCATAAAAAAGCGATAGTAATTGACGGGCATAACGA
>JAOAPX010000136.1 GCA_025463125.1 Acidobacteriota bacterium | reverse complement strand
CGTCAAATTCCGTGTTAAAGCCTTGTTCAAGAGCGGCGAAAACTTCTGCGCGGCTCAAAGAATCCAGTCCGAAATCAATTTCCAGGTTCATCGAAGGGTGTATATTTTCCGTTTCCTTCGAATTTTTACTGATCGCGGCGATAACGGCGCGACCGGCGTTTGATTCTATCAGCGCTTTATCCGCGGCGGTTAATGCGAGCGGTTTGCGGCGATTTGCGTCCTGATCGCCCAAGCCCTCGTTTTCGATTCGTTTTTGCAGCTCGAAACGTTTGATTTTTCTCGTCGCCGTGCGCGGCAGCGGGTCGGTGTGAATGACGTATTGGCGAACGCGCTGGTATTCCGGCAAACTTCGACCGAGATTATCGAGATCGTATCGAATCGCTTCTTTTGAATTGGCGATGTTGTTTTGTTTGAGATAGTTAAAATCCGGAACGGCAACGGCGACGAGTTTTTCCGCGCCAGCCATCGCCGAATTTTCATCCTTGACGCCGAGAATACAGATTTCTTCGATCAAAGGCGATTTCGAATAATGAACTTCGAGATCTTCCGGGTGAATGTTTTTGCCGTTCGGCAAAACGATCACGTCTTTCGACCGCCCGACGATAAAAAGATCGCCGTTCTCATCGAATTTTCCGAGGTCGCCCGATTTAAACCAGCCGTCTTCGGTAAACGCTTCCCTGGTCGCTTCCGGGTTTTTGTAATAACTCTTAAAAACCATTTTGCCTTTGATTAAAACTTCGCCGGCGCCGTCTTCGTTCGGCGGACCGAGTTTTATTTCGGCGTAGTTGACGGCTTTGCCGACCGAGCCGACCGAGCTTCCTTCAAAACGCGTCGAAGCGACGGCTCCGCAGGTTTCGGTTAGACCGTAACCTTGTATGATCGTAAACCCAAGCTCGTAATAATCGCGCGCGATTTTCTCGTCAAACCGCGAACCGGCGGAAATCGTGATGCCGAGCCTGCCGCCGAATCCTTCGTGAACTTTGCCGAACATTTTTCTGCCGAGATTGGTATTAAATTTGTCTCTCAGAATCCCGTTGGTTTTGAGCATCCCTGCAAAAAGCATTCGAACCGGTTTCGGCTGAGCGGCGACGCCGTCGAAAATCTTTTTGTGAAACAGGTACCAGAGACGCGGAACGCCGGTCAAAAGCGTGATTTCTTTCGTTTCGAACGCTCGCGTAAGCTCTGCTGGCGCAAGCTCTTTGACGTAATAAACACTGGCGCCGATGCTGGCGATCACCCATAAATTGATGACCTGCGCGAAAACGTGAAACAGCGGCAGAACGCTCAAAACGACTTCGTTTTCCGAAACGTTCATCACTTCCTGGCAGCCCTGCGTTTCGTAATAAATATTGCCGTGCGTCAGCGGAACTCCTTTCGGCGTTCCGGTCGTGCCCGAAGTGTAAATCAAAACCGCCAAATCATCGGGCGCGGCTGGCGTCGGTTTCCGGTCGTGATCAGCCGGTCGCGGCGTTTTCATCCAATCGGAAAACGATTGAAAACCGTTGCTCGACGCCGGATTGTCTTCCCGTAATTCGTAATTCGTGATTGGTAATTGATCCGCTTCCTGTAAAACGACGGCGGGAATCTTTTTGCCAAGCCTTTCTTCGAGTTTGTAGAAATTTTCGATAAAATCTTCGCCGATGAACGCCATTTTCGCTTCGGAATTTTCGATAAAATTCGTTATCGTTTCGATTTCGCCGTGCGGGTCGATCGGAACGCAGACGGCGCCGCGAAACAATATGCCGAAATAAGCGATCGCCCAGCGCGGATGATTTTCGCCGATCAAAGCGACGCGCTCGCCGAATGCTATGCCTTCTTTTTCAAGCCGGTACGCGACCGAACGAATCGCATCGAGCATTTCGGCAAACGTGTAGCGAACGTTTTCGACGCCGACAATGTCCATCGCCATTTTTTCCGGGTGCGATTCGGCGGCGTCGATTATCAACTGGCAAAAAGAATTATTCATAAATTTTCTTAATATAAAATTTAATCACAGATTAACACAAAAACCGCGAATTTTTTATATTGTAATTCGCGCCCCGGCTTCGGTTTATAAATGCCCTTGCCGTCAACTAAAGCGTTTAGAGAAAACTCCCAGCCCGTTCTTTTTTATATTTTCTTTTTGTAATTTCTTTTTGTAACTTCAGATAAAAAGGCAATAGCCGGATTTACAGTCTGAAAGCCGAAAATCCGATGTTCGGCTATTAGCCTTCGATTCCGTTTAAAACGCTTTTATCTCAATCTCGTAAATGCCGGTTGCTTTTCAAAAAAAGCGTTTTCGTCGTCCGGCAAAAAAAAGAGAAGGTTTCGGCGGCATTTACGATTTATCGGGCACCGGCGTTCTGATTCTCAAAGCGTTCGGCACGATCTCGTAAATTGCCGGCAAGCGCCCGGGCAGCTCGCCGTCGGTTTCGAGTTGAATGATTTGATTTGCAGAGGCGGCGGAAACTTCGATTCTTTTCGCGAGAGTGCTTTTCACTTCGGGCAGAGAAAGGTGCGAGCCGCGATAAAGCGTGTAAGCGTTTAAGAGAATTTTCGCTTGTTTAATGTCGCCGATGTTGATGACGTCGAAAAAGCCGTCGTTGATTTTCGCTTCGGGCGCGATTTTCATTCCGCCGCCGAAATAGCGCGAATTCGCTACGCAGAAATTTATCGTGTTGAGAAGTTTTTCTTCCTTTTCGTCGATTTTTACCTTAACGGTCGCGTAATTTAAATCTAATACTTCCTGCAAAGTCGAAAGCGCAAAGCTCGCGCGACCGCGGAAAAGATCGTTCGGCAGCCATTTGAGCGAAGTGCTTGTTTTAACGCGCCCGATGATCGAAGCCGACAGACCGAAGCTGGAAACATTTAAAAAATAGCGCGAAATTTGCTGGTCTTTGTGGTCGAAAAAGGTTACTTTTCCCGCGTCGATCAACCTGGTTACGCCGGTTCGCAAAGCTTTCGCGGCTTCTCTCGCGTTAGCCGGGATGCCGAGCGTGCGGCGGAAATCGCCGCCGGTTCCCGAAGGCAAAACTCCGAGCTCGATGTCTTTTCCGCTTTGCAGAATTCCGTTGGCGACTTCGTTGATCGTGCCGTCGCCGCCGCAGGCGATAATAAATTTGCGATTTTGCGTCGCTCCGTGCAAAGCGAGCGCTGTTCCGTCGCCGTGTTTTTTTGTAAACGCGACTTGAAACGCGCCGAAATGCGTTCGCAGCTCCGAAGCGATTTCCGCCCAGCGCGATTCGGTCGAACCGGCGGCGGATTTCGGGTTGACGATGACAAGCGGCAATTGATAATCGCCGTTATTAGAAGAAGATTTGCTGATTGCTTCTGACAAAATCGGTTATTTCCTTTATTCGTTTAAGTTCCGACAATTTACCGTTTGCGTCCGGGTTGGTCGTAAATCCGGTTCCGGTATTGACGTAAACCATATTTTCATTATACGAAGCGGATTTCGCGCTGCATTTTCCGGCTACGACGACATCGTTTAGATTATCGCCGTTTAAGTCTTCGAACGCCACCGCATCGACCCAGCAACCGAATTCAACGCCGTTAAAGCGATCCGGAAAATCGAAAACCTTTGCGCCGTTTTTATAAATGGCAAACTCGGTTTCCATCGGCGGATCGTCGTATTCCGGGTTATAAGCCGTCACGAAACACGAATTGACGAACGGCGGGAAATCGAGCGGGAAAGAATGCCTGGCGAGCACGGCATTGTCGCCCGCATCGACGCTCGCGCAGTCTTTTTTCGTGACTTTTATTTCATCGAACGCATCTTTTGCGCTCGTCGGGGTAGTTTGAACCGTCGCGACAGGCTTCGCCGCGCTTACTTCTCCTTCGGCTTTGGCGGATTTCGGCGCAATGGTTGCGGGCGCGTTGTCGCCTTTTCGATCAAACGAGCACGAGCCGAAAAACGCGACGCTTAAAAGTATGGCGCAAATTTCTTTTTTCATCTTGATATCTTTTTCGTCTTCGCTTAAAGCGGCAAATTGTTTGTTTCGCGTTTCCGCATTTCGCTAACGGAAAACCTCTTTCGTTTTCCAAAGCTTTTAAAAACCGTAATTGTTTTTAACACAATTCAACATAATACTAAATATTTCAATTAAAAATTCCAAATTTCAAAAGCGCCCTCGCGCCGTTTGAAATTTGGAATTAAAAGTTTTCTGAATTCGGTTTACTCGGCAATTGAATGTTCCAGGTGCGCCGAGCCCGAATTCGCCGCTGATTTGCCCGAATGAATCCAGCCGCGCCGGATCGTCGCGCCGCTCAAAGCTTGATTAAACACGAGATCGCCGGTCGGCAAAAGGTTTGAGCCGAAATTTAAAACGGCGAGCGTCGGCTTCGCGCCTGTCGCGGGCGCGTGAAAAGCCATTTCTTTTGACGCGCGAGCCATAAACGCTTCGACTTCGGAACGCTTACGCGGCAGCGCTTTCGTCATCCATTCCACTCCGTTTGAAGTAACGAGCAAATCGTCTTCAATGCGAACGCCGATGTTTTTATAACGCTCGAAGTTCGGTCTGACTTTTTCTGCGAAAGCCGCCCATTCCGGCGATTTCGGCAGGTAATCGAGCGCGTCTTCGCGGATATAAATGCCGGGTTCGTTAGTGAAAATCATTCCGGCTTGAAGCGGTCTGCCGTTTCTGCCGACGTCGTGAACGTTCATTCCGAGCCAGTGACCGAGACCGTGCATATACCAGACGCGATGCTGGTCGGAGTTTTTATCCGTAATCAGACCGAGGCGGAAAAGCCCGTCCTTGATAACCGCGTCAGCCGCCGCGCTGACGGCGCGAAAAGTAGCGCCTGGTTTTGCCGCTTTCGCCGCCGCTTCCTGCGCGTCGTAAACGATTTGATAAATCTCGGCTTGTTTTTTTGAAAATTTCCCGTTGACCGGATACGTGCGCGTGACGTCAGCCGTGTAATGGTCGTATTCGGCGCCGACGTCCATCAGCATTAAATCCCCGGCTTTGACTTTGCCCTGAGATTCGACGTAGTGCAGAGTCGTCGCGTTCGGACCGCAGCCGACAATCGACGGGTAACCCCAGTAATCGGCGTTTCTGCGTCTGAACGTGTATTCGACTTCAGCCTGAACTTCGTATTCGTATTTCGCTTTGGAAACCATTCCCATCGAGCGCATCTGGGCTTCGGTCGTAATGTCGATGGCGTGCTGCATCAATCTGATTTCATACGGCGATTTTATTTGCCGAAGCTCGTCAACGATCGGTCGGGCGTTTTCGATTTTGTAGCCGGTCAGCGATTTCGAAAATTCGTGTTCGCGCCCGAATTCGGCAAACCCGTCGCGATCGCCTTCGGTAAACGGAAGCAGAAAATAAGCGGTTTCGGCGGCAAGCTGAATGCTCGCGCCGTCTTTCGCGGCAAATGCTTTCCGGTCTTTGACCGCTTGCAGAAAGTTTTGCGTTTCGCTCGCTTCGATAATCGTTTTCAAACCGGAAATGCGAGTCGCCTCTTCGTTCGAATACATTTTGCCGTTCCACGTTTCAAATTGCGGGTTGCGTTTCGGCAGAAACAAATATTCCTTGTTTCCCGCGCCGCTTTTAACGAGAACGAGCGTCGCGCCGTTTTGTTTGAGATTGGTTAAATAATAAAGATTGTTTTCCTGACGGTAATAAAAATCGACGTCGCCCGCGTAATTTCTCGGCTCGGCGCTGCGCAGGATAAAGATGCTGTTCGGCTTCATCGCCTTGAACACTTCGGCGCGGCGGCGGGCAAGCTCAGCCTGACGTTCGGCATCGGTAAACTTCGGCGCGGGCGGAGCGACGCGAATCGCTTTCGCGACGGAAGCTGCGGGCGTTTCAGCCTTTGACGAAAAAGGCGTTGCCGAGAGAATTAAAGCCGATAAAGAAAGAGAAATCAATGTTTTTTTCATTTTTTAACCTCGAAACTTGTGTCTTTTGATGCGATATTTCCGAAAAAATCAGCCGCGAAAACTCTTAGAACGTATTCGCCGTTTTCCATTTGCCCGGCGTCGAAAAAATCTTCGCCGAAGCGGTCGCCGTCCACCCGGTTGGACGCGATGTAATTGAATACGGTTTCAGGCGTGTAGCCGGATTTGCTGCCCATCGCGTAAACAAACTTGGCGGCGCGTTCATCCGGCATTCGTTCAAACGAAATCGTCCAGAGAGTTTCGCCGAGCGGCGTTTCGTCGGCTCGCAAAATTTGGTAGCCGAGACGATAAACGCCGAGCCTTCGTCTTGAATTGTTGCCGTCCATCTGATCGAAAGCGCGAACGACGATGCGTGTTTTTCCGCTCAAAGTAATACGCGCATCTTTTGGAGAGGTTTCAATCTCGCGCCAGTCTTCGCCGAAAAGCGATACTTTTTCGATAAAAGGCGTGACCGCATCCGAAATGTTCGGAAGAATAAGAGCGTCGAGCGCGTTCATTTCCGCGCCCGCTCTGCCCGCGATTAAGTGAACGTGATTAAAAGCGTTGAGCGTTCCGATCGCTTCGCCCGCCGCAAAGCGCGAGCCTCTCGGAATCCGCACGCCTTTCGGTTTTCGCGCCTCGTCAAAAGAAAACTGAAAGCGCCTGTCATTGAAAACCAGGTTGTTTTTATCGCGCCCGAGACGGATGTGTATGTAGCCGATTGTCGGCATTCGCACCAGTTCTCGCAAAGTGTTGAAATTTTCCGCCGCAATCGGCTTTAAGACCTTTTCATCGCGGATAAAACGCGCCGTTTCGCCGTAATTGCCGGCGATGTCCAGCCCGTTGTGAAACCAGACGGGTTTGTTTCGCCCGTCAACTTCGCCGCGCAGCTCGCCGAGCGTCCCTGCGATATCGCGTCTCGCTTCGGGCGGATCGTATGTCCAGCGCGGCGGAGCCAGGCGGCGAAATTCTTCAGCCGCGTGGCGCAATTTGCGGCTTTCTTCCATGGAAATTTCCTTGCCGATTGTTTCGCCGGCGAAAACGCGCAGAACCTGATTTTCGCTGTCTGCAACGTATAGGTTTCCCGATTCGCCGATTGCCAAACCGCTCGGACGATTAAACCGCGCCGCTCGCATCGAGCCGTCGGCAAAGCCGCGGTCGGTTCCGGAAATCGTTTCGATGAACGGCAAAACGACGCGGCGTATTACGCGGATCGCGTTTCCGTCGGCGAAGAAAATTTCGCCCGATTTGTTGATCGCGACGGCTGTCGGCTGAACGAGCTCGGCTTCAAACAAAAAACCGTCTTTCAAAACGGAATTGCCGTTTCCGGCGAGCGTCGAAACGCTTCCGTTCGCTTCGATCAGGCGCAGGCGGCGATTGCCCGTGTCGGCGACGATGATTTTCCCGTCCGAAGCGGCGGCGATTCCGCACGGAGTGTCGAATTTTGCAGCCGCGCCGATTCCTTCGGCAAATCCCTGCGTGCCGCCCGCGACGGTCGAAACATTGCCGTTTTCTATTACGCGAATCGCGTCGTTATACGTGTCGGCGACGAAGATTTTATTTTCAAAAACGGCGATTCCGACGGGCGCGTTAAAAAGCGCGGTTCGAGCGTCGCCGTTTTGAAAGCCGGAACTGTTTTCCACGCCCGCAATCGTTTCGATTTCGCCGCCCGGTTTTATTCGTTTGATCGTATGCGTGCCCGAATCGGCGACAAGCAAATCGCCGTTTGCGTCGAAAACGATTTGCGAAGGCGTGTGATGACCGCTTGAGAAAACGCTCGACGCGCCGTCAGCGGCGATTTTTCTGATAACGCCCGCCTCGCCGTCGGACGCGAACACTTCGCCGCCGCGCTCTGCCACGCCGAACGGCTCGCCGAATTTTTCCGAAAGTCCTGCGAGGGTCGAAACTTTCGAGATCGGTTTTCGTTCGGCTTGATCGGTTCGGCAGGCGAGACACGCGAACGTAATGATGAGAAATAAAAGCGGAAATTTGATTTTTAAGTCGTACGAAGAATAATTCATTGATGTTCGGTTTCAAAATTACAATAAAGCTAAACGAAACGACAAATCAAGATTTAAACAAAGCTGCCGGCGCGTTTTTAAAGTGCTTTGAGCGCTCAAGTTCCATGATGCAAACCGTTTTGCATTTTAATAGAATTTAGGCAGCGGGACGGTAATTTGTTATTATGTCGATATAAAAAGAATTTTATAAATATAGACACAGGGAAGGATAAAATTATGTTTTCTTTACAGGATTTACTCGGACAGGAAAAAGGATCTGAAGCCGTCGAACAGATCAGCCGCAACGTCGGCGCGGATCATTCATCGGTTAATTCGGCGATTCAGCTGGCGCTTCCGGTTTTAATCAACGGCTTGGCAAAAAACGCCTCGACGCCGGAAGGCGCGCAATCGCTCGACCGCGCGCTCGAACAAGACCACAACGGCAGCATTTTAAACAATCTCGGCGGTTTGGGCGATATGATTTTCGGCGGGAGCGGCGCACCGAGCCAGCAGGTGCCGAAACAGGCGAACGCGGGCGGCATTCTCGGACATATTTTCGGAAACAATCAGGGACAGGTCGCGCAGCAAATCAGCAAAAACAGCAGTCTCGACATCGGGCAAATCTCGCAGATATTAATGTTTCTCGCGCCAATCGTGATGGGTTATCTCGGACGCCGCAAACAGGAAGAGCATCTCGATCCCGGCGGTCTTTCCGGTTATCTCGGCGAACAGCAGCAGCAAATTCAAAACTCGCCGCAGGGCGGACTTCTCGGCAACCTTTTTGACCGCGACGGCGACGGCTCTTCGATGGACGATATCGCTTCGATGGCGATGAATTATATTAACCGCCGCTAAGATTCCAGGCACAAAGAAAATCGAAGGATATACAGCCGCGAATAAACGCGGGCGACGCGGATTAAAACCAGTGAAAAACTGATAACTAAAAACGAAAAAATTTACTTTTCACTTTTTATTATTAGCTTTTCACTTTTCTTATCCGCGTTTTCTGCGTTTATCCGCGGCTGATTATGTTTTTCCCGTCAAAGGATAAAGCGGCGCAGGGCTTACGGAAGAAAAGAGCCTTTGCCGTTGCGACCGATGCGCATATTTATCAGCCAGTTGAGCCAGCGAAGCTTCAAAGCTTTCGGCGCGAGATATTCCGTAATGCCCAGAGTCGCTTTCGATTTGCCGCCGCCTATCGTCAAGGTCATTTCGCTCATAAATCTCAAGTAGAAAAAACTCGAATCGATGATCTTTTGGTGCCGCACGTCGAGACGCAGATCGTCTTCAGAAGCGAAGCGCATCTCGGTCGGGTAGCTTATGCCGAACTTATCGCGGGCGAAACCGGATTCTTCGTAAACCGCGTCGCGTTCGCGCAGCTCGCCCTCGTTGATGACGAGCAGTTTTGTCGTCGGTTGTTTCGCTGTTTCGCAATAGCGATAAAAGACTGCGGTCGAATCGGCGAAATGAACTCTGCCCCAATGCCAGTCGCGCACGGCGTCGGGCAGCCAGCGGTTATCCAGATTATGATCGTGGTAACCGGTTCCGCGAAAATGCCTGACGTCGAGCGACAAGCCTTTTTTGTCGGAAACGCTGATCTTGCCCGAAACGTCCGAGCGCGGCGCGACCATATTCCAGCAATGCGAGTTTTCCGTCGCCGGACATCTTTCCGCCGCAAAATCCGCTTCGATCGAAAGCCATTCGAAATGCGCTGCAAGCCTTCGCCCGCCGCTTAAAACGGCGTTGATCGAAAGCATGTAACCTGAACCGTAAGGTGCCGTTTCGTATGTGAACGAACAATCGCCGATCGTGCATTCGGGCTTTTCTGTGCTGGCGGAGAAATCTTTTTCCTTAAATTCGTTGATGGCGCGGTAAATTGGTTTGCCGTCGCGGTAATAAACAAAAGCGACGGCGGGAAATCTTTCTTTCGCCGCCGCTCCGGATTTATCGCTGAAAAGCGTTCGGCGAACCTTTTGTTTGAGGTTTTTTGCGTAACCGGAAGCCGATTCGTTTTGTTCGCGTTTATTGTAACGCGGCGAAAAGATAAAATTATCAAGAAAGATGATGACGATCGCTTCTTTCCCGTCGTCGGAAAGCGCGTCGAAATACCACCATTCGTAGGCTCTGGCATCTTTCTTCGGATGCCAGACGTCAGCCGCGATACTGGATGAAAACAGGAAATTTTCGGTCGAGACATTAGAGGTCGGCGTCGTCATCGCAAAAAAAAAAATCGTGTGGATTAAAAAGAACGGTAAAAGCATCGCAGATATAAATAAATATGGCAAACTTTTATTGTAGAAATGAATCTGTAACAGTGAATAAACGGCTCTCCCGTAATTTTCAATCAAAGTTTAAGAGGAGAAAAAATGAGAAACCGAACAAAGTTGATCTGGTTGAGTTTAATATTAATGACGGTCGCTTTTGCGGCGGCTTGTCCGGAAAGAAAAAGCATCGCCGACCTTGAATCGAACACGTCGAGATACCTGAATAAAGAAGTCGCCGTTGCGGGAGTGGTCAAAGACAGTTACGGGATCAGTGTTCCGCTGACGAATATTCGCGGCGGCGTTTACAAGGTCGATGACGGAACCGGCTCGATCTGGGTCTTTACGGAAAACAGCGTTCCGACAAAGGGCGTGGAAATCGGCGTTAAAGGCAGACTGCAAAACGGTCTGAGCTACAACGGCAAAAATTACGGTCTCGGCATATACGAACAGGACCGGCGTTATCGAGGTAAATAATAACAGGCGGATTTTACAATTAAAGAATGTATTAAAAAATGAAGGATAAATTTGCAGCATTTATATTTATCCTTCATTTTTGTTTTATAAGAGCGGCGCGATAAAATGGGCTACTCTTTTTTTATGAAAACGTTAATCGAAATTTTCGAGAACCAGTTTGAAAAACTACACGAGCGCACCAAAAAATTCGTGCAAGAGATACCGGACGAAAAACTTTTCTTAAAACCGCGCGAGCTTGAAAACAGTTTCGCGATGTTTTCGTGCGGGGAATACATTCTGCGCTCAGCCGCGGCGATCGAGCAGACGTTCGGCGGCATCACGACGCGGCTCTGGGACGACCCGTTCGAGTGGACTCTGCCCGAAGAACTTTCGACTGTCGAAAAAATGCTGGAATATCTTGCGGAAGTTGATGAAACGCGGCGTAAAGGATTCGCTTTTTTTACTTCCGACGAAGACTTGAGACGCGAGCTGCCCGCGCCCGATCAGCTCAAATCGATCGCCGAAATTCTGCTCGAAACCATCGCCCGCGCCGAGCATTTTCAGGGTCGGGCGTTCGCCGTGCGCCAGATGCTTTCGGCTGACAAACCGACGCGCGTTTAACGCGGCGGGCGAAAAGATTTTGCATATAGAACTTTTTCGTGTGAAAATTCGTTTAGCCTTGAATCTTACGGATTTTTTCCGGCAAATGGAGCAAAATTATGTACTGTCCTCGTTGCAGCCGGCAGCAACTTTCCGGGGAAACAAAATACTGTTCGAGCTGCGGCTTTCCGCTCGTGGTCGTTTCCGAACTGCTCGCTCACGGCGGCTATCTGCCGCAGCTTGAATCCAAAAAAAAAGGAATATTGCCGAGCCGGAAAACAGGCATGAAGATCGGACTGTCTTGGTTTTTAATCGGCACACTTTTGTTAACTTCGCTTTTCGGAGTTATAGGAGCCGATAAACTGGCGGGCTTCTGCGCGGTTTTGGGTACTATGGGCGGTATTTTAATAATGCTTTTTTCGTGGATGTTTTTAGAAAAGAGCGTAAGCCCGCAGTATCAGCCATCGCTGCCCGCCGCCGATAATCACGCAGCGCAGCAGTTTGTCGGAGCGAAAGCGCCGCAGACGGCTTTGCCGCAGCCGAGCCACCCGGTTGAAAGTTATATTCCGCCCGCCCAAAAGTGGCGCGCGCCGAATACAGGAGAATTTGCCGGACCGGAAAGCGTTACCGAAGGAACGACGAAACTTTTAACCAAGGACGAATAAAAACAAGGAGAAATGAAATGCATTGCCCGCAATGTGGACAGGAACAGGTAAGCGCGCAAACCCGATTTTGCTCGAGGTGCGGATTTCCGCTCACAGGAGTTGCGGAACTTTTATTAAACGGCGGCATCTCGCCGAATTCGATTCAAACGACTGCTTCGCAAACGATTTCGCCGCGGAAAAAAGGTTTAAGACAGGGTTTGTTTATCTTTCTTTTGTCATTTCTGGTTATTCCGCTACTGGCTATATTGACGGTTATGGCTGGAGTCCAGGAACCTTTTATTGTTGCGATAGCCGCGATTTTACTGACTGTCGGCGGGCTTCTGCGAATGGCTTACGCCTTAATGTTTGAATCGGCGAACCCGGGCGAAGCAACGCTCGAACAAAACGTTTTGGCGAAAACGCAGAGTTTTCTAAACAAAAATCAGCAATCAAACGCACTGCCGCCGCAGCAAACGATCCCGACAACAGCCTACGTTCCGCCGTCGGAAGGGAACTGGCGTGACACAAACGATTTAACCCATACAACCGTCACCGATCATACGACCAAGCTTCTGCAAAAAGAAGAATAAGCAAAAAGAAGCAAAAATAAACAAAAATAAACAAAAAAAAGAAATGAGAGGCAAGAAAAGTGTTGGAATACCAGGCTTTTCTTCTTATTTCTTTTTTTTGGCTTTTTAAGTTTTTTGGTTAATATCCGATCGCTTCGCCGTCGCTGCGCGAGTCGATCGCACCGAGCCGAACGCCTTTTTCGTCAATCTCGATTCCGGTCGCCGATGCGATGTTTACCGGTCTGGCGGCGAAATTGTGTCCGAATTTTTCCAGTATGTTTCTTGTGTCAGGCGATAAACCGAAAGGCTCCTGAATAATTTCGTCCGGAAACCATTGATGATGTATGCGCGGAGCGTCGATTGCCGCCTGGATATGCATATCGTGGTCGATCATATTTATCACCGTTTGCAGAACAGCCGTGATAATGCGTGGTCCGCCGCGCGCGCCGACGGCAAACCAGGGCGAGCCGTCTTTTCGTAAAACGATCGTCGGGGTCATCGAAGAAAGCGGGCGTTTTCGCGGTTCGACTTTGTTGCGTTCTCCCTGAATCAAACCGAATAAATTCGGCGTGCCCGGGCGAGCCGCGAAATCGTCCATTTCATCGTTTAACAAAACGCCCGTGCCTTTCGCCGTCACTGCCGAGCCGTACAAATCATTGATCGTATAAGTGTTTGAAACGACGGTGCCTTCAGCGTCAACGACGGTATAATGCGTCGTGTCCATCGATTCTTTGCCGAGCGGTTTGCCGTATCCGATTTCTTTGCTCGAAGACGCTTTATTGTTTTTTATCGATTCGCGGCGCCTTGCGGCATAACTTTTGTCGATTAACTGCGCGACCGGAACGTCCGCAAAATCCGGGTCAGCCATATATTCGGCGCGGTCTGCGAAAGATCGCCGCAGGGTTTCGGCTAAAATGTGATATTTTTCCGCCGAATTGTAGCCCATTTTTCGAATATCGTAAGCTTCGAGCATATTCAAAACCTGAAGCAGAACTATTCCGCCCGAGCTCGGCGGCGGCATGGAAATTATTTCGTGCCCGCGATAGGTTCCGCGCAAAGGAGTTCTTTCTTTCGGCTCGTAGTTTTTCAAATCTTCGAGCGTAATCAAGCCTTTATTAACTTTCATATCGGCGGCGATCAGTTCGGCGGTTTTGCCCTCGTAGAATTCTTTCGCGCCTTGTTTCTGCATGCGGGCGAGCGTCGCCGCAAGTTCCGGCTGTTTAAAGAGCGCGCCTTCTTCGTGAAAATTCCCGTTATTTAAGAAAATCTTTTTACTGTCGGCGTATTTTTCGAGATTGTTTTTATACGATTTGAAAAGATTTGCGAGCCTGTATGAAAGGCGGTAGCCGTTCAGCGCCAGTTTGTGCGCGGGATCAACTAAATCCGCCCATTTTATTTTGCCGGAACCGTATTTTTTGAAAGCGTAATCGAACCCGGCGGGCGTTCCGGGAACGCCGGAAGCGCGATAGCCGATCGTCGAGCCGCCTTCGCCTTTGATCAGGTTTCCGGATTTATCAACGAAGATGTCGCGCGTTGCGGCAGCCGGAGCCATTTCGCGGTAATCGATCGCGGTGGTTTTGCCGTCTTTAAAGCGAATCAGCATAAATCCGCCGCCGCCTAAATTTCCGGCTTCCGGGTAAACGACGGCAAGCGCCAAACCGACGGCAATCGCCGCATCCACAGCGTTTCCGCCGCGCTTCATAATATCGGCGCCGATTTTTGAAGCCAGTTCGTGCTGCGACGCGACAATCGCTTTCCGCGCCCGCACGGGTTCGCGCCAAGCGGCTGAAACTTTTATATTAGCCGGCAGGAAAGAAGAAAGAAATGCAATTAAAACAAAATAAGTTCCGAGTTTTTTCGTGGACATATTGAAACCTTAACAAGATTTAATTCGTTTGATAATAGAAACTTTTCACTATTATAAATTCAAAAACAATTAAATGTCTAAATATTGATGTTTCGCGACCATTATATTCAATATTTATGCAAGCATTGACAATCTCCGGCATCTAAGATTTAACGCGCGGCTCACTTTAATTTGAAATAAATTAAAAATAACTGAAAAAGTGCCACCATTAAGTGTTTATTTCCACGCAAAAAAAAATTGGCTTTTGCCGTAAAATGTTATAAATTAGCAAGATATTAAAATAAGTAATCTTCACCGGAAGCAATTTTTTTGCCTGCACGCGCTGAAAAAAGGGAGTAGTTCTAAAATATGAAAAAATTGATGATAATGTTTTGTTTTGTCATTTTATCTTTTTTGATAAATTCATCAGTACAAGCTCAAAAATCAAAGTCGTTTAAGGAAACTGCGAAGACACGAAAATCCTCATTAAAATACCAGTACATAAATGCTTTCTCAGACGGGCGAGGCGTTTACCTGCAATGGCAGACCGAATACGAAACAAATAATTTCGGATTTTACATCTACCGCGTATCCGGCAGCGAAAAAGTTTCGGTTAATTCTTCAATTGTCGGCGGCGCCTACCTGCAAACCGGCGAAGAAAAGGCAATCGGTAAAACTTATAGTTTTTACGATGACGGCGGCGATTCGGATTCGGTTTATGTAATAGAAAGCGTTGATACGAACAGCTTTAGAAGAGTCTCCGATGAAGTTTTGCCGCAACCGTTGGAAAATTTGCCGGACGCATTAAAAAGCGATTCCGTTTTCGGCGCAAAAATCAGAAATAATTCGCAGCAAAAAATTGAGAAAAGCGATTTGAATCTGCCGAAAGATTTGCAGGCTGAAGTCGCGGGATATGAAACCGTCGCGGATGAATTTGCGCACCGGCTCGCCGTCGGGCAGGAAGGCGTAAAAATCGGCGTTAAAAAAGACGGTTTATACCGCGTGTCCCGCGCCGAACTGCAAGCGGCTGGTTTTGACGTAAGCGTAAGTCCCGCTTTATGGCAGTTGTTTGCAAACGGCAGCGAGCAATCGATCATCGTCGGCGAAAACGGCGATTACATAGAGTTTTACGGCAGAGGAATCGACACGCCTGAAAGCGATACGCGTTTTTACTATCTGGTCGCCGGGCAGGGCAGCGGTAAACGTATGAAATCGACTACTTTGCGTTCTTTTGCCGGAACGGTCTTAACGCGAAGCTATAACCAGTCTTTCGTGTTTAAAGAGCGAACCGTTTATCACAACTCGATATTAAACGGTGGAAACGAAAATTTCTTTGGAAGAGCGATTACCAACAGCGGCGCAACGATCAACTTTAATTTAAGCGCGGTCGATTTTAACGCGGCGGAAGCGATATTTAAGTTAAGCCTGCAAGGCGGAACGCAGACAGGGCATCAGATCAAGGTTGTGCTGAACGATCAGGAACTTAACCAGATTGTCGGAAGCGGTTTCCAGACTTTGAGCAAAGAGTATAGAATCCAGCCGCAATTGCTGCGCGAAGGAACAAACACTTTAAAGTTAACGGGCGTAATGGGAATTTCGCTGCTCGAATCCATTCGCGTCAGCTTTAATCGCGGCTACGCGGCTCAGCAAAACGAACTCGCTTTTTATACGCAAAATTACAAGGCGGCGAATCTGACCGGTTTTTCCTCGGCAAATATTCGTGTTTTCGATATGACCGATTCGCAGAACCCCGTGATTATTAACGGGTTAAGACCGCAGCAAAGCGCGGGCGGTTTCGGCGTGACGCTTCCGGCGCATCGCGGCAGAGTGATGTACGCGGTCGAAAACTCGGCGGTTTTAACTCCGGCTTCAATAACGACAAACACGCCTTCGAGTCTCGCGACCGCCGCTCATAACGCCGAGCTGGTTATAATTTCGCATAAAAACTTTTTAACCGAAGCTGAAATATGGGCGTCATATCGTCGCTCGCAGGGCATTACGGTTGAAGTTGTCGATGTCGAAGATATATACGATGAATTCAATTCCGGCGTTTTGAGCTCGATGTCTATTCGAAGCTTTCTGCAATACGCAAAGAATAACTGGCAAACTCCGCCGAAATACGCTCTTTTGATCGGCGATTCATCGTATGATTCACGTAATTACAAAGGTTTGGGCAATTTTAATTATGTTCCGACCAAGCTTATTGATACGGTTTACGAAGAAACCGGAAGCGACGACGCTTTAGCCGATTTTAACGACGACGGTTTGGCGGAAATCGCCATCGGCAGAATTCCCGCAAGAACCGGACAAGTCGTAATCGATGCTCTGGCTAAAGTTAAAACCTTTGAATCCAATATTTCAACCGCCCAATCGCGCGGCGCGCTTTTTGCCAGCGATCTGCCGGACGGTTATGACTTCGAAGCATTAAGCCGCAGGCTCGCGGCTAAACTGCCGGAATCGATGCCGAAAACTTTCGTTAATCGAGGAAGCGGCAATGCGCAGACGCTTTTGCTCAACGAAATGAACAGCGGCAAGTTTTTGATTAATTATTCCGGGCACGGAAACATCGGCGTTTGGGCGCATTCAAGCTATTTCAGCAAAACCAGCGTGGCGCAATTAACAAATGCGAATAATTTATCGGTTTATTCGATGCTGAGCTGTCTTAACGGTTATTTTATTTCGCCAGACGAAGACAGCTTGTCCGAGCTGCTGCTTAAATCAAACAGCGGCGGCGCGGTGGCTGCGTGGTCTTCAACCGGCAAAACGACGCCTGATATCCAGGAAATAATGGCAACGCGTTTTTACAGCCAGATCGCCGCCGGAAATATCTCGCGTCTCGGCGATTTGATAAATGATGCTAAAACGACGATTAATGCCGGGCGAGACGTCAGACTTTCCTGGGCGCTGCTCGGCGATCCGATGCTGAAAATGAAATAAATTATTTTCGCGTTGTTAAAGAAAACGTAAAAAGGACGACCGGCATTAAGCTGATCGTCCTTTTTTTGTTTTTATAAAAGTTTGAAATGCCGGATTATTTATCCGTTTCGGCTTCCATCACGTGCAGCTCGAAATTATTCGTTATTTTCGATTTGTCGTAAATATCGAAAGCGAATTTGCGCGTTTCATTCGGTTTTAAAGGTCGGCTCGAATCGGCGTTTGAAACTGACTGGTATATAACCGGGAAGTCGGTCTCAAAAATCTTTCTTCCCTCATCGTTCCTGAAAATTGCGCGAATACTCAAAGTGTTAACGGTTTTGTTGCCGGCGTTCTTTATCTCGCCGACGATTCCGTCTTCGCCTTTGTCCGTCTTGCCGATTTTTTTGTTTAAGAACTGAATGCTTTCGAAATATGACACGTCACGCTTTTTTTTCTGAGCCGCTTCGACCGAGCTGTTCTGCGGATTTAAGTTTGTTAAAGGCGACGGAGTTTTTACCGTTCCTGTCGATTGGCTATTCGTACTGGAATTGAATGTTACGGTTTTCGTATTCGCTGACGTTTCATTTTTTTCAATCGTTTGCCCGCATCCGAAAGAAAAAAAGACAGGTAATAGCATTAAAGATAATTTTTTCATTTTATAAATTAGATATTAAAGGTAGTTCCAGATATTTATACACTATTTAACAAATCTATAAAACAAAAAAAAGCCTGTCATTACAACAGGCTAAAATTCACATTAAGATCGAGGAGGAGTTCCTTAATTTAGATACACGCACGAAAAAATAAAAAGTTCCAAATTTGTTCTCGCCGGGCAAAGAATTTTTGAATGGGTCTAAAAGAATTACCCGGCAGTTTGGAAAGCGGATAAAAAATATATGATTTCAAATAGTTTTTTTGAAATCCGAACAGATTCGCGCCTTTGGATTCATCCGAAATAAAAATTTGAAAAAAGAATTTGAGCGTAGTGGCACAATGATTGCACTTTAACAGGCGTGTATTAGAATCATTCAGTTTCATTTTCAGATCCTAAATAAAAAAAAACGGAGCGTTAGTGGTATACGCTCCGTTTTTTTATTTCGAAAAATTACAAAAAAGGCTTGAAAATGCAGCCAAACATTTTCAAGCCGAAAGTGAATAGAGAAAAACAGTTCCAATTATTAAGAAATATCAATAACCGGTTTATTTCCAGTTTTTCAAGCGTTTGGGTCAAAAGGATTGGCGGGTTCTTCAACGACGAATTATCCGGCAGTCACGCTTATCTTATGTTTTGTTTCTCGTGATTTTGAGTGCGGAAAGCCGGAGATTGGAAGATTTTTCAGGCAGGAAAATGCCTGAAAGCATTCCAGTATTTTTTCGTCCTCCGGGAAGTTAGCCGATTCTGAAAGCGCTTAAAAAAACTGGCATTGAAATAGGCTTGCGGATTCTTTATTCTAATTTAGAAAAGTTTTTTAAGAATCTGAACGCATCCGTCGCGTTTTTTATCGAAAATTTAGTATTTGAAGATGCGTTTCGTCGATAAGGTTGTTATTGATTTTATTTTTTATATCGTTTAAAAGCGCATTAAAAAGATAATCTGAAAAATTAAAAGAAAAGACAAATGTTTGATTTAATTATAATCGGCGCAGGTCCGGCGGGAATTTCCGCCGCTTTCGAAGCGCAAAAGCTCGGTGTAAATTACCTTGTAATTGAAAAAGGTCTGATTGCCGATACTGTTTATAAGTATCCGGTCGGTTTGACGGTTTTTTCGACCGTTAATGAGCTCGAACTTCAGGAAAACACGCTTCATCCCGCACGCGAGAAACCGACGCGCGAAGAATTGCTTTCCTATTATGTGCGTTTTACGCTCGAAAACAATTTAAATATTCAGACCGAAGAAGAAGTTCTATCGGTCGAAAAAATTGAGAATAATCATTATTCGGTAAAAAGCGATAAAGGCGAATATGAAACGAAAAATATACTGTTCGCTATCGGCGCGATGCAGTATCCGCGGCGCTTAAACGTTCCGGGCGAAGATTTGCCGAAGGTTCATCATCGTTTCATCGAAACTTACCCGTGGGTAAAGAAAAACGCTCTGGTGGTCGGCGGAGGAAACTCGGCTGGCGAAGCGGCGCTTTTTCTCGCGCAGGAAGGCGCAAAGTCAACGCTCGCCACATTTCGCAAAGACTGGGAAGAAACCGACCCGAAACAGGGCTGTATCAAGCATTGGGTGAAACAGCCGCTTGAAAAAGAACTCGGCAAAAATTGTCTGGAGCTGTTTTTTCTCGGGCGCGTTTTAGAAATTCGGGAAAACGAAATCGTTCTGGAAGACGAAAACGGCGAAATTGAAACTTTGCCGAATGACGTGGTTTTCGTGCTGATCGGTTCGGATGCGGATTTGACGATGCTGGAAAACTTAGGCGTCGAAACCAGAAAATCAAAATACGGCGTTGTTCCGGTTTACAATGAAGAAACATTTGAAACGAACGTTTCGGGCGTTTACGTCGTCGGGCATTTTACCGAAGCGCGCCATATCGTCGGCGCGATCGAAACTCCGAAAAAAATAATTCCGAAAATTGCCGAGAAGCTTTTAAAAAGTGCGGCGCAGGTTTAGAAATAAGCCTCAACTGCGACGATGTCACAAACATTGCAAAGTTTTGCCTTACTTAAAATAAAAAAAGCAATTGCCCGCGAAATACACGAAACAAACGAAAAAGGATTAGAATTTTTTCTTTCTTTTTCCGTGTGGTCAGCGTATTTCGCGGGCAATTGCTTTGAGCTTTTTTTTGACTAAAAAGCTGTGTCCGTCGTCGCTCTTTCGCGCCGGGCGACGTTTGTCTGGTAAGCGGCTTCTTCAACTTCTTTAGCAACCGCTTCCGCGACTCTTCTGTCAAAAACCGACGGGATTATATAATCTGGATGAAGCTCTTCTTCGGTGATAATTCCGGCAATCGCGTTTGCCGCCGCGAGCTTCATCGCTTCGTTTATACGCGAAGCCCTGCAATTTAGCGCGCCGCGAAAAATTCCCGGAAAACACAGAACGTTGTTAATCTGATTCGGATAATCGCTTCTGCCGGTCGCCATGACAGCGACGAGCCCGGCGGCATCTTCAGGCATAATTTCGGGAACCGGATTTGCCATCGCGAAAATGATCGGGTCTTTCGCCATATTCATGAGATCCGTTTCGTCGATTACGCCGGGAACGGATAATCCTAAAAAGACGTCAGCGCCTTTAATAACGTCGTGAATCGTACCCTTTTCCAGATTCGGATTGGTATTTCGAGCGTACCAATCCTTGACCCAGTTCATATTTTCCTGGCGACCTACATAGATCGCGCCGGTTTGATCGCACCCGACGATGTTTTTAACGCCCGCCGCCATCACAATCTTCGAACAGGCAACGCCCGCCGCGCCGACGCCGTTAACGACGACTTTAATCTCGTCCATTTGTTTCCCGACGATTTTCAGAGCGTTTATCAAAGCCGCAAGCACGACAACGGCTGTTCCGTGTTGATCGTCGTGAAAAACCGGAATATCGAGTTCTTCTTTGAGACGGTCTTCGATTTCAAAACATCTGGGCGCGGAAATATCTTCGAGATTGATGCCGCCGAAAGCTACGGCGATATTTTTTATCGTTTCGACGATTTCGTGCGGGTCTTTCGTGTTCAGGCAAATCGGAAAAGCATCGACGCCGCCGAATTCTTTAAACAACTGGGCTTTGCCTTCCATTACGGGCATCGCCGCCGCCGGACCGATGTCGCCTAAACCTAAAACCGCGGTTCCGTCGGAAACGACGGCGACAGTGTTTTTCTTGATTGTTAAAGTAAAAGCCTTTTCGGGATCTTTATGAATAGCTTCGCAAACGCGAGCGACGCCGGGCGTGTAAGCCATCGACAAATCCGAACGCGTTTTCAAAGGAATTTTCGAAACAGTCTCGATTTTTCCGCCGAGATGCATTAAGAAGGTTCGATCTGAAGTGTTGACGACTTCAACGCCGTCGATCTGGCTGATGGCGTCTATGATTTCTTTATCGTGCTGTTCCGAAGAAGCGTTAACGGTAATATCACGAATCAAAAAATCTTTACCGACCGAAACGATGTCAATCGCGTCGATATCGCCGCCGGCTCCGCCGATGGCTGTCGTGATTTGCCCTAATTTTCCCGGACGATTATGAATTTTAACGCGTAAAGTTAGGCTGTAACTTGCATTTGGGGTCGGGTTATTTGTCACAATTTAAATAAGCGGTCTAAGTAGTCCGCGATATACTCCTTGAATTTCAATTTTATCGGCTGAAAGTCGAAGCGTTTCGTATCTTTCGTTTGCCGGTCGTAATTCTATGTAAGCTCCGACGCGGTAGTAGTTTTTTACGATGGTTCGTTTTTTTTCGATTGTCGCCGCAATGCAGTCCCCGTCGCGAACAAAGGTTCGTTTTTCGATTAAAATAACGTCGCCCTCGAAAATACC
This sequence comes from Acidobacteriota bacterium, assembly GCA_025463125.1. Classification (GTDB taxonomy): domain Bacteria; phylum Acidobacteriota; class Blastocatellia; order Pyrinomonadales; family Pyrinomonadaceae; genus SXVE01. The sequence goes on along the minus strand of JAOAPX010000136.1, from coordinate 63,557 downwards.
TTTGTTAAACATCGAGTCGTTCGGCACTCGAAAAGCGTAAACCTTATCTGGAGAAAGATAGCCGAGCAGAAACTTCGGCACGAAAAGCGGTTGGTTTTCCCAGTCTTCACGATAACTTGTATCGGTCGGCGCATCAAGCCACTCGATTCGGCAGACGGTTTCGGAAAACGATTCTTTCGGGCGAACCTCGATATTAAAGCTTCCGTTTTCGCGTCGGCGCGCGAGCAGCCCTTGATTTTCCAAAGCGCTGATGTGTTTAGCGATTCCCGCTTTGGAAGCGACGCCGAGATGCCAGGCAATCTGCTGGTACGATGGCTCGTAACCGTGCTTATCAATATATTTGGTAATGTATTCAAGCACTTCTTTTTGCCGTCTTGTACGCGGTTGCATAACGTTAGATTGTATTGAAATGACGGGCAGAATCCAAATTCCGAACGATGAATTAACCGCGCAGCAATAAAAAAATAATAACCTTTTGCGTTTTCGCTTTGATTCGACCGGAAAACTTGGAATTCGGAATCGGTAATTTGCTATAATAAAACATATAGTTTTCGGAGGTTAAAAGATTTATCAGTACCATTCACGGTTTCACTCAAGGCTTAAAACACAATCAATTGCGCCGCATTGAACGTCTCTCATCGCGCCGCGTCGCACCGGAACAAATCGTCTCGCAGGAACTAGCCCGCCAGCTTTCGGAAATCTCTTTTGAAACGGGACGGCAAATCGGCGTCTTAATCAATCGCAAAGGTCAGGTCGAATACGTCATGGTCGGCAACGCCAAGCAGATCGAAATGCCCGATTTCGGGCGCGCGCGCGTTTCGCAGGAACGTTTTCGCGGGTTGCGCTGCGTTCACACGCATCTCAATCGCGAAAAACTGACGCAGGACGATTTAACCGACCTCGCGCTTCTGCGGCTCGATCTGATGGCGATTATTCAGGTTGACGATAAAACCGGCTTGCCGGATTTGGTTTATTCGGCGCATCTTTTGCCGACGACCGCCGAAAAGCTCGAAACCGACGGCGAAGGCTTGCCTTACCAATTCTTAGAACCGAACGTGCCTTCGCAGCTCGATACGGATTTTATCAGCCTGATAAATTCGCTCGAAGCGGAAATGGCGCGCAACCGGATGACGGCGCGCAGCCGCCAGACCGACCGCGACCGCGTAATTCTGGTTAACGTGACGACCGGTTATTTATCCGAAGCCGAAGAATCAATCGCGGAACTCGAAGAACTCGCAATGTCCGCCGATACGGTCGTGCTCGATAAAATCATTCAGCGGCGACCGAAAATCGACCCGAAAACCGTTCTCGGAAAAGGTAAACTCGATGAATTGCTCGTGCGCTCGATGCGGCTCGGCGCGGATTTAATCGTTTTCGATACCGAGCTTTCCCCGGCGCAGGTTCGCTCTCTGTCCGAAGCCACGGAGCTGAAGGTCATCGACCGACCGCAGCTGATTCTTGATATTTTCGCCCAGCGCGCGCAATCGCGCGAAGGTAAAATGCAGGTCGAACTCGCGCAGCTGAAATATCTGCTGCCGCGCCTGGTTCAGGGACAAAACTCGGCGTTTTCGCGTCTTGCGGGCGGCATCGGCGGGCGCGGTCCCGGCGAAACGAAACTTGAAACCGATCGCCGCCGCGTGCGCGATAAAATCAACCAGCTTGAAAAACAAGTCGATAATTTAAGCCGCCAGCGGCAGGAACGCCGCAAAAACCGCGTTCAGAAACAACTGCCGATTATTTCGCTGGTCGGGTACACGAACGCCGGGAAATCGACTTTATTAAACACTTTGACGAGCAGTGAAGTTTACGCCGAAAAACAAATGTTCGCGACGCTCGACCCGACTTCGCGCCGTTTGCGTCTGCCGATCGAACAGGAAGTAATTATCAACGATACGGTCGGTTTTATACGCGATTTGCCGGAAACTCTGGTTGCCGCATTTCGCGCGACGCTCGAAGAAATTTCCGACAGCGATTTACTGGTTCACGTCGTTGACGCTTCAAACCCGCGCGCGATCCAGCAAATCGAGTCGGTTGATAAGATCCTGCTTGGTTTAAAGTTAAAGGAAATTCCTCAGATTATCGTTCTAAACAAATCGGATTTGCTCGATGAAGTTTCATTAAATGCCTTAACACGACAACTTACGCTTGACAAAGACCGTGAAACCGTGTCAATTTCAGCTATTCAACCCAAAACATTGAATTTATTAATTGAGAAAATCGGAGAGATTTTATCTAAAGATTTAAACAATTTTGCCGTCAATGTCGCGTGATTTTAGATTCGGAAATAAAGATTGTGTGCACTTTAAGCGTTCATCCGCATCTAAATTACGATATTCAAAATGAGTAAGCGTATTCAAGATTTGACATCGCCGCTGGCAAAGTGGCGCAAAACGATCAGACAAAAAGTCGCGGATTCGCTTATAAACTTTTCCGCATTGCAAAAATTCTGGTTTGGTTTTGCGCTTTTGTGTATTCTGACCACGGTTCTGATCAACAATCCTTTGTGGCGCACTTCCGGCGAACAGCTTTATAAAGAAGGCGATATCGCCCGCGAAAGTATTATTTCTCCTGCCGATATTTCATCGACCGACATTGAAGAAACCGAAAAATTAAAACAATCCGTTCGCGAAAGCGTTAAACCGATTTTCTATTTTGAATCGAATCGGTCGGACGAAGCCGTGCAAAGTTTTCGTTCGGCGTGGGAAAGTCTGCAAAGAAAAAACGAGAATTCGAATCTTAACGCGAAAGCTAACAGCAATTCTAAAAAAGACATTCAATGGACGGGCGCGGGCGGCGAACAGCTCGGAAAAATTTTTGCCGCGCGCAGATTTAGCGCAAACGAACTGGAAGCGGTAACGAGAGTTTTGCGCGAAAGCGCGAGCGGTTCCATTTACGGCGATCAGGACAGGCAGTTTTTCGAATCCGAAATTTCATTGCTCGACCGGCAAAAACCGAACCAGCAATCGACCGTCCAGATGCCGGAAAGCAATATGACGGCGCTTTCCGAAGCGCGCGAGAATCTGAAGCGGGGTTTGTCGCAAATTAAAAGTTTATCTCCGATTGAAGCCGAAGCCTTTTATACGGCGCTTGCTCCGCTTATTCAGCCGAGCATCGTTTTTGACAGCGCCGCAACGGAAACCGCAAGGCAAAGCCTGATTTCACGCCTTGAACCGATCACGATTGTTCTAAAACGCGGTCAGACGATCGTTCGCGAAGGCGATACGATTACCGCGCCTATTCTTTCGCAAATCGCCGCCATTCGTAATTACAGCTCTTCGACGCGGCAGGTAAACCGGTTTTTCGGATTGCTTATCCTGATTTCCGCTTTGTACTGGATCGCGTGGAAATTTATACAGCATCGCGGAATCGTTCCGCGTCTCGCTCTGACTGAAGAAAAAACTTTTTCACTGTTCGGCTTTATCGTTTTGGCGCAAACGGCTTTAATGGCGATATTTTTCCGTCTGGCGGAATTTACGGCGTTTCAAAACGTCAGAGCGCCGCTCAACGATCAGACGCTTTGGTCTTTCGCCATTCCATTTGCTTTCGGAAGCCTTTTAATGACGTTGCTTGCCGATCGCCGCACAGCCATTTTTACAGGGCTTTTTACGTCACTTATCGCAGGCTTTCTGGCTCCGCGAGGTTTGGAATTCGCTATTTATTCAACCATCGCTTCGTCGGTTGCCGTTTACGGCATCGGACCGTACAGAAGCAGGCAAACGGTAACGATCGCGGGCGCTCTGGTCGGTGTCGCGAGCGGTTTTATCGCGATTGCGCTGATCGCTTATACGCAACAGCCGTTTATTTTAAATACAGTTTTGTTAGCCGTTGCGTGCGGTTTGGGAAGCGGAATCGTGACGGCTGCCGTTACCGCGGTCTTTCTGCCGATTTGCGAAAACTTTTTCGGAATACTTACCGACGTGAAACTGCTCGAACTTTCTAATGCCGATTTGCCCGCGCTCGGACAACTCGCGCTTCGCGCTCCCGGAACCAATCAGCATTCACACGCCGTCGGTCACTTAGCCGAAGAAGCTTGCCGGGTCGTCGGCGGAAACGGGTTGCTCGCGCGAATCGGCGCGCTTTACCACGATATCGGCAAAACCGCCGCGCCCGAACATTTCGTTGAAAATCAGCTCGGGAAAAATCCGCACGATCGTCTTCGCCCGGCGCAAAGCGCGAAGATCATCATCAGTCATGTTACTTACGGCGTAAAGCTCGGAAAGGAAATGGGGCTTCCGGCGCGAATTATTGATTTTATCGCGCAGCATCACGGAACCCGCACGCTTCATTATTTTTTGAAAAAAGCGCAATCCGATGCCCGTGAAGAAACCGATATCGACGAAAACGATTTTCGCTACCCGGGACCGAAGCCTCAATTTAAAGAAGCCGCGATTATGATGATCGCCGACAGCTGCGAAGCCGCCGCGCGTTCGCTGGATGATCCGACGCCGGAGAACATTCGTTATATCGTGACAAAAATCATCGATGCTATTTTGGCTGACGACCAGCTCGACGAATGCGACCTGACTCTGCGTGAATTGCGGCAGATCCGTGAAGCGATGATTAAATCGCTGGTCGCTATCTATCATTCGCGCGTAGATTATCCGGGATATACGCCGCCGCCTTCGCTTCAAAAACTTCTTATTCCCGTTGATTTCGATTCGGAAGAACGCGGTCTGCATCTTCATCCGCCGTCTGAAATTCCTATCAGCAAAGGCGGCGAAGTCGAGGAAGAAGCCCTGGATCGTTCTGTCCAGCCCGATAAAGCCGAAGCGAAAACAACCCGGTAGTTTATAAAATCAATTTAAATTTCCCGCCAAATACGCTGAATAAACAAAAAATAAACCAAAATTTTAATGGTTTTCGCTTTTCGCGATTTTAGTTTTTTTTTCGCGGCAAATTCTCTGAAATTATTTGATAGGGAAGTTTGGAAAGGCTTTTAAAGACCGGCGACGTTGTCAGAACTACGCGGAAATGCTTCTAAAAAACTAGAATTTGTCTTTCAGCTTTTCGTAACTTGTTTGCAAGGATTCCGGAATCGTTCGGGTTTCTCCGACGGCGGTCATAAAATTCGCGTCACCGACCCAGCGCGGAAGGATGTGCATATGAAAATGTTCGGCAACGCCCGCGCCGCCCGCTTTGCCTAAATTCATTCCGAGATTAAATCCGTTCGGCTGATAAGCTTCGCGCAAAGCCTTCTGGCAAAGCTTGGTTAAATCCATCAATTCGTCTGTGATCGCTTTTTCGGCTCGGTCCAAATCGGCGATGTGAGAAAAAGGAACGATCATTAAATGTCCGGAAATATACGGATAAATATTTAAAATGACAAAATTATGCTCGGCTCGATAAAGAATATATTTTTCTTTATCGGAAGCCGAGCTTTTTAAGATATCGCAAAAAACGCACCCGCTGGAATCAGCCGCCGGTTTTTGCTCACCGTTTTTGATGTAATCGTATCGCCAGGGACTCCACAATACATCCACTGTTTTATAACCCTTTATTTCTCATCGTTTATAACTTCTTTCAATTCCTTTCCGGGTTTGAAATAAGCTACGCGTTTGGCTGGAATATTAACCGAATCGCCGGTTTTAGGATTACGTCCTTTTCGAGCGTTGCGCTGGCGAACACGGAAGCTGCCGAAGCCGCGAAGCTCGATTTTTTCGCCTTTATTTAATGAAGCGATAATGCTGTCAAAAATGATCTCGACTAATTGCTCGGCATCCTTTTTGGTCATATCGGCTTCTTTGGCGACTCTTTCTACTAAATCTGCTTTTGTCATCTCTACTTTTTTCCTCTCTCTGACCTTAAATTAGTATCAAAGAATATTTTTAAGCTGATTTTTCATCAGCATTTTCGGCAGAATTCGCTCCGTTTTCAGTGCTTTCGTTTGCTGTTTCAGAATTAGCCGCTTCGTCTGAAGCCTCAGTCGCTGTTTCATCCGATGAGCTGTCATCAGTAGCTTCGCCTGTTGCTTCGGAAGCTTCAGGCGCCTCCGAAGTTGTTTCCGTAGTCGTTTCCGTAGTCGTTTCTGAAGCTTCAGGCGCCTCCGAAGTTGTTTCTGAAGTCGTTTCCGTAGTTGTTTCCGTAGTTGTTTCCGGAGCGGTTTGTTCTGCGTCAGCAGCAGATTCGTTTTCTGATTCGCCTGTGTTTTCCGAAGCTGCCGATTGGTCTTCTTTGGCTTCCTCTTCTTTAGCTTCCTCTTCTTTCGGCTCTTCTACTGCGCCGCGACCGAATTTCAGATTGGCAAGCTCTCCGAGCGAAGCCATTCCGCCTTTCGCTTCGGTCGAATACATTTTAGTATCGACAACCGGCTCGTCTTCTTTACCGACAGCGCGTGCGGAAAGTCCGATTCTTTGATCTTCATGTTCGATACGCAGGATTTTAAAGTCCATTTCCTGACCGAGCGATACGACCGATTCCGGACGATCGACTCTTTCATCGGAAAGCTCGGAAATATGACACAAGCCTTCGAGTCCTTCTTCGAGTTCGACAAAAACACCGAATCCGGCAAATCGCGAAATTTTTCCGCGAACGATATCACCCGCGCGATGCGTCGCGACAAAGGTTTCCCATGCGCTCGGCGTCAATTCTTTGATCGAAAGCGATAATCTTTGTCCGTGCTTGTCGATATTGGTAACGATAGCATCGACTTCCTGATCGCGTTTCAAAACTTCCTTCGGATGTTTTACCTTTTTAGCCCATGTGATGTCGGAAACGTGTACGAGCCCGTCGATTCCGTCTTCGAGTTCGATAAACGCGCCGAAATCGGTTAAATTGCGAACTTTACCGCGAACTTTCGTTCCGACCGGGTAGCGCTGTTCGACTGTCTGCCACGGATTCACCTGCAATTGTTTCATGCCGAGGCTGATGCGGCGGTCAACCGTATCGGTTCCGAGTACCTGAACTTCGACTTCATCGCCGGGATTGAAAAGTTTTTTCGGGCTTTTCGATCGTTTCGACCATGAAATTTCCGAAACGTGAACCAAGCCTTCGACGCCCGGCTCGAGTTCGACGAAAACGCCGTAATCCGTAACTGAAGAAACCTTTCCGGTAACTTTCGAATCAACCGGGTAAACTTCGTTAACCGTTGACCAGGGATCCGGCAGCAATTGCTTGTAGCCGAGGGAAACTTTTTCCTTTTCGCGGTCGAGCTTTAATACTTTAACCTGAATCTGTTCGCCGACCTTAAATTGCTCAGCCGGATTGTGAAGTCTGCCCCATGACATATCCGTCACGTGAAGCAAGCCGTCAATTCCGCCGATATCGACAAACGCGCCGTATTCGGTCAGATTCTTGATCGTTCCTTCGACGACGTAGCCGACTTCGATCTGGCTCAAAGTTTCGCTCTTCTGTTGATTAACAACTTCATCGGTCAGGGCTTTGCGCGACAAAACGATGTTATTTCGGCGACGGCTGAATTTGATAATCTTAGCTTCGATTTCCTGACCTTTGAACGAATCAAGGTTGCGAATCGGACGCGAATCAACTTGCGAGCCGGGCAGAAAAGCCTCGACGCCGTTGATGTCAACGCGCAAACCGCCTTTGGTTTTGTCTATGACATAACCTTTGATCGGTGTGCCGGCATTGTAAGCCGTTTCGATTTCGCCCCACGATTTGCGTGAAACCGCATCGCCGCGTGAAAGCTGCGGCGGCGCATCGCCCGAATGTATGGTTCGGATAACGACCTCGATTTGATCGCCTCGCTTGACGGTGACTTCACCGCTCGGCGAAGTGAAATCTTCGATCGGAGCAATGCCTTCGGATTTATAGCCGAAATCAACTAAAACACCGCGGTCGGAAATACCGACAACTGTGCCGGTTACCAATTCGCCTGAGTGATAAACAGTTTGTTCCTGCTCGAATTGTTCGAGAATCGAGCCGAAATCAATGTCGGCATTATTTTCCGATTCGTCGGAAAAATTATCGACAGCTGTATTATCTGTATTGCTTTCCGCCGCTGCAGCAGCAGAATTCGTTGCCTGTTCTGTACCCGAATTATCCGGCGTTGCCGTTTCTTCGGTTTGATTATTAACCTCGTTTGCCATTTAGCCTTATATTAACTTCCTTCTATTAAAATTGCTTTGTAAAAAACGCGCGTTTGATTTCATCCGTCTTAAGGGCAAAAAAAATGCATTGGTTTAAGCCTGAGGCAAAAGTGCCGAACCATTCGTAATAATTTAACGAGAAATTTTTTTAAGATGGTAGAGAAGAGCACTCATTGTCGCTTAAATCCTAAATTCTTTGCTTGACCGGATAAAACTAAAATTTACACGTCTAACGGGTTTCGTGTCAAGACGATGTTGTGAAAATGCTTAAAAAATCGATATTTGCAAAAAACTTTCGCCGCGCCGGGAATGTATTTGTTCTGAAAACAATTAATGCGGATAATTAAAAAATGCGAACATATACCTTTTATCAACTCGATGTCTTTACGGAAAAAGCCTTTTGCGGCAATCCGCTCGCTGTTTTTCCCGAAGCCGAAGGTCTGACGGGCGCCGAAATGCAGCAAATCGCCAATGAAATGAATTTAAGCGAGACGGTTTTCGTTCTGCCTTCAAATGAGGCTCTTCGTCGGCTCAGAATTTTTACTCCGCGCCGGGAATTGCCGCTTGCCGGTCATCCGGTCGTCGGAACCTGGAATCTTTTGGCGCATCTCGGCGTTGTGCCGCCCGAGGAAAACGGTTTTGTTCAAATAACGCAGCAATTGAATTTGGGCGTTTTGCCGGTAGAAATCGAGTTTAAGAACAGTAAACCGTTTCAGGTCGTTATGACGCAGGGAAAGTTTGAAACTTTTGCAGGCATTACGGATGAAGTTGAAATTCGAAAATTAGCCGAAGGACTCGGATTAAACCTTGAAGACTTAAGTTATTCGGAAAATTTGCCGGTTCAGGTCGTTTCAACCGGAATAAAAGCTCTGGCGGTTCCCGTGAAATCGCTCGCTGCCTTGAGCCGTTGCCGCATAAATTCCGGTCTTTTGAGCGAAATTTATCTCGCGCGCGAAGCGATCGGCTGTTACGCCTTCACGTTTGAAACAAAAGAAGAAGATTCAAAAGCGCACGCGCGATTTTTCGCGCCCGACGACGGAATAGCCGAAGACGCGGCAACGGGAAGCGCCGCCGGCTCGCTATCCGGTTATTTAATACATCACGACGCATTTAAAAAGGACGGGAACGCGGCGAAATTTACAATCGAGCAGGGCGATTTTATGAACCGTCCGAGCCGAATATTTGCTGAAGTTACTGGCGAAAAGGGAAATGTCGAACGCGTGAAAATCGGCGGAAGCGCGGTGATCGTGGCAAAAGGCGAGATGTTTTTGTAGTCTCGGCGAGTCGGCGGCAAGTCGGCGGATAGTTTTTAAGAATATCTATAAAATATCCGTCATTTTTCTGCTTTCTGCGGCTTCTTGTGTGCTTCCCGCCGACTCGCAATTACATTCTCGAGATCAAATCATTGACTTTTCCGACGCCGCTCATTTTTTCCATTTCTTCTTTCGCGTGCGCCGCGGTATTTTGGATTCCGGCAAGTCTCAGACGGAATTCGTCGGGGTTGGTCGATCCGCGCAAAGCTTCTTCGAGCGGGATGAGCCCGGATTGATAAAGATAAAACAGGGATTGATCGAAAGTTTGCATTCCGTATTGCGAAGTTCCGGCGGAGATCGCGTCGCGAATCTGCGAAGTTTTGTCTTCGTGCAGAATATAATCGCGAATGAGCGGCGTCGAAATCAAAACTTCAACTGCCGGGATGCGGGAATTTCCTTTCGCAGATTTCATCAAACGCTGAGAAACGACGGCTTTAAGCAATCCGGCTAACTGGATTCTGATAGATTTCTGCTGATACGGCGGAAAAGCCGAGATAATGCGCGTTAAGGTTTCCGAAGCGTCGAGCGTATGAAGCGTGGAAAGCACGAGATGACCTGTTTCGGCGGCAACGAGCGCCGTTTCGATCGTTTCCAGATCGCGCATTTCACCGACGAGAATAACGTCAGGGTCTTGTCGAAGCGAGCCGCGCAGAGCTTCGGCAAACGAACGCGTATCGACATCGACTTCGCGCTGCGTGATAAATGATTTTTTGTCTTTATGAAGAAATTCGATCGGGTCTTCGACCGTGACGATATGGCTGTTGCGGGTTTGATTAATGTAATCGACGATCGAAGATAAAGTCGTTGATTTTCCGGAACCGGTCGTTCCCGTAACCAGAATCAAGCCGCGCTGTTCTTCAGCGATTTTATGTAAAATCGGCGGAAGTCCCAGATCGTTGAAACTTTTTACCGTGTCGGAAATGACGCGCGCGACTATTCCGATTGAATTTCTTTGCTGAAAAATATTGACGCGAAAACGTCCTAAACCGGAAACGCCGTAACCTATATCAACTTCGTAAACCTCTTTAAAGTGTTGTTTCTGGCGATTCGACATCATCGAAAAAGCCATTTCCAGCGTTTCGTCCTGCGTCATTCGCATAACGCCTGAAAGCGGACGAAGTTCGCCGTTAACGCGTATGACCGGATAAGAGCCTGCACGCAAATGTAAATCAGATGCGCCAAAGCTCATCGCCATCCGCAATAAATCATCAATTCTGCTTGCCATATAAAGAAGTTTTAGAAATTTAACGGTTTCGGTCCGGAAAGATTTTAGATTGGAATATAATATAAGTACAAACCGTCAAAAACAATTTTAACTTGTCGGAAAGAGAAGCGTCAACATTTATTTTGCGAACGATAGACAGTTACCGTTTTGCATCGTAAAATCAAAGTTTTAGTTTGGAGACAAATAATGAATAAAGCAGGCAGAATAAATTCCGTTTATCCGCCGTATGCGATTGCCGGCGGTGAAATTACGATAGAATGTGAAAATTTTCGACTTAACGCGGACGGCGATTACGCATGCATTATCGGCGGAAAACGCGCCCGGCTGGTCGGAGCCTCGGAGACGAGAATACTGGCGATTATTCCTGCTGATTTGAATGAATCCGGGACTGAGATTTATCTGGAAAGCGACGGCGAGCGCAGCGAAAGCGTAAATTACACGACCGGAAAAAAACTGGCGGATAATTTGCATATCGTCGCTAATCCGGCAATCGATCCGCGCGACGATTCGATTATAGTTACGCGTTCCGGCTCGCGCGGGCAGCAATTGCCGGTGACAATGTTTCGAATCGAAACCGACGGTTTTTTAAGCGAAATGCCCGCCGAAATTCTCAACCCGACAGCCGTCGCTTTTAACCGAAGCGGCAACCTGTTTGCGACGAATCGCTCGGACGGCGAAGTTTGCCGAATTAATCGTGATGAGGAAGTCGTGCCTTATTCGACGAGCCTCGGAATTGCGACCGGAATAGCTTTTGATAAAGAAGATGTTATGTATGTCGGCGATCGCAGCGGAACGATTTACCGCGTCAGGGAATTCGGCGCGCACGAATCTTTCGCCGTTCTGGAGCCTTCGGTGTCGGCTTATCATTTGGCATTCGGCACAGACAACAGGCTTTACGTGACCGCGCCCGGGCTTGCAAGTTTTGACGCCGTTTACGTGATTGATGAAGACGGTTTCGAAGAAAAATATTTTCGCGGTTTCGGCAGACCGCAGGGCTTGGCTTTCGACAAACAGGGCAATCTTTACGTCGCCGCCTGCTTTCAAGGCAAACACGGCATCGCCCGAATCGCGCCGAAAGCCGAATCCGCCGAAATGTTCGTTGCCGGGATGAACGTCGTCGGACTTTGCTTTACAAGAAAAGGCGAAATGATCGTCGCCACAAACAACTCGGTCTATTCAATTCCCGTCGGAATCGAAGGAACGCTTTTAGATTGATTTGAGAATTTCAAATTTCAAATTACGAATTACGAATCGAACAATTGATTTACTTTTCTTTGTGTTTGAACCGTTAATTACTTTCAAACGATAAAAACAATCTTCACTTATTCGTAATTCGTAATTCGCAATCGCTCTTACTCGTCTTCCTCTTGAACGCGAATTCTGCCCGCCGCTCTCGCTTCATCGATTACTTTGTTCGCTAAATTCCCCGGAAGCGGATCGTAATGCGAAAACTGCATATGATACGAGCCGCGCGCCTGCGTGATCGAGTTCAGTTTCGATTGATAATCGAGCATTTCCGACAGCGGAACCTGCGCTTTGATAACCTGCTGTTTGCCGCGCATATCCATTCCCGAAACGCGTCCGCGGCGCGAATTGAGATCGCCCATAATATCACCGGAAACTTCCAGCGGCGTAAAAACCTCGACATCCATCACCGGTTCGAGCAGCGTCGGGCGCGCTTTTTCAATTGCATTGCGAAACGCTTTTCTGCCCGCCGCTCTGAATGAATGTTCGTCGGAATCGACCGTGTGATAACTTCCGTCGATGAGCGTGACTTTGAAATCTACGAGCGGATAGCCTGCGACCGCGCCGCCTTGCGCCGCTTCGACAATGCCTTTTTCGATTGCAGGACGGAAATTTTGCGGAATCGCGCCGCCGAAGATTTTGTCAACGAATTCAAAACCTGCGCCGCGCTCTAACGGCTCGAAAACGCATTTGCAGTCGCCGAATTGTCCGCGTCCGCCCGATTGTTTTTTATGCCGTCCCTGAACTTCGACCTGCGCGGTAATAGTTTCTTTATAAGGAACTTTCGGCGGATGCAGAGCGACTTCGACGTGGTAACGATTTTTTAATTTATCAACAACGGTCTCGATATGAAGTTGTCCCGAACCGCTTAAAATAAATTCTTTGGTTTGCGCGTCGCGGTCGAAATGCAGACTCGGGTCTTCTTCTAAAATTTTATGCAGCGCGGCGGAAATTTTATCTTCGTCAGCGCGTGATTTCGGCTCGATGGCAAAAGAAATAGCGGCTTCCGGATATTCGACCGACGGGTAAGTTATCGGGTTCGCCTTGTCGCACAAAGTGTCGCCGGTTTGCGTGTCTTTTAATTTGACGACCGCGATGATGTCGCCGGTTTGCGCTTCATTTACTTTGTCGAGATTTTTGCCTTGAATAACGTGAAGCGCGCCTAGTCGTTCGACGAACTCGCGGCTCGAATTAAGAACGGCGGCGTCGGCAGAGATTTTCCCGGAAACTATTTTCATCACGTTGATGCGACCGGCAAAAGGATCGGCAATCGTGCGGAAAACGTAAGCCGAAAACGGTTCATCGCTGCTGTAGCGGCGCTTCGGTCGATCTAATAAACTGCCGACGACTTCGTTTCCGTATTCGGCTTCGTGGGTTGCCGGATTCGGCGCAAATTCAACGATGTGATCGAGCAGAATCGAAAGTCCGATTAAATTATAAGAAGAAACGGCGTAAACCGGGCAGAGCTTGCTGTTGGCGATGGCTTTTGCCAGGTTGGAGTAAATATCTTCTTCGTCTAAAGTTCCGTTTTCGAAATATTTTTCCATCAGCGCGTCGTCCGATTCGGCGACGATTTCAATTAATCTTTCTCTTGTCGATTCGAAAACGTCGCGCCCTTGTTCGGGAATCGGAATTTCATTTGCTTTTCCTTTTTCATCGAATTCGTAAGCTTTTTGATGAACGACATCGACTACGCCGCGAAAATTCGCTTCCTGCCCGATCGGCAGCGTAAACGGAACGATCGAACGGGCGAAACTATGCGTCGCCGTATCGAGCGCGTGCCCGAAATCGGCGCGTTCCTTTTCCATTTTGTTGACGACCATAAAACGCGGCAAAAGGAATTCGTTAGCGTATGACCATGTTTTTTCCGTCTGAACTTCAATGCCGTTGACGCCGTCAACGACGACGAGAGCGCAGTCTGCGACGCGAAGCGCGGGGCGCGCGTGCGAAACGAACGCGGCGTAGCCGGGAGTATCGATGAGGTTTATCTTTGTGTTTTTATGCTCGAGGTGGGCAAAATTGTTATTAAGCGTTACCTTTCGTTCAATCGAGTCTTCTTCATAATCGGTGATGGTGGTTCCTTCATCAACTTTTCCCCAACGCGCAGTCGCACCGGCAACGTAGAGCAGCGAACTCACAAGCTGAGTTTTACCCGCGTCGCCGTGACCAATGACAGCCAGATTTCTAATGTTTTCTGTTGAAAATGCTTTCATAGTCGGCAAGAATCTCCTTTTTTTGAATTTTTCGGCTAAATTCCAATGGAAAGATTACGTATTCCGCATCGAAAAAAAACGAATTCGGAATAAAGAATTAATCGGACTTTAGGTAAGAATTTAATGTAAACGACATCGCTCAAAAGGGCAAGAAAAATAATTTTATAAAAGCGAAAATACCAAGCATTTCGTTTGATTTAACTTAAGTCGAATTTTGATTATTAATTTATTATTAATTTTGAAAAGTCTTAATTAAAAGTAGCGATTTTTAAGAAATTAATTCGTCTTGTTGCCGCTCGGTAACTGAAGACATTCGCGGTTTTAATCAATGTAAGTGATTTCGAGGCGGTTTTGAGGCTTTTCGAAAGGCAAAAGGCATTGCCGAAAACGTTCAAACAGTATTGATTGCTAATAAATTTGTTCTTGTATTTAAACAACAAAGGAATAAAATAGGTCAGAAATATTTGTTGAGTAAAAAGATGAGTAATAAAATCTGTCGGAGCAAAACGGCTGTTTCCGCATTTTTAATTTGGACTTTTGCGCTCGTATTTGTCCCGGTTCGCGGACAGGATTTAATACCCGTCAGCGATATTACGGGCGGTTCGAGCGTTTTTGTTTTTCGCACATCTAAAAAAGCTCCGCCAAAAAGATTCGTATCAAACGCCAAATTTATCCGCACAAAAATTCAGCGTCTCGAAACCGTTAAACGGGTTGCGAAACAATTTACCGTTATTGCGAAAGCGACGCCGCGCCGAACTCGCACGAAAACGGTGGATCCGTTTAATATGCCGCCGAATCCGAACACGATGCGAAAAGAAGAAGCCGCGAAAGTTTTCGCGGGCGTCGGCGAATATTATATAGACAAGGAAGAATTCGATAAATCAATCGAGTTTTTCCGCGAATCTTTAATGCTCGAAGATAATAAAAACGCCCGAACCGGTTTGAGCGAAGCTTTAGCCTTAAAAGGAAATCAGCTTTTAGCCGGAGAAAAGCCTGAGGCGGCGAGAAGATTTTTCGAAGAATCGATCGAATATAATCCGAATAACGCGGTCGCTTTTTACGGTTTAGGCGAAGTTTGGGATGATACGGATAAAGCCGACGAGGCGATTGCCGGCTACGAAAAAGCTCTTCTTTTGGACAGGGATTTAACGGAGATATACGTTCCGCTCGGCGTTCTTTATTACCGGAAAGGCGAGATCGCAAAAGCCGACGAGCATCTCGGTAAAGCGCTGAAGACTTCGCCGAACGACGAGCAGGCGCAATACTTTTTAGGATTGGTTCGTTTCGCGCAAAACCGCAACGACGAATCTTTAAAGGCGTTTCGAGAAGCCGTAAAACTCAATAATGACAGCGCCGAAGCGCATTATTACGCCGGAAAATCGCTCGTGCGATTAAACCTAAATAAAGAAGCCGTCGTTGAATTTGAAGAAGCTTTGCGCGTTAAACCGAAATATTTCGAAGCTTTATTCGATGCCGGCGCCGCGTATTACGAGATGGAGAATTACGCGGAAGCGGTGAATAAATACAAAGCCGCGACGCGCGTTAAAAACGACAATATCGAGGCTTACGCCAATCTCGCCGACGCTTACAGGCAAGTCGGAAACTTCGCTGACGCCGAAAGCAATTACAACCTTGCGATTACGTTTATCCAGCGAACAAAAGATTACAGCCGCGACGAAACTGCGCAGATTTACAGTTACGCCGGGTACGTCGTCGGCAGGCAGTGCGAAAACGATATAAAGAAATATATTCCGTGCCGATGGTCTACGACGATTAAAAATCTGGAAAAAGCTCTCGAATTAAGCCCGAACGCGGCGGATTACACGAATTTGGGCTGGGCTTATTACAATGCCGGTAAAATCGATTTAACGTATAAAAAAGAAGCCGAGGGAAAAGCCAAATTTGAGCAGGCAAAACTCGTTTTGCAAAAAGCCGTTGCCCTGAACCCGGCGTATATCGAAGCGCCGCTTCTCAATCTCGGTGTCACTTTGATTGATTTAGGCGATTTCGCGGGAGCGATTGCCGCTTTGAAACCGGTTGTCGAAAAGCGCCCGGAATGGAACTTTTCCGGCTACGCGCTCGGAGTCGCTTATCGTAAAAACGGCGATATAGTAAATGCCGTCAGCGCGTTTCGCCGGGCGGTCGAAAAAGAACCGAATTATATCGCGGCTTTATCGGCGCTCGGGGAATCGGAATATCGCAACAAAAATAAAAAGGAAACCGAAAGAATTATCGGCAGATTAAAAGCTTTGAACGCCCTCAATGAAGCTAAAAAACTCGAAGTTTTGGTCAAGGGCGCAGCTTACGGGTATTGACAAAAAACGAACATTCTTGAATGCTGTTTCGAGAGCATGAACAAAAACAAACCAGGAAACGTTTCGGATTAACCAAAGCCGATTGAGATAATAAATAGCTTTGATTCAATCAGTTGCGATCCCGGTTTGTTTTTTCTTCGGCGCCGACTTTTATAATAAATATTTAGAAAACCCAGTGACTACATCGATTTCCGTGCAGAAAAATATTCCGCTCGCCGCTTACACGACATTAAAGATCGGCGGCGAAGCGCGTTTTTTCGTTCGAGCCGAAACCGAGCGGCAAGTAATTGAAGCTTTTAATTTCGCCGATGAAAATGAGTTTGAAATTTTTATTTTAGGCGGCGGAAGCAATGTTTTAATTTCGGATCAGGGGTTTGACGGCTTGGTTTTGCAAATTGCGCTCAAAGGAATCGAAACCGATAATAACCTGGTTACGGCGCGGGCGGGCGAAGATTGGGACGCGTTCTGCGCTTTGTGCGCCCGTGAAAGCCGCGCCGGAGTCGAATGTCTCAGCGGGATTCCCGGATTTGTCGGCGGCACGCCCGTGCAGAATGTCGGCGCATACGGGCAGGAAGTTTCGGAATCGATCGCGAAAGTCCGCGTTTTCGACCGAAAATTAAAAGAAACCCTCGAACTCTCAAACGCGGACTGCAAATTCGCGTACCGCACGAGCATTTTCAACACGACCGAGCGAAACCGCTTTATTGTTTTGGCGGTAACGTTTGATTTGCAAAAAAACGTCGAGCCGAAAATTGTTTATAAAGATTTGCTGCAATATTTCGGAAACGAAAAACCGACTTTAAAACAAACGCGCGAAGCGGTTTTAGAGATTCGCCGCGCCAAATCAATGGTGATTGACGAGCTTGACGCGAATTCAAAAAGCGCCGGTTCGTTTTTCAAAAATCCGGTTGTCAGCCGCGAGCAATATAATTTGCTGAGCGAAAAGTTTGCGGCTCAAATCCCACATTTTCCGGTTGACGAGAAAACCGTAAAAATTCCAGCCGCATGGCTTATCGAGCAATCCGGGTTTTATAAAGGCTTTCAAAAGGGAAACGTCGGAATCTCGAGCCGTCATACTTTAGCAATCGTTAATCTGGGAAACGGTACGGCAAATGAGGTGCTCGAACTGAAAGATGAAATTCAGAAAAAGGTGCGGGAGCGTTTTGACCTTCTGCTCGCGCCGGAACCGATTTTCGTCGGATTTTAATAAAGAAAAACCGTGTTTTGAACCTTAATCCGCTTTCGAAAATCCTCGGAGAAAAGTATTGTAAGCTCCGCGAATTTATGCTTTAATATGGCGGGTTACAAAGTTTGAAAGACGCCAATCCTTTCTCCGTCTTTGCCTTCGTAATTTTACTTAAATCTCATAAGCGAACAATCGGCAGCTCAATAAAATAATAAAATTACTCTAACTTCAAGAGATTTTTGAAGTCGTACCTCTATGCAAAACAACTTATCCGAAAAAAATGAAATAACGGAAAACAACTCACTGGAAAATTCCTCTCAAATTGACCGCAGAAAATTTTTCAGCAATTTAGGAAAATCGACCGTCACGGCGACGGCGCTCGGCGCATTTTTACCGTTTCTGGATAAAAACTCCACCGTTTCGGCGCAGAAACAAATAGCCAAGCCTTCTTTTTATCAACATCGCGCCCAGTCCTGCTATCAAGCGCGAATCGGTGCCGCAAAAGCAAACTTTCATCCGATTCCGCGTCTTTTTCATCGTCCGAATAACGGCGACGAAGAATTATATCCGAATCGGATCGCCAATTTTACAAAAGGTCTGCCGCATCAATCAAACGGCGAAGTTCAGCCTACGGCTTACGACGCGCTTTTGAACGCGCTCAGAACCGGAAGCCCGGACGCGTTCGAACAGGTTCCTTTGGGCGGCGACCGCAAATTTACAAATCCGCAGTCCGGTCTGGCGTTTGATCTGGAAGGAAAAGACGCGTTCAGTTTTATAGAACCGCCGCCGCCGGCTTTTGCGAGCCGTGAAATCGCCGCCGAAATCTCCGAAAATTACTGGATGGCGCTTTTGCGCGACGTGCCTTTTTCCGAATATCAAAACAATCCGATCGCAAATGCCGCCGCGGCGGATTTGACCTTGTTCGGCGCCGATTTTAAAGGCGCGAAAGATGTGAACGGGCGGGTGACGACGAACGTGCTTTTTCGCGGATTGACGCCGGGCGATAAAGCCGGACCGTATCTTTCACAATTTTTTTACCAATCGTGTTTTTTGGGCGCAAACGAGATCAGCCAGCGGATGCGAACCGTTCGCGGGCTGGAAAGCGGCGGAAAAAATTACATGACCGATTTCGAAAGCTGGCTTGCCGCGCAAAACGGAGCTGCGCCGGCGCAGGCGGATATTTTCGATTCGACCGCATATTATTTAAGAAACGGGCGCGACCTCGGTCAGTGGGTGCATATCGATGTTTTGTTTCAGGCGTATTTTCAGGCGTTTCTAGTAATCGCCGGTCTCGGCGTCCCGTTCGATAACGGGAATCCATACAATAATTCGGCGACGCAGCAAGGTTTCGGCACTTTCGGCGAACCGCACGTCGCGACGCTTTTATGCGAAGTTTCAACGCGCGCTTTGAAAACTGTATGGAATCAAAAGTGGTTTGTTCACAGGCGTTTAAGACCCGAAGTTTTCGCCGAAAGAGTTGACCGGACGGCTTTTCATAACGCGGCTTACCCGGTTCACTCTGAGATTCTAAACTCGGTTTCGAGTCAAACGCGCCTCGGCGGGCATCTGCCGTCGGGCAACGCGTTTTTGCCGATGGCTTTTCCCGAAGGCTCACCGCTTCACCCGGCTTACGGCGCGGGACACGCGACGGTCGCTGGTGCCTGCGTAACGATTTTGAAAGCGTGGTTTAACGAAGAAACCGTTATAGAAAATCCGGTCGTGCCGGATGCTGCCGGAACGGGCTTAGTTCCTTACGGCGGTTCGGAAAATTTAACGGTCGGCGGCGAACTTAACAAAATGGCGGCAAACGTTGCGCTCGGTCGAAATGCCGCCGGAGTTCACTGGCGTTCTGACGCGACCGAATCGATGCTTCTGGGCGAAGCTCTGGCAATCAGTATTCTTCAGGATCAGAGGGCTTGTTACAACGAAAAGTTCGCCGGATTCCGGCTGACAAAGTTTGACGGAACCACTACAACGGTGTGATTTTTGTGCTATTTATAATAAATGCATTTAGCGCGGTTAGTTGACCGCGCTTTTTTTTGTATAATTACAATCTTAGAACTATCATGCCGAAAAGAACAGACATTCATAAAATTTTAATTATCGGTTCAGGACCGATTGTCATCGGGCAGGGATGCGAATTCGATTATTCGGGAACGCAGGCTTGTCGTGCGCTGAAACAGGAAGGTTTCGAAGTGGTTCTCGTCAATTCAAATCCGGCGACGATTATGACCGACCCGGAAATTGCGGATAAAACCTACGTCGAGCCTTTAACTTTGGAAACCGTCTCCGCCATTATCGAAAAAGAACGTCCGGACGCGCTTTTACCGACAGTCGGCGGGCAAACCGGTTTGAATTTGTCGGTCGAGCTGTACGAAAAAGGAATTTTAGACAAGTTCGGCGTTAAATTAATCGGCGCCAACGTAGAATCCATCAAGGTCGGCGAAGACCGCGAGCTTTTTAAACAAGCGATGGACGAAATCGGTATTCCGTCGGCGAAAGGCGGTTTCGCGCATACGTGGGAAGAGGCGCGGAAAATTGTCGAAGAAACCGGCTACCCCGCGATTATTCGACCGGCGTACACGCTCGGCGGAACCGGCGGCGGAACCGCTTTTAACCCGGAAGAGTTTGAGGAAATAGCAAAAAGCGGTTTGGCGGCGTCGCCGATTTCGCAGATCCTGGTCGAAGAATCGATTCTCGGCTGGAAGGAATACGAGCTGGAAGTAATGCGGGATTTGAACGATAACGTCGTGATTATCTGTTCGATTGAGAATTTCGACCCGATGGGCGTTCACACGGGCGATTCGATTACGGTCGCGCCCGCGCAAACTTTAACCGACGTCGAGTATCAAAAGCTTCGAGATATGTCGATCGCGTGTATCCGCAAAGTCGGCGTCGAAACCGGCGGCTCGAATATCCAATTTGCCGTCAATCCGGAAAACGGCGATGTGCGAATCATCGAAATGAACCCGCGCGTTTCCCGCTCGTCGGCGCTCGCTTCGAAAGCAACCGGATTTCCGATTGCGAAAATCGCCGCCAAACTCGCTGTCGGCTACACCCTGGACGAAATTCCGAACGATATTACAAAGAAAACCCCGGCGAGCTTTGAGCCGACGATCGATTACGTCGTGACGAAAATCCCGAAATGGGCGTTTGAAAAATTCCCCGGCGCGGAAGACGTTTTAGGAACGCAGATGAAATCGGTCGGCGAAGTGATGGCGATCGGGCGCACGTTCAAAGAATCGCTTTTTAAAGGTCTGCGCTCGCTCGAAGCCGTCAAGCCGCTTCGTCTCGAAGGCATTCCCGATCACCTTTTGCAGCGAAAACTGGCGCGCCCGAATTCGAACAGGTTTTCTTATTTAACGTACGCTTTAAGAAACGGTTATTCGATTGAGGAAATTCATCGCCTGACGAAAATCGACCCGTGGTTTTTAGAACAATTGCAGGAAGTCATGCAGCTTCAGGCGAGAATCGACGGTCGAAACTTAAACGACGTGCCGAGCGAAGTGCTGCAAAACGCGAAAGAATTCGCTTTATCCGACCGGAGAATTTCTTATCTGACTAACTCGACCGAAGATGAAGTGCGCGAGCGGCGCAAGGATTTGAATATCGAGCCGGTTTACAAGCGCGTCGACACGTGCGGAGCGGAATTCGAATCGCACACACCGTATCTTTATTCGACCTACGAAGAAGAAAACGAAGCCGACCCGACCGACAGAAGAAAGATTATGATTCTCGGTTCCGGACCGAACCGCATCGGGCAGGGAATCGAATTCGATTACTGCTGCTGTCACGCGAGCTTTGCGCTGCGCGACGCCGATTTCGAAACGATTATGGTCAACTGCAACCCGGAAACCGTTTCGACCGATTACGACACTTCCGACCGTTTGTATTTCGAGCCTTTAACGTTTGAAGACGTGATGAACATCGTCGAAACGGAAAACCCGGAAGGCGTGATCGTTCAATTCGGCGGGCAAACTCCTTTGAATTTAGCCGACCGCCTGCATAAGGCGGGCGTTCCGATCATCGGCACGTCGCCCGATTCGATTGATCTAGCCGAAGACCGCAAGCGGTTTTCGGCGCTTTTGCAGGAATTAAATATTCCGCAGCCGGACAACGGAACCGCCGTTTCGCCGGAAGAAGCGAAAAAGATCGCGAATAAAATCGGTTATCCGGTCGTCGTTCGTCCTTCGTTTGTACTCGGCGGGCGCGCGATGGCGATTGTTTACGACGAGCAGACGCTTGACGAATATATGCGCACGGCGGTTGACGCTTCGCCGGAAAAACCGATTTTAATCGATAAGTTTTTAGAACGCGCCGTCGAAATCGACGTTGACGCGCTGGCTGATGAAACGGGATGCGTAATCGCCGGAATTCAGGAGCATATCGAAGAAGCCGGAATTCATTCGGGCGATTCTTCGTCGGTTTTGCCCGCGCAGAAGCTCGCCGCCGAACATCTCGAAACCATCAAGCACTACACCGTGAATCTTGCGAAAGCTTTGAAAGTAATCGGCTTGATGAATTTGCAGTTAGCGATAAAAGACGACCGGGTTTACGTGATCGAAGTTAATCCGCGAGCTTCACGCACGGTTCCGTTCGTCGCGAAAGCCACGGGCATTCCAATAGCGAAAATCGCTTCGCTGATTATGGCTGGCGAAAAAACTCTGGCGGATTTTAATTTGCCCGCAATGCTTTCGGTTCCGCAAATCTTTGTTAAATCGCCGGTTTTCCCGTTCAAAAAATTCGCGGGCGTCGATCCGGTTTTAGGACCGGAAATGCATTCGACCGGCGAAGTAATGGGCGTCGGCGAAACTTTCGGCGAAGCTTACGGCAAAGCGATGGAAGGCGCGGGCATAGTGTTGCCGATGTCCGGCAAAGCCTTTATCTCGGTTAATGATTCGGATAAAGGTCAGGCGGTCGTTCTGGCGCGTCGCCTCGATAAACTCGGGTTCGACCTTATCGCCACATACGGCACGGCGAAACGCCTTCAGGAAGTCGGTTTAACGTGCGAAACGGTTTTCAAAGTTAACGAAGGTCGTCCGAACATCGCCGATTACATCAAGCAGGGCGAAATTTCTCTGATTATCAACACTCCGCTCGGCAGAACGTCGCATTACGACGAACAGGCGATTCGCAAATCAGCTTTGCAATTCAACGTGCCGACCGTCACGACGATGACCGGCGCCGAAGCTTTGATCGAAGCGATCGCCACGAAAAAATCACAGGGACAGGTAAAGGTTAGAAGTTTGCAGGAAATTCACGCAAATAAAAAATCTTTGATCGCCGAAGAAGGCAGATAATTTATGAAACAAAAATTACTGTTCTATAGCTTGGTTTGTTTGCTTTTGCTTTGCGTGCCGTCTTATTCGCAAAGAGATTTTAGCGCGCGCCCGACAGGTTCGGGCGGCGTTTTAATAGCTGAACAGGCGTCTTACGACGTAAAACATTACGATTTGAATCTGCGCGTCGATCCGTCTGAGCAGTCGATTAAAGGCGTTTTGACCGTTAAGGCGCGGATCGTTAAACCGCTTGATAAATTTGTGCTTGATTTGGATACGCCTTTTACGGTCGAATCCGTCGCGCTCGTAAACGGGAAAAACCAACAGCCGTTAAACTTCGAACGAAAAGCGGGCAGAATCTGGATTTCTTTTCCGGTAATGCAAAAGGTCGGACAAACGGTTGATGTTCGCGTCGCGTATTTCGGAAAGCCGCGCGTCGCGCCGCATCCGCCATGGATCGGCGGTTTTGTCTGGTCGAAAACGGCTGACGGGCAGCCCTGGTTTGCGACCGCCGTGCAGAACGACGGCGCGGATTTGTGGTTTCCGGTCAAAGATCATCCCTCGGACAAAGCGGATAATTTTTCGCTTCATTTTACAGTTCCCGAACCGCTCGTTGCCGCTTCGAACGGCGTTTTGCGCTCAGTCGATAAAAACGCTGATGGAACGCGCACTTTTAACTGGTATGTTTCGCAGCCGGCGAGCAATTACGTAATCGCGCTCAACGTCGCGCCGTATAAATTGATCGAAGACAAAATGCAGTCGATTGCGGGCGATCCGATCCCGATAGCTTTTTACGTTTTGCCCGAACATTTCGACAAAGGTCAGGAGTTGATAAATAAAACAAAGGATTATGTGCGATTCTTTGAAGAATATCTGGGACCTTATCCTTTCCGCGCCGATAAACTGGGCATTGCCGAAACGCCGCATCTCGGAATGGAACATCAATCGATTATCGCTTACGGTAATGAGTTTAAATACGATGCTGAAGGCGTCGATACGCTGATGTTTCACGAACTCGGACACGAATGGTGGGCGAATCTCGTCACCGCGCCGGACTGGAACGATTTCTGGATTCACGAAGGTTTCCAGTCGTATATGGACGCGCTTTATAAAGACCGTCTGCGCGGCAGCCGCGAAGGCTTTATCAAAAGTTTGCCCGCTCGCATAAAGAACACGAAAAACGTCAAACCGGTCGCGCCGCGCGAGGCTCGAACGACCGTCGAAATGTATATGCTGCCGCCGGATTATACGAAAAGCGACAGCGATATTTACGGCAAAGGCGCTCTTGTCTTAAACAGCCTGCGTTTTGTCGTCGGCGATAAAGCGTTTTTTAGTTCCTTAAGGCGAATGGCTTACGCGGACCCGAGAACGGAAAAAATCAAAAACGGAAAGCAGGCGCATTTTGCAACGACCGATGATTTTCTTCGAATAGCCGAGCGTGAATCCGGCAAAGACCTCGATTGGTTTTTTGAAGTGTATCTGCGCCAACCGGTATTGCCCAAATTTATTTCCGAAAAGAAAGGGAACCAATTGATTTTGCGCTGGGAAACGCCGAATAATCTACCTTTTCCGATGCCGGTCGAAGTAAAAGTCGGCGACGTTACGAAGCGCGTTGAAATGGTAAACGGAACTGCAACGATTCCGCTGCCGAATGAAGTCGCGTATGAAATCGACCCGAACGGCTGGCTCTTAAAAGCGCTGTAATCAAAAAAAGCCTTTGGTTGAAAAATCAAAGGCTTTTTTTATTGAATCATCAATCAATCTCTTACTCTCCAATAACGAATATTAAATTTTTCCACAAAAGTTCTTTATCTGTCCTATTTATCTGCATTTATCTGCATTTATCTGAAACTGCTTTGCTCAAGTGAAAGCCTCAGAATTTTTGCCCAATGACGGAATTAATTCTCAAAGCAAAACAAAAATAATCACCGAATATTCATTCGGCAGGCTGTTAAAAATATTCGCCCAAGAAAAATAATTTTCATACTTGACGAAGCTTTTCAGTGTCAATTATGCTTAAACCCTTGAACACGAAATTGAAAATCAATTTCAATAAGCGTTTTATCATCAAAAATATCGTTACGGAGTTTCTGCTTTATGGGTTCATCTGAATTTTCATCTGCAAGTCGGTTTGCCGCTGCCTTTCTTTCGTTCTTTTGTTTCGTTTTTCTATTTTCTTCGCAAGCTTCGGGGCAGGCGACTTCGACCATTTTGCAGG
The DNA here is from genome assembly GCA_025463125.1 of Acidobacteriota bacterium. Taxonomy (GTDB): domain Bacteria; phylum Acidobacteriota; class Blastocatellia; order Pyrinomonadales; family Pyrinomonadaceae; genus SXVE01. Next base: position 38,521 of record JAOAPX010000136.1, on the reverse strand, counting down.
GAGTGGTGACAGATGAAAGCAAAGCTATCATTCCGGAAGCAAAACTCGTTTTGCGCGATGAAAAGGGCGCAATTCGAGAGACGACATCTGACGCGAGCGGAAACTTTTCGTTCGGCGAGCTGGTTTTCGGAAGATATTTCTTAATCGTTGAAAAAGCAGGATTCGCAACCGTCGAACGGGAAATCGTGCTTAACGCGGCGACAAAAAACTCTGATTTGACGCTTTTGGCGGGCGGCGTTGCCGAATCGGTAACGATCGTTATGGACAGCGCGGAAGCAGCGGTTGAATCGACTTTGAAGATGCCGGTCTCAATTCACGAAACGCCGCGCAGCCTAACGGTTATCGGTGAGAAAAGAATTCGCGAGCAGAATTTCCGGCAGGTTTCCGACGTTCTCAACTACGTTCCCGGTACGTCGCAAAACAGTTACCGCAACGGCAGCTATCATTTTTATTCGCGCGGCTATCGAATGTCTCCCGACGATACGCGCGTAGACGGATTCGTCGGCGTAAATGTCGGCGGCGGCGGGTTCGGAGCGAGTATGTTCGGGGTTGAAGAAGCCGTCGTTCTGCGCGGTCCTGCCGGTCTCGTTTACGGGCAAACGACTTCGCCCGGCGGTTTTATCAATCTCGTTTCAAAAAAACCGCAGGAAAATTATTTCACGCGCGTCGATTTGCGCGGCGGCGGTTACAACGGAAACGGGGTTTCTTTTGCCGAGCGACCGATGTACGGAATAGATTTCGATTCGACCGGCAAAGTTTTCGGCAGCGATAGAGTTCTTTACCGCGCGCTTTTAACCTTTGAAAACATGAACTATTTCACGCGCGACACGCTCGACCGGAATCGTTACGCGAACGCTTCGCTGACGTTTAAGCTGGATAAAGAAGGGCGCTATGCTTTAACGCCGAGCGCACAATACACAAGGTATTTTCGTCCGTACGGCGGCGGAGTAATCGCTTCGCCTTCATCTTCGCTGTCTGCGGCGGCGGAACGTGTAATTCCGGGCGACCCGTTCAATGCGCCGATTAACGAAAACGATTTGTCGCCGCTCGGCGTCAATTTATTCGGCGGCAGACGCATCGAGGAAACAAAATGGGGCGGGCTCGATTTTCGCGGAATCATCACGGAAAAACTGCGCGTCAACGCGGCGTATCGATATGTTTCTTTTGACACGGACATCAATTCTTTCACGCCGCAGGTAAATAGTGCGGCTCAAATCGCGCAGCTCAGAACGCAGAATACGGTTTCGCGCATTCAGGCGAAAAACCTGATCGACCGAAATTATAATAATTTCAGCGGCGACGCGATTTACGAATGGAAAAACGCGGGCTGGTGGCGCAATACTACGCAAATCGGGTTTTACGAGCGCGTTCTGGATTCGCGCACGACAAGCGCGCAAGGTTCGACTGTCGCGCAATCGCCGATCAATATTTACACGGGCGCGACCGCTTCGCCTTTGCGCGATAACATGAATTTGACGTTTAATCCATGGACGCGCGATACCGTCTGGAACGGTTTCGCGCAAAACCGCACTTCGCTCGACAACGGGCGCTGGAATTTTACGCTCGGTTTTAATTACGGGGAAAACAGACCGGCGACCGGCGCGACGCGCAAAAGCGGTTTGATTCCGAACGCTTCGGTCGTTTTCAACGCGACGCCGGAACTCGCCGTTTACGCGAGCTATTCGACGAGCTTTAATCCGACTGATCCGACTTTAGAAGACGAACAGGGAAATCGCGGAACTTTCGATCCGACCGTCGGCGCGAATTACGAAATCGGTGCGAAATACGATTTGCTCAATCGCCGCGTCGGTCTGACGTTCGCGCTCTTTCAAAATAAAATCGATAACGCGCTCGTTCAATCCGACATCGGTAGAGTCAATTCCAACAATCAGCGTTTTTACGTTCCTGCCGGAACGCGTCGCGCTCGCGGAGCCGAAATGACCGGCGAATTTCAGATTCGACAGGATTTGCGCGTTTCCGCCGGAGCGAGTTATATCGAGGCGATTTACAAAGGGTTTCCATCGAATTTGACGCGCACCGGCGCGCCGCTGCCGAACGCGCCGATTCCAAATTCGTGGGCGGAAAAAACTCCGCGCTGGACATACAATTTTTACACACGCTACGATCGCCGCGAAGGTTACTTAAAAGGTTTCGGCGCGGGATTCGGTTTGAACCGGCAGGGCAAACGTCTCGGCAGCAACGGCGCGAGAACTTTCGCCGCGCCCGACCCGCTTGTTCTGCCGGCTTTCACGCGCGTCGATTCGGCGCTTTTTTATCGCCTGAACAAGTTCGTTAATTTTGCTTTGAACGTCGAAAACTTGTTTGACGAAGTAATTTTCGTCAATGCCTCGGTCGGCTCCAGTATCGAAATTGCCGCGCCCCGAACAACCACGTTTCGAACGACGTTTAATTTCTAAATTAATAAATTAAATCAGCGGATATTCAAAGTATTCGCTGATTTCGCTTTTTTGTTTCGCTCAAAGGTTTTTTGGCTTTTATTTTTGCTTTTATTAACGGGTTCCTATGAAAACTTTTCGCAAAGCGCTTTTCTGGCTTCATTTAATTTCAGGCGTCGTCGCCGGTGCGGTTATTTTTATAATGTCCGTAACCGGCGCGCTTCTCTCTTTTGAGAAAAATATTACCGAATTTGCCGAGCGCGAAATGCGGGTTGTCGCCGCGCCTGAAAACGGCGCGCGCCTTCCGGTAAATGAAATAATCGGCAAAGTCCGCGAAGCCAAGCCCGAAGCAAAACCTTCGGCGATTACTCTGCAAAACGATAAAAACGCGGCGGCGCTCGTTGCGCTCGGGCGCGACGGGCAGGTTTTCGTCAACCCTTACACCGGCGAAATCACGGGCGAAGGCGCAAAAGGATTGCGCGGATTTTTTCGCACGATGACCGACTGGCATCGCTGGCTCGCGCTTTCCGGCGACGGGCGACCGATCGGAAAAGCAATTACGGGCGCGTCCAACCTTGCGTTTTTGTTTCTCGCGATTTCGGGAATTTATATATGGTTTCCGCGCCGCTGGAGCTGGAAGCATTTCAAAGCCGCGATGGTTTTTCGCTGGAAAGTAAAAGGCAAAGCGCGTGATTTTAACTGGCACACGGTTATCGGTTTCTGGACGTCGCTGGTTTTGATCGTTTTGACTTTGACGGCGACCGTTATTTCTTATCAATGGGCGACGAATCTGCTTTACACCTTAACCGGGAACGAAGCTCCGCAAGCGCAGCAAGCGCCGCCGCAATCGGCGCAGGGCAATCCGGCTGAACAATCGTTCGTTTTGCCGGAAAACTTCAATGAAATCTGGACGACAGCCGAAAATCACGCCGCATGGAAATCTATCAGTTTGCGTCTGCCCGTGACGAAAGACGCTGTTTTCACGATTGATGAAGGAAAATACTGGAATATGTTCGGGCGTTCGACGCTGACCTTAAACGCTCAAAACGCGCAAATCGCAAAATGGGAAGCTTACGGCGAGCAAAATTCAGCGCGGCAGATTCGTTCGTGGTTTCGCTTTACGCACACGGGAGAAACCGGCGGCTTCGTCGGTCAATTTATCGGTTTTCTCGCCTGCATCGGCGGCGCGTTTCTCGTCTGGACAGGATTTTCTCTGGCGCTTCGAAGATTTGCCAATTGGCGCGGAAAATCTAAAAACGGATTAGATTCGCAAACTTAAAGTTTTGAAAGCCTGGCGACGATTTCAGCCGAAGCGTTCGGGCGAGCGAAAGCTTTGACATTGGCTTTCATTCGTTCGAAGCGCTCGCGGTCGTTTATTAATTCATCGATTTTAAAGGCGAGCGCCGGCAGATTATTGCATCTGACGGCGCAGCCTTTTTCCAGGAGATGATCCGAATTGCGTTCTTCCTGCCCGGGAATCGGGTTTACAATTACAAAAATCAAGTTTTTCGCCATCGCTTCGGATGTGGTTAAACCGCCCGGTTTGCCGACGATCAAATCCGATGCAGACATATACTCGTCCATCGCAGTCGTATAGCCGATCGGCTTAAACGTAACGATTTCATTATTTAAAGCGCTCGCGGAAAGTTTTTCGAGCTTTGTTTTCAATTCCTCGTTGCGCCCGCAGATTGCGAGAATTTGCGCGGGCGTTTTCAAATCGCTCAAAGCCCGAAGAAGATGCTCGACGTTTCCGACGCCGAAACCGCCCGCCGAAACCATTATCGTCAGTTTGTCTTTCGCCAAGCCGTATTTTTCGCGCATCGCCGTTTTATCTTTGCTTTCGGCGAAAACCGGATCAATCGGGATTCCCGTAACCGTGATTTTCCCGGCGGCGATTCCGAGTTTTTCAAGATGCACGCGCGTTTCATCAAGAGCGACGAAATACTGCTCGAAATGATGACAAAGCCACATCGCGTGAACGTCGAAATCCGTGACGACGATCGCCTGCGGAAAATTGATTTTTTCCTTCGCTTTAAGCCACGAAATAATTTCTGCGGGCAGGAAATGCGTGCAGACGGCGATGTCCGGCTGGTAATCTTTGAGCAATCTGATCAAAGGCTGCGCGTTCAACCTGTCTAAAGCGAGACGCCGCCGCTCGTTCTGCCAGGGCTTGTCGAGCGAATCGTACATCCAGCCTAAAACTTCGGGCATCGCGCCGACCATGTCGATATAAGCTTTGCCGTAAAGCCTTCGAAAAAGCGGGTTTGTGTATTGCAGCACATCAACGTTGCGAATTTCTTCGGCAGCGCCGGCAATATGAAACGCTTTTTCCAAAGCTTCCGCCGCCCGGAGATGACCCGCTCCGACCGAAGCCGAAAGGATTAAAACTTTTTTGAACATACATTTGGAAAAACCTGTGGCGATTATAGTATTCTTTTGTCTTAAGATTTTAATTTAATTCAAAAAATGGCTTGATAATAAGTCGAAAGGATAAGTCAATTCAACAAAGATGCCTAATAAATTAAAGTGCATTCCGGCGTATTTCAGATTTTGGTTATCTCGGCTTAAAGAAAAAATAATATAAAAATAATGGAAGAACGAATTCACCGCGAAGTTATCGGCGGGCACCTGCTGGTTATCGGCGGAGCGGAAGACAAATACAATGAGCGACGAATTCTGAAAAAGTTTCTTGAACTTTCAGGCGGAGAAAAAGCCGATATTTTAATTGTCCCGGTCGCATCGGATTTTCCCGAATTCGCGGCGGATATTTACGTTCAGGCGTTCAGGCGTCTGGGCGTTGCCAATCCGCGTGTGCTGCGCGCCACTTCGCGTCAGGACGTTTTTAATGCCGATGCCGAAGCTTTGCTCGACGGCGTAACCGGCGTGTTTATAACGGGCGGCGACCAGATGCGGCTCGTTTCGATTCTCGGCGGCACAAAGTTTTCGCAGAAGCTCAGAAAGCTGACCGCCGAGACAAATATTGTTTTAGCCGGAACCAGCGCGGGCGCCGCCGGAATGAGTCATTCTATGATCGTTCGCGGCGAATCGACGCCGCATCCGCAGAAAAACAGCGTGCGGCTTTCGCCCGGACTCGGGTTGCTGAAAAACGTCATTATCGACCAGCATTTTACAGAGCGCGGACGAATCAGCCGCCTGATAACCGCGGTCTCATATAACCCTTACAATCTCGGCATCGGGATTGATGAAAACACTGCAATTATTTTAGACAACGAAGGAGTTTTAGAAGTATTTGGACAAGGGACGGTCACAATTGTCGACGGTTCGCAGATTACTTATAACGAAATTGCCGAAGTTAACGATCATCAATCGTTCAGCGTTTGCGGGGTGCAGCTGCATATTCTCGGCGACGGTCTCGTCTACGATTATTTCGCGCGTCATCCGCTGCAGCCTCCGAACGAGTTTTTGTTGCCGGATATCGAATAAAAAAAATATTTTGTAATCAAATATATTTATTCATTTTGTTATTTAAGTTACATACTGAATTTGCGGGAGTCTTTTACAATTGACCTTTAAACAAATATGAAAATTCTTGATATTAGAACACTGAGGGGACCGAATTACTGGAGCGGTTATTGGAAAAAGCTGATTATTATGCGCCTCGATATCGAAGCTTACGAGGACAAGCCGACGAATAAAATTGAAGGCTTTTATGAGCGTTTGAAAGAAGTTCTTCCTTCGCTCAATACGCACGGATGCAGCTATCAGGAAGAAGGCGGTTTTTTCCGCCGCGTTGAGTCGGGCACATGGGCTGGTCATGTGATCGAGCATTTCGCGCTCGAAATGCAAACGCTCGCCGGTATGGATGTCGGTTACGGACGAACAAGGGAAACGGGCGAAAGAGGAATTTACAATGTTGTTTTCAGTTATATAGAGGAAGAAGTCGGGCGTTACGCGGCGCGCGGCGCTACGCGTCTATTTCTGGATTTAGCGGAGGGCAAACCGCTTGACGAGATAAAGAAAACTCTCGCCGATGAAATTCAGGAGATGCGCGAGATACGCGAAGACGTTCGTTTCGGTCCGAGCACCGCTTCGATTGTCGAAGAAGCCGAAAAACGCGGAATTCCTTATATCAGGCTTAACGATCAGGCGCTTATACAGCTCGGCTACGGCATCAACCAGCGCCGCATACAGGCAACGACTACCGATAAAACAAATATGATTTCGGTAGATATCGCCGGAAACAAAGCGGCTACGAAAAAGCTTCTCGGCGAAATGGGCGTTCCTGTTCCGAAAGGTTCTCAGATTCGCCATGAAGACGAGCTCGAAAGAGTCGTCGAGTCGATCGGGTTTCCGATCGTCGTCAAACCGCTCGACGCAAACCACGGAAAAGGCGCTTCGATCAATCTCAATTCGATTGAAGAAGTGCGCGAAGCGTTTCATAAAGCCAAAGAATATTCCAGCCGCGTGATCGTCGAAAAAATGCTGTACGGCGCGGACTTTCGCGCGCTTGTCATCGATAACAAACTGGTCGCCGTTGCCGAAAGAACTCCGGCACACGTGATTGGCGACGGCGTCAGCACGATCCAGCAGCTGATCGACAAGGAAAACGAAAATCCGCTTCGCGGCTACGGTCACGAAAAGGTTTTAACTTTGATCACGATCGATTCGCAGACGAGATCGCTGCTCGAAGCGAAAAAATACACGCTCGAAACGGTTTTGAAAAAAGACGAAATCTTTTATTTAAAATCGACCGCCAATCTTTCAACCGGCGGAACGGCGATTGACCGCACCGATGAAACGCATCCGGAAAACGTGTTTCTTTTCGAGCGCATCGCGAAAATCGTCGGTCTGGACATTGCGGGAATCGACGTGATGGCGCCGAACGTCTCGGAGCCTTTAACGGAAAACGGCGGCGGCATTATTGAAATCAACGCCGCGCCCGGCTTCCGAATGCATCTCGCGCCGTCGGAAGGCATCGGGAAAAACGTTGCCGAACACGTCGTCGATATGTTGTTTCCGGCTGGAAAATCTTCGCGCATCCCGATTATCGCCATTACCGGAACAAACGGGAAAACGACGACGACGCGGCTTATCTCGCATATCATTCGCGGCAGCGGCTGCGTTGTAGGGTTTACGACGACAGACGGAACTTATATTCAAAACAATCAAATCGTCACCGGCGACAATACGGGACCGGTTTCGGCTCAGCTCGTTTTGAAAGATCCTTCGGTTCAGGTCGCGGTTTTAGAAACGGCACGCGGCGGAATTATTCGTTCCGGTCTTGGATATGACTACAGCGATATTGCCGTTGTCACAAATATCTCTGCCGATCATCTCGGATTAAAAGACATAAATTCTCTGGAAGATCTGGCGCGCGTAAAATCCGTCGTGCCGCGCAGCGTTTCGCGTCGCGGTTTCGCCGTGCTGAACGCCGAAGACGATCACGTTTACGATATGCGCAGGCTGGTTGACGGCAAATGCGTTTATTTTGCGATGAACGAAGACAACGAAAGAATCCAGAGACACGCGAGAAAAGGCGGTTTATCGTGTATTTATGAAAACGGTTACATCACGCTTTTGAAAGGTAAATGGAAAGTCCGCGTCGAGCGCGTGGCGAATATTCCATCGACTTACGGCGGGCGCGCCGAGTTTATGATTCAAAACGCCCTGGCGGCGGCTCTGACTTGTTTCGTTCACGGCATTTCGATTGAGGATATCCGCGTCGGTTTAACGACATTTACCGCCGGAACGGCGCAAACGCCCGGACGTCTCAACTTTATTGAAGTCGGAAACGCCACCGTTTTAATTGATTACGCGCATAATCCTGCGGGTTTGACGGCTTTGCAGAAATTCATCCAACAGCTGCCGTTTTATCAGCAAACAGTCGTGTTAAACGGCACAGGCGACCGTCGCGACGAAGACCTTCGGGAAATGGGAAGGCTCTGCGGCAAACATTTCAACAACGTGATTATTCGCCGGGGCAATTATCTGCGCGGTCGCGACGAACAGCAGATGTATCGAATTTTGCAGGAAGGAATTAAAGAAGCTGGAAAAGATACGCAGATAAACATTATTCCGGAAAGTATGGACGCGATTCGCCAAGCCGTAAAACAGGCGGAACCGGGCGAGCTCGTGGTCGTTCTCGGCGACGGCGTTCCGAATGATCTTTCTATCATCAATAAACTTCGCGATGAAGTTAATGCTTTGAACGCGATAGCTTAAACCTTAAAATTTTTGGTTTAAGAATTTACGCCCGCAAGGTGCGCGAAATACGCGAAATGTTAGAAGGTTATCTTCTTTTTTCGCGTTTCTCGCCTCTTTCGCGGGCGTATTTTTGTGTTTCATTAATATCTGCCGATTCAATTTAAATAAAATATTAATTGCGGTAAATTTTGACGGTTAATTCATCTGACGAAGTTACAAAACCCCGGTACATACCCTCGGAATTAAAGGGCATCGCGACGTTTCCGAAGGAATCGACCGCGATAAAGCCGCCTTCGCCGCCGATTTTCGTTAAATGTTCGACGGTTTCTTCAGCGGCTTTTACAATGTCGATATTTTTATACTTCATACGCGCCGCCACGTCGTAAGCCGTGACGCCCGCCATAAAAAACTCGCCGTGTCCGGTGCAGCTTACAGCGCACGTTTGATTTTCGGCATAAGTTCCCGCGCCGATGATCGGCGTGTCTCCGATGCGACCGTATTTTTTGTTGGTCATTCCGCCGGTTGAAGTGGCGGCGGCGAGATTGCCGTTTGAATCGCAGGCGACGGCGCCGACCGTTCCGAATTTCTTTTCGTCCGGAAACGTTGCGCCTTCAACCAGTTCCGGCTCTTCAACCGTGTGATCGAGCTGCACGACGCCTTCGTCGCGCGCTTTTAATAATTGCTGGTAGCGATGCTCGGTGTAAAAATAAGCGTCGTCGGCGATTTCGAGCTCCATTTCGCGCGCGAAACGATTCGCGCCGTCGCCGGCAAGCAGAATATGCGCGGTTTTTTCCATCACAAGACGCGCAAGCATGATCGGATTCTTGATGTTTTTTACAAAAGCGACCGCTCCCGCATCAAGCGTTTTGCCGTCCATAATCGCGGCGTCCATCTCGTTTTTGCCGTCGTGAGTGAAAACCGAGCCGCGCCCGGCGTTAAAAAGCGGGAAGTTTTCAAGCTCGCAGACAGCCGCTTCGACCGCTTCGAGCGCGTTCCCGCCTTTTTGCAGAATACCCCAACCGATCTCAAGCGCGTTTCGCAGACCGTTTCTATATTCCAGTTCCAGTTCCTCGGTCATCAGGGACTTCAGAATCGTTCCGGCGCCCCCGTGAATTGCCAGTGCCATTTTATTCATTAAAATATTTTGCCACAGAGAGCGCAGAGTTCACAGAGTCGAAAAAGGGAATTAATATTCTTTTAGAAATATTTTTGCCGTTATAATTTAATATTTCTCAAACGCAGAGCGTTCATAATCACCGAAAACGAACTAAAGGTCATCGCCGCGCTCGCGATCATCGGGCTGAGCAAAAGTCCGAAAACCGGGTAAAGCACGCCCGCCGCTACGGGCACGCCGATGATGTTGTAAATAAACGCGAAAAACAAGTTTTGCCGGATGTTTCGCATTGTCGCTTTCGATAAGTTTCTCGCCCGCAGAATGCCGCGCAAATCGCCTTTCAAAAGCGTTATGTCAGCCGATTCGATGGCAACGTCGGTTCCGGTTCCCATCGCGATCCCGATTTCCGCCTGGGCAAGCGCGGGCGCGTCGTTCACTCCGTCGCCAGCCATCGCGACGATTTTTCCGCTTTCCTGCAACTGTTTAACTTTCTGCGCTTTTTCAGCCGGCAAAACGTCTGCGAAAACCTTTTCTATTCCGAGTTTTCGCGCGACGACCGAAGCGGTTTTCTCGTTGTCTCCGGTCATCATCACGACTTCGATGTTTTGCCGTTTCAATTCATCAATCGCCGCTTTTGCCGATTCTTTTATCGTGTCGGCGACGCCGAGCAAGCCGTCGATTTTGCCGCCGGAAACGATGAACATTACCGTTTGACCCTGAGCCCGCATTTCTTCGGCTTTTGCATATACATCCGGTTCAATATTTACGCCGGACAGAATTTTATCGCTGCCGATTTTTATTTCCGCGCCGCCGATTCTCCCGGTGATTCCTTTTCCGGTTGCGGATTCAAAGTTTTCAACCTTTACCGTCTCGATATTTCTTTCTTTCGCGCCTTTGATAATGGCTTCGGCAAGCGGATGCTCGCTCGCTTTTTCAAGACTTGCGGCTAACTTCAAAAGCTCTTTTTCGGTTTTTTCGGAAAATGAAACAACCGTTTGCAAACGCGGTTTTCCTTCGGTCAGCGTTCCGGTTTTATCGACGACGAGCGTGTTTATTTTTTCCAGGATTTCGAGCGCTTCGGCTTTTTTTACCAGCACGCCGTGTTTTGCGCCGTGCCCGGTTCCGACCATGATCGACATCGGCGTCGCCAAGCCGAGAGCGCACGGGCAGGCGATAATCAGCACCGAAACCGCCGCGACGATCGCGTACGTAAACGAACCGAAAATCATCCAGACGACAAAAGCGGCAATCGCCACCAGAATAACTATCGGAACGAAATACGCCGAAACCACATCAGCCAGCCTTTGAATCGGAGCGCGCGAGCGCTGGGCTTCCCCGATCATTTGCACGATCTGCGCGAGAAGCGTTTCGCTGCCGACTTTTTCAGCCCGCATCGTCACCGTCCGGCTGCCGTTGATCGTTCCGCCGATAACTTTGTCGCCGGCGGATTTTTCGACGGGAATCGGTTCGCCCGTCACCATCGATTCGTCAATCGACGTTTCGCCTTCGATAATTACGCCGTCGGTCGGGATTTTTTCGTTGGCTTTTATTCTAAGCTTTGCGCCGACCTGCAAATCCGAAAGCGGAATTTCAGCTTCGCTGCCGTCATCGAAAACGACGGTCGCGGTTTTCGGCGCGAGTCCTAAAAGTTCTTTGATCGCGCTCGAAGTCTGGCTTCTGGCTCTTAATTCCAAAACCTGCCCGAGCAAAACGAGCGTCGTGATAACAGCCGCCGCTTCAAAATATGCGGCGATTAATCCTGTATGTTCGCCGCGCATCGAAGCCGGGAACATTTGCGGGAAAAATAAGGCGAAAAGGCTGAACAGATAAGCCGCGCCCGTGCCGATGGCGATCAGCGTAAACATATTCGGGCTCGCATTTTTTATCGATTGAACGCCCCGAACGAAAAACGGGAAACCGCCCCAAAGCACAACGGGCGTTGCCAATACAAATTGAATCCATAAAGAAACGCGCGGAGAGACAACGGCGTGAAAATTCGGCAGCATTTCAGCCATTGCCAGAACAAAAACGGGCAGCGTTAAAACGGCTGAAATCCAGAAGCGCCGCTTCATATCGAGATATTCCGGGTCGGGCGCGTCATCGAGCGTAAAGGTTTTCGGCTCGAGCGCCATTCCGCATTTCGGACAAGCACCGGGACCGATCTGGATGATTTCCGGGTGCATCGGGCACGTGTATTCAACGCCTTCGCTCGCCGCCGATTTTGTTTCTTCTTTTTTATTTTCAAGAAAATTCGCCGGGTTTTGTTTGAATTTATTTAAGCAGCCGACCGAGCAAAAATAATAAGTTTCACCTTTGTATTCGTGTTTTCCGGCGGCAGTTTCCGGCTCAACCGACATTGCGCAAACCGGGTCGATAAATTCACCGCCCGGAGTCGCCGTCATTTCGCCGTGCGCGACGGTTTGCCTTGCGCGCCCGAGCTGAACGAATCCGCTCGCCGGAACGCCGTTCGTTTGATTAATAAATTTTTGCAGGCAGCCTTTCGAGCAGAAATAATAATTTTTGCCTTCGTGATTAAAGCTCCCGGCGGCGGTCGCCGGATTTACCGTCATTCCGCAAATCGGGTCGATCTCGCTGCCGGATTTGTCTTCGCGCATAACGTCGTGAGAATGAACGCGCGCGTCGGCGTGAGCGTTCTGCGATGAGTCGGAAATGTTGTTTTTTCTTTTGAAAGTTTCCAGACAGCTTTCAGAGCAAAAATAAATCGTCTCGCCGTTATGCCGCAAAACGCCAGCCGCCGTTTCCGCCGAAACGCTCATTCCGCATATCGGATCTATAAAATTTTCGCTTGTTTTTTCGCTTGTTGTAGAATGTTTATGATTCATAATTTCCTTTGGTAAAACCGATCTATAAACATTCTACAACTTATCAGCGAGTGTCAGGTCAAGCGTTATTTTTCAATTTCGGCGACTGACTCGATTAAATGACAAACGGACGTTCCGTCAGGCATCGAATCGCGCATATTCGACCAGTTTTTCAAAGCGTTTTCCATTTTCTTTTGAAGTTTTTGCAGCTCTTTGATTTTGCGGCGATTTTCTTCGATGTGGTGAACGATGATTTTTCTTACCGACGGGCAGGGCGAGTTTCCGTGTTCGGCTTTGTCGAGGATTTGCGTGATTTCCGCAAGGGTAAAACCCAGCTCCTTGGCGGCGAGAATAAAGCGGAGGCGAACGGCATCGGACGGCTTGTAAATCTTGTAGCCGTTGCTGGTTTGCCGTGAAGGCTGAAGCAGCCCGATGCGCGTGTAATGACGAACCGTATAAATCGGAACATCGACATTTTTTGCTAAAACGCTGGCGGTCATCATAATTTTTTCCGCATTTTCATTGATTCTTTCTGCATTTTTATTGAACGATAACTTTGCCTTTATACATATCCATTCCGCAGGCGAATGAAAATTCTCCGGCTTTGTCGGTCGGAACGTCGACGGTGACGACTTCGCCGAGCGGCAGTTTCTTTTTGATATTTAAATCTTTGAAAACCACTTCGCTCGCGCAGTTTTCCGTGTCGGCGCGGTAAAAAGCCAGTTTTAAAGGCTGTCCCTGCTTAAATGAAATTTCCTGCGGCGTAAATCCGTCTTTGCTGACGACGATCTTAAACGCGCCTTCCGGAATTTTCACGTTTGTCGTATCGATGCCTTTTTGTTCGGCGCCTTGTTTTACGTCAACAGTAAACGGAACTGTGATAACTTTCCCGTTGCGTTTGAACTGCGCCCAGATTTTGTAAACCGAAGCGGTCGGAAATGTAATATGCGCCGAAACGGTTGCCGCCGCAGCCGGATTTGCCATTTTATCGTCGCCCGCGTGTCCGGTTGCCGAAGCGTGCGAGTGTTCGGCGGCTTTCGCATTGTCGGTCGACATCGGATGCGCGTGAACAAATTCCTGTAAATCTTTGCTGACGACGACGAAATGAGCTTTTTCGCCGAGATAGTTTTCCAGATCGGTGACGGGCTGATTGGTCGCCGCGTCATAAACATTAAACGAAAGCATCATTTCTTTGTCCGATTCCGGGTTGCCGTCCGGTTTCATAACGACGCGCAAATTTTCGACGGTTTTTTCAAAGTTCGCGTCGGGAACCAGAGGTTTTGCCGCGCGCGCGTTTCCGCCGACGTTTAACGCGAAATCGTGAACGACCTGTTTCGAATCGAACGGCGTGAAATCCGTGTAAAGTTTATAACCGCCGCCGTTCGGAAAGGTAAAAGAAGCTTTGTAGCTGCCGTCAGCCTGCGCTTCCGGGTGCTCGTGATAAAATTCGTCCAGATCGTTTGAAACAATCAAAAGATGCATCGGTTTTTCGTGAACAATCTGCAAATCCTTAATTTTTTCACCGCCGGGATTTTTAACGATAAAAGTTAAATCGGTTTTTTCCCCGGCTTTCACTTCCGAAGGAGTTGTGACGAGTTCAGCCGTGTAAACGCCTTTTTCGGTCAAAACCGGTTTAGTCATCGGCGTCGCGTTCGTTGCCGCCGCGTTTTGATTGCTGACTACATCGGTTTCGCAGGCGAATAAAAAAGACGAAAGCAATAAGAGAAATAGAACGTGTTTTGTTTTCATAATTTACTTGTAAGTAACAGTTTTTTGCCCGTTAGTAAGTAGAAACAAAAATATAATAACTTTTCCTGACAAATTCTACCTTGTTTTGAAGTGTTTTATGGAATTATCCAACGATTGGAAATTTTCAATTAATAGCAAATCTTTGTGATTCTGCAACTGCATACATCGAATCAACTAAAACTTATTCGAACCTTATCCGAAAAGGGCGGATGGCTTTTGCGTTAGCCTGCAAAAACAACTGCAAAGCTTTGGAGTTTCTTTTTTTGAAACAATCCGGCTGCCGAAGTGAGGTCATAAATGAAATTTCCCGTCTATTTTTGTCTGATATTCTTTTTGTTTGCTGCGATATCCGCAGATTTAAAAGCGCAAACCGGATTTTCGGCAATCAATTTTAATTCAACATTAAATCATTTCAACGATAAAAACACGAACATTTCGCGCCCGCGAATTATTGTCGATAAAGATAAAGCGAAATTAAAAAATTCTTCGCCGCGAACGGTTTTCGAACTTGAGCGCGAGGCGTTTAACCTGATTAATGAAAAACGGCGCGAAAAAGGCTTGGAACCGCTCGAATGGAATGAGCAGGTCGCAAAAGTCGCGCGGCTTCATTCGCAGGATATGGCAAAAAATAAATTTTTCAGCCATTCCGGAAACGACGGCTCGGACGTCAGCGAGCGCGCCGATAAGATAGGCTTAAACCGATGGCGCGCGATCGGCGAAAATATCGCTTATAACCGGGGCTACGAGCAGCCGATCGAATTCGCCGTCGAACGCTGGATGCAGTCGCCCAAGCACAAGCAAAATCTTCTGAACAAAGAATGGCGGCAATCAGCCATCGGAATCGCCGTAACCGAAGAAGGCACTTATTATTTAACCCAGGTATTTATTTTGAAATAGTGAAAAGTGAAAAGTGAAAAGTGAAAAGTGGAAAGTGGAAAGTGAAAAGTGGAAAACGAATGATAAATGAAGTTTTTTATATTCAACGGCTCAACTTTTTTTTCAATTGTCCGCTTTCAGTTACTGGTTTTTCACATTTCGTTTTTTATCGCTTGCCGTAAACAAAAGCATTTTTTATGCTTTAGCCGTGCCGGATAATTCTTTTACGCTGCCATCGTTTGCCAAGATTAATTGGTATCTTCGCGTTTTAGGCAAACGCGAAGACGGGTTCCACGAGCTTTGCACGCTTTTTCAAACCGTTTCGCTGCGCGACGATTTAACTTTTTCCGAATCAAAGGAAATTACTTTGACGTGCAGTAATTCGTCCGTTCCCGTCGATGAAACAAATCTCATTGTCAGGGCGGCAAAAGTTCTGGGCGAAAAATATGCGTTGAAAAGCGGCGCGGCAATTCACCTGGAAAAACGTATTCCCGCGCCCGGCGGTCTCGGCGGCGGCTCGTCAAACGCGGCTGTCGCGCTGATGGGGCTGGCAAAGCTTTGGAAGTTAAATTTAAAGCTTGAAATTTTAACGGAGATCGGCAGAGCAATCGGCTCGGACGTTCCTTTTTTCTTTTACGGCGGAACGGCGCTCGGAGCCGGGCGAGGAACCGAGATTACGCCGGTAAATGACGCCCGAGAAAAATTTCTATTAATTATAACCCCGTCGATAGACGTTTCGACGCGCGACGCCTTCGCCCGGCTCAACGCGCCTCACTTGACAAAGCTTGACTCAAAAAGTATTCTCAAAATTTGCCGAAATGAAGCTGAAAATTTCAGTTCGTCTCAGGCACAGTTGAAAAACGATTTTGAACCGAGTGTTTTCGCAGTTCAGCCCGAAATTGAGCGCGTCAAAGAAAAACTTCTGAGATGCGGAGCAATCCAGGCTAACTTAAGCGGAAGCGGAGCAAGCGTTTTCGCAATCTTTGATAAAGAAGAAACACGGCAAGCGACATTAAAAGCCCTTGAGAACGAAACAAACTGGCGAAAGTTTGCCGTAGCAACCGTTTCGCGGAACGAATACCGCGAATCACTAAAATTAGTGGACCGGTTTGCTTCCGATTAGTTTCTGAAAATTTTTGTATTGGGGCGTAGCCAAGTGGTAAGGCACCGGTTTTTGGTTCCGGCATTCATAGGTTCGAATCCTTTCGCCCCAGCCATTTTTTAATCGGAACGAGCAATTTTTGCAATAAAGTTGCTCGTTTTTTATTTAATATTTATACGAGGTTCGGGCTGACGAATTTGTTTTTTATAAAAAATATAAAAATTCGGCATCCGGAATCGATAATTTAAAATCTGAAACTGAATGAGTGTTCCGGGCAGCATCAAAGTTTTTTCGGGCAATGCGCATCGTTTATTAGCCGAAGATATTTGTCGGCAATTAAGTTGTGATTTAGGTAAATCGACTACCGACAGATTCTCCGACGGAGAGTTTAATTTTCAAATCGGCGAGAACATCCGCGGAATGGACGTTTTCATAATTCAGCCGACATGTCCGCCGACGGATCAGAATTTAATGGAACTTCTGATTATGATCGACACTTTCGTCCGGTCTTCGGCGGAAAGAGTTACGGCGGTAATTCCATATTTCGGTTACGCGCGCTCTGATAAAAAAGATCGCCCGCGCGTTCCGATCGCGGCAAAATTGATCGCGAATCTGATTACGAAAGCCGGAGCTCACAGGGTTTTAACCGTTGATTTGCACGCTTCGCAGATTCAGGGATTTTTTGATATCCCGGTCGATCATTTATACGCCGCTCCGGTTTTTGTTGAATATTTTCAGCATAATCCGATTGAAAATTTAATTGTCGTCGCGCCGGACACGGGCGGAGCCGAGCGCGCCCGAGCTTATGCGAAACGCCTCGATGCCGGATTGGCTCTGGTCGATAAGCGCCGCGAAAAAGCGAACGTGGCTGAAGTGATGAACGTCGTCGGCGATGTTCGCGGCAAAAACTGTTTGATAGTTGACGATATGTGCGACACGGGCGGCACGATTTGCAAAGTTGCAAAAGCGCTGCACGAAAACGGCGCAAAGGAAATTTACGCGTGTTTCTCGCACGCGGTATTTTCCGGCGGAGCGATTGATAACATTTCCGCCTCGCATATTAAAAAAGTTATCGTCACAAACTCGATTCCGTTGTGCGAAAAAGGCGAAGCGCTTCGAGCCGAAAACCGGATAGAAGTGCTGAACGTCGATAAATTGTTGGCTTCGGCTATCAGATCAATACACGATGAAACCAGCGTTTCATCACTTTTTATTTAATTAAAAATGCAAAATTAAAAATTAGATAGGATTTATTTTGCATTTCTAATTTTTAATTTTTACTCAATAAAGTTATGGCAGACAAATTTACTGTAAAAGCAGAAAAAAGAGAAGGTCGCGGAAAAAACGATTCGCGTCGGATGCGCCAGCAAGGCAAAGTACCGGTCGTGATTTACGGCGGCGGCACTGAAAGCGTAGCATTAAGCGCCGAATTGAAAGATTTAGCTGCTATTTTGCGAACCGAAACCGGCGTTAACACCGTGTTTTCAATCGACGTGGCAAATGAAGGCTTGGTTGACGTGATTTTTCAGGATCGCCAGATCGATTCCATTCACGGTCGCCTCGTTCACGCCGATTTACGTCGCTTTGCTAAAGGCGAGAGAATTGAAATGACCGTACCGGTTCATCTTATCGGCGAAGCGGCGGGTCTTGCCGAAGAAGGCGCCGTATTAAATCAGCCCTTGCATGAAATCAAGGTTTTGTGCGAACCGGCAAATACGCCGAACGCCATTGAAATTGACGTGACCAACTTGAATGTCGGCGAATCAATTCACGTTTCGGATGTAGAATTCGGCAAAGGAATCGAAGTTCAAGAAGACGCGGAAACCGTTTTGGCTTCCATCGTTCTCATTAAAGAAGAAGAACTCGAACCGCAAACCGGATCTGCAGGCGAACCGGAATTGGTCGATCAGCCGGGCGAAGATAAAGCATAATTTTTTACGGAAGGCGATTCAAAGATATATTTTTCAAATGATTACAGACGCGCTTTCCGATAAAAATTGGCTGATCGTCGGGCTTGGAAATCCGGGCACGCAGTACGAGCGAACGCGCCACAATCTAGGCTTTATGCTGATTGATAATTTGGCGCGCGAGGTGCAAACGCAGGTCAAGCGCGAAGAATGCCGCGCCTTGATCGGACGCGCTGAAATCGAAGGGCAAAAAGCAGAACTTGTGAAACCGCAGACTTTTATGAATTTAAGCGGTGAATCGATAAACTGCCTGCTCAGGAAATCAGAGCGAACGGCGAAAAAGCTGATCGTCGTAACCGATGATCTGGCTTTGCCCGTCGGCACGCTCCGGCTTCGCGGAAAAGGCTCCGCCGGCGGTCACAACGGTTTGAAATCGATTATAAGCTGTCTCGGAAACGACGAATTTATACGGCTTCGGATTGGTATTCAGCCGGAACATTCGATCAGTAACACGAAAAATTTTGTTTTGGAAAAATTTTCCAAAACCGAAATGGAAACGATTGAAGAAGTTTTAGAGAAAAGCGCCGAAGCGGTTCGCGCCGTTATTTCAAGCGGCGTTGAAAAGGCGATGGCGCAGTTTAACTAATAACGAAAACCGGCGAGTGAAAAGTTTTAATGTGCTTTTCGCCGCCCGGTTTTAATAAAAAACCCCTTCTTGCTGCAATTTTCAATATATTGCGGCTCGAAAGCCAAAAGGAGGATAAGAAATTGGCAAACAGAACATACGAAGTAATGTATATCGCCGATCCGGAAACGGCGGATGATGTAGTAGGAAAAGTTAACGAAACGGTCACAACTCTTGTGCAGAACGAAGGCGGAACGATTGTCAGAACAGACGATATCGGTCGCCGCCGTCTTGCCTACCCGATTAACAAAAAGAAAGAAGGCTATTACGTCTTATTTGAAATCGAAGGTTCGGGACAGGAAATCGCTGAAATCGAGCGCAGAATGCGCGTAAACGACGCTATCCTGCGTTATATGACCGTTCGTGTCGATGAAGATCGCAAAGCTGCGGACAAAAAACGCAACAAACGCGAAAACAAAGCATCCAAACGCGCCTCATTCCGCAATAAACCGAGCAACGATCAGAATGAAGCAGACACGGCAAGTAATGCCCAGTAAATCAATAATACGGAGTTAAAAATGGCAGAATACGAAAGAGATACACCAGAAGTTAGAGATATTGATACGGGCATTGATCAGGAATTCGCAGAAAAAATGCCTCGTCGTTTTCAGCGTCGCCGTCCGCGCCAGGTCGTTCCAGACTATGTAGATTGGAAAGACGTTGATTATTTAAAGCAGTATATTCCCGAACGCGGAAAAATTATGCCGCGCCGCATATCCGGTATTTCCGCCAAAGACCAGCGCCGAATCGCCAAAGCGATCAAACGCGCGCGCGCAATGGCTTTGTTGCCGTTCGTAGCGGACTAAATAGGAGATTTTCAAAATTATGGCAAGTACAAAAATTCTTTTACGCGAAGATGTGGATAACGTCGGCGGACGCGGCGAAATCGTTAAGGTTAAAGCCGGTTATGCACGAAACTACCTTTTACCGCAGGGTTTTGCAACTTTGGCGACAAAAGGAAACTTAAAACAAATCGAGCAGGAACGCGAAGCGCTTCTTAAAAAAGCGGCAACCGAAAAATCGACCGCCGAAGCGCAAGCCGATCAAATGCGCGATATCGCATTATCGTTTGAACGCCGCGCCGGTGAACACGGAACTCTTTTCGGTTCGGTTACAACGATGGACATCGCCGAAGCGCTGCGCGCGAAAGGTTATGAAATCGACCGCCGCCGCATTGTGATGAAAGACGCGATCAAGGAAACCGGAGATTTTACGATCGGCATTAAGCTGCATCGCGAAGTTTCTCTACAGGTTCCGGTCAGCGTAAAAGCCGAAGGCGCAGCCGCCGCAGCCGATTCGCCGGCAAGCGGAGCTCCTGCAACCGAAGCTCCGGCTGAAACCGCCGAAACGACTGGCAACGAGTAAAATTGTAAAAATTTCGACTCAAAATCTTTGTCAGATATTTCGGTTGGTAGTATTATCAAAGACTGCAAGTTTATCTATTGACTTGCAGTCTTTTTTATTCAATAAAAATTCAATAATCAATAAAACAGGATTATCTGCGGGTAATTTCCGAACATCTTTTACCGACAGATCAACAAATGGCAACACCAAATCCGGAATACCGGCGCGAACAATTTTTAGAACGCCCGCTGCCTTCGAGCGAAGACAGCGAGCGCGTTATATTAGGCGCTATTCTGCTCGACAACGCGCTCATCACCCAGGCTATTGAGTTGCTTAAAACCGATGACTTTTATTCGCCGCTGCATCGCCGCATCTACAAAGCGATGCTCGCGCTTTTTGAATCGTCGAGACGCATCGATCCGATTTTGATCGGCGAAGAACTGAAAAAGGAAGGCGCGCTCGAATCGATCGGCGGAATTGCCGCCATCGCCAATCTAACTTACGGTCTGCCGCATTTCTCGGATTTGCAGGAATATATCAAGGTCGTCCGCGACAAATCGATGGTTCGCAATCTGATAAAAGTCTGTAACCAGATTACAAGCGAAGCTCTCTCGGAAGAAGACGAAGCCGCGAATATTTTAGATCACGCCGAATCGATGATTTTCGCGCTCGCCGAAGAACGAACACGACAGGGTTTTTCGCATATTCAGCCGATCGCCGAAACCGTTCTGGCGAAAGTGCAGGAATACGCAAAGCGCGAAAGCCACGCGCTGACCGGATTATCGACCGGATTTCGCGATCTGGACGAGAAAACTTCCGGTTTGCAGAAAACCGATTTGATTATCATCGCCGCGCGTCCTTCGATGGGTAAAACGGCTTTGTGCCTGACGCTCGCGCAAAATGCGGCGACGCTCGAAGGCGCGGTCGTCGCTGTTTTCTCGCTTGAAATGTCGAAAGAACAGCTGGTTATGCGAATGATCAGTTCCGAAGCGAAAGTTGACGCGCATCGTTTCAGAACCGGTTATTTAACGCGCGATGAATGGGGAAGACTGGCGGAAGCGATCGGCACTTTGTCGGAAGCCAAGATTTTTATCGACGACACGGCGGGAATTTCCGTTTTGGAAATGCGCGCAAAAACCCGCCGCCTTTTTGCCGAACAGAAAAAGCTCGATTTGATCGTCGTCGATTATTTGCAGCTGATGTCGGGCTCGAAGCGCACCGAATCAAGACAGCAGGAAGTCTCGCAGATTTCGCGAGAATTAAAGGCGCTGGCAAAAGAACTGAACGTCCCGGTCATCGCGCTTTCCCAGCTTTCGCGCGCGCCCGAAGCTCGTAACCCGCCGAAACCGATGATGTCCGATCTGCGCGAATCCGGTTCGATCGAGCAGGACGCCGACGTCGTCGCGTTTATTTATCGCGAAGATTATTACAAACCGACCGAAGAAAACGCAGGGATCGCCGAACTGGTGATTTCCAAGCAGAGAAACGGTCCGACCGGAACCGTAAAGCTCGCGTTTTTGAAGGAATTTACAAGGTTTGAAAATTATTACGGGGAATATCGAAGCGATGACGAATGATCTGAAATTTCCGATCGGAAAATACGATCCCGCCCGGCAAATTACGCCCGAACTGCGGCGGGCGTATATCCGTTCGATCAGGGATTTGCCGGAATATATAAATTCAGCAATCGCAGACTTAAACACGGAGCAGCTCGATACGCCGTATCGACCCGGCGGCTGGACTGTTCGACAGACCGTTCATCACATCGCCGATTCGCATCTGAATTCGTATTGCCGTTTTAAGCTCGCTTTGACCGAAGATGCGCCGACGATTCGCCCTTATCACGAAGATCGCTGGGCGGAATTAAGCGATAGTTTGATGCCGCCGGAAGTTTCGCTGAAAATAATCGAAGGCGTGCATGCGCGCTGGGCTGTTTTGCTCGAATCGATGAGCGACGAGGATTTTAAAAGAAAATTGATTCATCCGGAAACCGGCGAATGGTCGCTTGAAAATATGCTCGGTCTGTATGACTGGCACGGCAGGCATCACGCGGCGCATATCGCGAATCTGCGCGAACGAAGCGGGTGGTAAAAGTTCGTTTATTTGACAGTTGGTTAGTCAAACAAATACAAATAAATGCAAATTTTCGCGGAAGTCTTTATTGGCTTAAAGAAAAATTCCGTTTAGTTTCGTTTATTTATTGTATGTATTGAGCATTGTTGATAAATTGCTTGGAAATTGTTTTATTCTAACTTTTAAAATGGCAGAAGAAGCTAAACAAACACGACTTTTATCGCTCGACGTTTTTCGAGGGATTACAATTGCCGGAATGGTTCTGGTCAATAATCCCGGAACCTGGAGCGCGATTTATTCGCCGCTTAAACACGCCGAATGGCACGGAATCACGCCGACAGATTATATTTTCCCGTTTTTTCTTTTTATCGTCGGCATAGCGATTCCAATCGCTCTCGGAAAACGCGTCGAGGTCGGCGTCACCAATGCGGTTTATCTAAAAATATTTCGGCGCTCGGCGACAATTTTTCTGCTCGGACTTTTTCTTGCCGCTTTCCCGTACTTCGATTTCGCAAACTTGAGAAT
The DNA here is from genome assembly GCA_025463125.1 of Acidobacteriota bacterium. Lineage (GTDB taxonomy): Bacteria > Acidobacteriota > Blastocatellia > Pyrinomonadales > Pyrinomonadaceae > SXVE01. The sequence continues at coordinate 15,763 of JAOAPX010000136.1, read as the reverse complement.
TCCCGGCGTATTGCAGCGAATCGCCGTTTGCTACCTGATAACTTCGATTATCTTTCTGCATACCGATTGGAAACAGCTCGCTTTTATCGGAGCAGGTTTACTGTTGGCTTACTGGCTTTTAATAAGCGCGATACCGGTTCCGGGCTGCGAGATTACGACGATTGACGATAAAGCCTGCAATTTTGCCGCGTACGTCGATCGAATCGTGTTCGGCGAAAATCACATCTGGAAACAGGCAAAGGTATACGATCCGGAAGGACTGCTTTCGACGCTTCCGGCGATAGCGACGACGATTTCCGGCGTTTTGACCGGCATCTGGCTGAAAACTAAAAAAAGCGACCTGGAAAAAGTCGGCGGGTTATTCTTTTTCGGCGTCACGCTGCTCGCTCTGGCATGGGCTTGGAATTTCTTTTTCCCGTATAACAAGGCGCTCTGGACGAGCTCTTACGTGGTTTGCACGACCGGGCTCGCGCTGTGTTTTCTCGGGTTCTGCTACTGGTTGATTGATATAAAAGGCTATAAACTCTGGACGAAACCGTTTGTGATCTTCGGCGTCAACGCTCTTGCGCTCTACGTTTTTTCCGGGCTTTTATCAAAAATTTTAGGCTTGATAAAAGTTTCGGGCGCGAGCGGCGAACAAATTTCTCTGCAATCCTGGATTTTCAAAAACATATTTTTGCAAATCGCTTCGCCGATAAACGCTTCGCTGCTGTACGCGGTTTCTTACATTTTATTATGGCTCTTTTTGATGTGGCTTTTATACAGAAAGAAAATTTACATCAAAGTTTAACGATAAATTGAAATATTAATTAAAAACAAAGAAATTAAAAACAAAAGAGAAAACGAATATTTTGAAAGTTTTCTCTTTTGTTTTTAATTTTTAAAGTCTATTTGACGCCTTCTTCGTCTTCATCGGTTTCCGAAGCAGAATTCGAAAGCTCGGCTTCCAATTTTGTGTGAATAATCAGGATCAGCGCCGAATATTATTAAAAAAACGGAAAGTGAATTGCGGTTTGGCAAAAGAAAAGCGAGTAACGAAAAGTGTTGAAGCTTTTTTATTACTCGCTTTTTTAATGAAAATTAAAACCTACTAATTCGTTTGCGCCGCCGCGACGACCTTTTCAGCCGCGTCGCGCATTCCGTTTGCGGTCAGGATGTTGATTCCCGATTCGCTTAAAACTTTCTTGCCTTCTTCGACGTTCGTGCCTTCTAGACGCGCGACGATCGGGATCGAAACGCCGAGATTTTTCGCCGCCGCCACAACGCCGTTCGCGACCATATCGCAGCGCACGATTCCGCCGAAGATATTGATTAAAACGGCTTTGACGTTTTCGTCAGCCAGCAGAATGCGGAAAGCGTTTTCGACGCGCTCCTGCGAAGCGCCGCCGCCGACGTCGAGAAAGTTTGCAGGTTCGCCGCCCGCCAGTTTGATGATGTCCATCGTCGCCATCGCGAGTCCGGCTCCGTTGACCATACAACCGATATTTCCGTCGAGCTTGATATAGTTAAGGTCATATTTTGAGGCTTCGATTTCGAGCTTTTCTTCTTCGTTCAAATCGCGCAGCTCGGCGTATTCTTTATGACGAAACATCGCGTTGTCATCAAAATTGACTTTAGCGTCGAGCGCGATCAAACGATTGTCTTTGGTCAGCAAAAACGGGTTAATCTCGACGATCGTCGCGTCCATTTTCCGGTACGCGTCGTAAAGCGCGAGCATGAATTTCGTTGCCTGACCGATTAATTCGGCGGGAATGCCGAGCCCGAAAGCGAGGTTTCTGGCTTGAAATCCGCGAAGCCCGACGCTCGGATCGATGGTTTCTTTAAGAATCAGTTCCGGCGTTTCTTCGGCTACTTTTTCAATGTCCATTCCGCCAGCCGACGAAGCCATGAAAACGTCTCTGCCGGTTGTGCGGTCAAGCGTGATGCCGAGATAAAACTCTTTATCGATCGGCAGACCTTCTTCGATCAGAAGCGTTTTTACTTCAGTGCCTTCCGGTCCGGTTTGATGGGTGACAAGCTTCATGCCGATCATCTGTTCGGCAATCGAGCGCGCTTCTTCCGGCGATTTAGCGAGTTTTACGCCGCCGCCTTTGCCGCGTCCGCCGGCATGTATTTGCGCCTTTACGACGACGACATCAGTGCCTAGTTCTCTGGCAGCTTGTTCGGCTTCTTCAGGCGTGCGGGCGACAATATTGCGCGGCACCGGAACGCCGTAGGTTTTCAGAAGTTCCTTTCCTTGATATTCGTGTATTTTCATAGAATTAATAAATTTTGATTTGTTAAAACATCAAAAAGTTTAGCTTTCAAAACGACAAAAAGCAAAGATGATAAAACCACCTTTGCTTTTAACCGTAAAAGTTAAGCCGTTTTGAGCTTATGCTTACCGGAATCGCGCGTAAAACTGCCCGGAAGCGAGGGAATTTATCTGCCGGAACGCGAGTTTTTTATCGCCGTCAAACTTGTTGTTACATTTTGACCAGAATTTTTAATAATTTCCAGGCGCCGTCGCGCCAAATGTATTCGTACTCGAATTTAACCTCGTACGGCTTGGTCGGGAAACTGCCGTCGGTGACTAATATTTTTAAACCTTTCTCGGTTCGCAGCGAAGGAGCCGGAGAAAATTCCGCATCGACCTGCGAAGTTTTGTTCAAAATCGGGCTGACGACGTCTTTTTTTTCAGTAAAGGTTTTGAAGACGTTTTTAATTTCTGCTTCGGTATACTGCGATTGAAAATCGCTTGACGCTTTTGAGTAAAGCTCGGAAAAATCATCGTTTTCAACGGCTTCGGCAAAATCTTCAGTTGTTTCTTTGACCAGAGCCTGAAGCTCGGAATTGGCAGGCAGCTCGTCATCACTTGTCGCGCGAGTCGTTTCGGTTGTTTTCTGGTTTGAATTGGAAGACGGCTGGCTTGAATTGGCGTCGGTTTGTAAGTTCGAAAGATCGAAATTCTTGCCGCATGTGCAGCCGAGCGCAATCAAAGCGACAACGACTATGGCAATAGTCCCGCTGATTTTGTTGCTTTTCCCAAAAACCAGATCGTTTATAAAGTTTTTCATTTTCAGGTCCTTATTTATTTAAATAAAATTTTATAGTCAGAAATAGACGGTTGCGGAAAGCTGTTTTGCAAAAAAAAATATTGGCTGGCAAACCGAAAATTTACCAGCCAATATTAATTTAAATGTTATTCAAATGTCTATTGAGATTTCTCAACGAGTTTCAGCAATGTGCGAACCGCAACCGCCGTCGGACCTTTCGCCTGATGCGGTTTTGCGCTGTCAGACCACGCGGTTCCGGCAATATCGAGATGCGCCCATTTTGCTTTATCGACAAACTCCTGAATAAATGCCGCGCCTATAATCGTGCCGGCTTTTCTCGAAGGACCTATATTTTTGATGTCTGCAATATCGGATTTTATTCCTTTGCTGTATTCTTTTCCGAGCGGCAATTGCCAGAAATCTTCACCGGCGCGCTTGCCGCATTCGATGATGTCGTCTACCAATTCCTGGTCATTACCCATAATGCCGGTGTTGACATCGCCGAGCGCGATGATCACCGCGCCGGTCAGCGTCGCCATATCGACGATTCTGGTAGCGCCTTGTTTTTCGGCGTAAGCGACGGCATCGGCAAGAATCAAACGTCCTTCGGCGTCAGTGTTTAGAATCTCGACGGTTTTACCGTTCATTGCCGTAACGACGTCGCTCGGTCTGGTCGCTTTCCCGTCAGGCATATTTTCGACAGCCGCGACGATGCCGAGAACGGGAATCGAAGGCTTTAAGAGCCCGATTGCGCGCATCGTTCCGAGAACGGTCGCGCCGCCCGACATATCGTATTTCATCGCCTCCATTCCTTCACCGGGTTTGAGGGAAATTCCGCCCGTATCAAACGTAATGCCTTTGCCGACGAGGGCGAGCAGCTCGTTTTTCGAACCGGTCGACTTTTTCGGCTCGTATCTTAAAACGATCAATTTCGCGGGCTGATCCGAACCGATCGAAACGCTTAAAAGCGAACCCATTCCGAGTTTTTCCATTTGCGCTTCATCAAGAATTTCGCATTTCAGCCCGGTTTCTTTCGCCATTTTTTGCGCGCGATTCGCCATTTCGGTCGGGTGCAGAATATTCGGCGGTTCATTCGCCAGTTCGCGGGCAAAATTCATCGATTCGCCGACGATTTCGCCGCGCCTTAAACCTTCTTCCACATCAGCCTGATCGGCGCCTTCGATGCAGAGAACGAGATTATCGACTGATTTTTCGTTTTTGTCGGCGGATTTGTATTTATCGAGCTCGAACTGGCTTGCGACGAAGCCCTGAGCCGCGCATTGAGCAACTTCCTTCGCATCACCTTCAGCGCGAGCGTAGAGAGCGAAGCTTTTAATGTTGCGCTTTCTCAGGAAACGCGTTGCGGTGCCGGAAATAATCGCTTCGTCAGCGGTTTTAAACTCGTTTTTATCGCCTGCGCCGATGAGTAAAAGGCGTTCGGCTTTATTTTTTCCTTTACCGGCGAATCGTAAAAATGCTATTTCCCCGGAATCGCCTTTGAATTCCTCAGCTTTTAAGACCGAAGCAATAAGTCCGCCCGTCAGTTTATCCAATTCCTTTAATGCTCCGCTGCCGGCTTTTTCATCCTTAAATACGGCGATGGCTAAAGCATCTACATTTGCTTCCGTAAAATTACCTGTGATTGCTGAAGATTTCATTTGTTTTTCTTATTTCCTTATAAGTTTTTATCGCAAAGATTGTTATATCTATAACTTATCTCGCGTTTTCTTTCAACTGTTGGCGCGTTTCCTTTTCGATTGTGCGTTCTTTGACGGTTTCGCGCTTATCGTAAAGCTTTTTGCCTTTCGCAACGCCGATTTCAAATTTAATGCGACCGTTTTTCCAGTAGATTCGCGTAATAACGAGAGTCATTCCTTTGACGACGGTTTCGCGCTCTAATTTTTCGATCTCGCGTTTGTGAAGCATCAGCTTGCGCGTCCGCAAAGGTTCGTGATTTTGTTTGTTGCCGTGAGAGTAAGGCGAAATATGAGCGTTAAACAGCCATATCTCGCCGTCGCGCACCGAAACGTAAGAATCCTTTAGCTGAATTCTCGCTTCCATCACGCTTTTAACTTCCGTTCCTTTCAGAACGATTCCCGCTTCATACGTGTCCAAAATATGGAATTCATGATAAGCGTGACGATTATTAATAATATCTTTCCCGTCAGACATAAATATTTATTGTGCCTGTCGGAAAGAGAAGAATCAAGCTATATATAATTAAATCACTATACAATTTTCACTTTAGTTTGCAAATGAAACAAAGTTAGGTCGGAAGTTAATGCGGCGTTCGAGCGCTTGCGGGGGGAAATATGATTTTTTAGGGAGGATCGAAAAAGGCTTTTAAGAAAGCCTTTTATCTGACCAGGCGACTGACCGTTTCGGCAATCCGCTCGAAGTCATTCGGTTTTATAAGATATTCGTTTGCGCCCGCCGTTAAACCGGCTTCACGTTCTTTCGGGAATGCCGATGCGGAATAAAATATAATCGGGGTTTGTTTATCGTAGGTTCTGATTTTGCGGCAGATTTCCACCCCGGAAATATCCGCGAGACGATGATCCAAAATAATTGCGGAAAAATCTTTTTCGCGCGCGAGTTTTAAACCTTTTTCTGATGTTGCGCAAGTGACTACTTCAAAGCCTTGATCTTTCAATACGTATTGAAGCAGCATACAAGTGTCCACATCGTCTTCAACACAAAGAATTGTTTTAATTTCAGCCATATTTTTGTACGAAAAGGAAAACGTTGTTTGATTAACCAGGCTGCAAATACCTGCTTGAACGGCAAAATATATGCCTGCGACTCGAATGTTAATTTCCAGCGCGCGGAAAATATAAGTCGGGAGCTCAAATCCGGTTACGCAAACAATATTTCTATTATTAAAAAACGCGATCGAAAAAAAATGTTTGCGTAACATTTCGGAAAAGCCACGCTTATTTTTCAAGATATTGTTTTAAGACCGGTTCGAGAACTTCAAAATCAACCGGTTTGTCGATTAAATCATTGCAGCCGGCTTCAATCGCTTGTTTATAATAAACTTTTCCAAAAGCGGTAATGGCAATAATCGGAACTTGCTGATTTCCGTCAATTTCTCTGATCGCTCGCGTCGCGGTCAATCCATCGACCATCGGCAGAGAAATATCCATTAAAACAAGATCGGGATGCTGCTTTTTAAATTCTTCAAATGCCTCGATTCCGTCCGCAGCTTCGACGACCATATACCCGTAGCTCTCCACTAAGAGCTTCATAAAACTCCGGGTATCCTGATAATCTTCAACAATTAGAACCTTCTTCGGCATATATTCAACCAGCTGCGTTAATAAAATCAAACAAAAAAATTGCAAGCGATCGGTGCGACAGCGTTCAATTTTATTAAACAAGTTTGATGTGTGAATTGCCGGTTCGGATGCTAAGAAAATATCTGTCTACTGTTAAGCCGGATTGAAGAGTCTTGCGAGGAAGCAAGGCGCGGGAGATTTATATAATGAATTTAACTAAAAAAGTTATTTATAAACACAAAAATACCTTTCAGTGAATTAACCTTTCACCGAAAAGCTTTCGCAGCGTAAAACACAAAAGACAATGATTAATAAATCACTAAGTCCATACAGAAATTCCTGTAAATTCTACTTTTTCAATTTGTTTTGTAAATTAGGTTAGAAACAGTTCCAATTGAAACTATTTTGTTTATACTCCGACGAGTTCCGGTTGTCAATTTTTTGCGTAAAGTATTTGCCCGTTAATTTAAAATGCTGAAGCGAAGCCTTTTTTCAACAGGCTTCGCTTAGCGCGTAACTTAAAATTAAGTCGGGAAGGCTTTCGATATCCACCGGTTTTTGCACGCATCCGACGGCGCCCGCTTTTAAGATATCGTTATTGTAATCGCTGTTGCAGTTTGCCGAAACGGCAATTATAGGAATGTTTGCCGTCGCCTGGTTCTGGCTGATAATCTTTGTGGCTTCCCATCCATCGAGAACCGGCAGATTCAAATCCATCAAGATGATATGAGGCATTTCTGAATTGGCAAGCTCGATGGCTTCCAGCCCGTCGGTTGCGATAATAACTTCAAACCCTTTTAATTTTAGAAAGAAATCGATCAATTCACGATAATCTGCATTATCTTCTACAATTAAAACCTTAACACTCATGCTGGCTCCCCCTGGTTTGATGATCCTTATTTGTTGCCCAACAGGCGAAAGTCTTATTATATATACAATTTCTTAAGATAGAAAAATCCAATTTTACGGTTATTCCTTAAACCTCTAAAATTTATGATTTTTTTCTTATAAAAAACTATTAGCCGCCTGCAATTTAATGAGACGTTTATCCAGTATTCTATTGAATAAACGTCTGACAAAGCGCGCCTATTTATTTGATTTGACAACAAACTTCTAAGGCTCTTTCGGGGTTTGTTCTTTTAGCTTGGCTTCAAAACTATTTAAATTTTGCCTGTAGCCGCTGTTGTCGGGCGAAATTTTTACAGCTTTCTGAAAAGATTCGACGGCTTTGGCGTAATTATTGAGATTTGAATAAGCCATACCCAGAAAAGCATATGCTTCGGCGTCGTTTGGATTAAACCTGGTCGCTGATTGATACGCTGTGACCGCTTCTTCAAAACGGTTTAATTTGTAGAGCACGCTGCCCAGGTTATACCATGCGTCACCGTAATCGGGTTTCAGCGCGACGGCTTTTTGCAGCGCTTCTGCGGCTTGATTATTTTCCTCAAGTTTTCCGTAAGAGTAGCCGATGCTGTACCAGATCATCGGTTCGTTTTCATTCATTCGCAAAGCTTTTTGAAAATACGCGAGCGCCTCAGACAATTTTTCGCGGCGCAAAAAATCGCTCCCGACTCCGTAAGCCGCTTTCCAGTTCGGATTAATTTCCAGAGATTTCCGGTACGCCGTTAAAGCTTCGTCATACTTTTTCTTTTCCGAAAGCTTTTTCGCCCGCAGCAGATATTTATCGTCTTTTTGCGCCGCGGCGACATTTGAAAAAGTTAAAATCACAGAAAGAATCGACGCGGCTATAAAAAAATCTTTAATTCTCATAAATAATCCGTCCGTATAACTGTAAGTTAGTAATATTTACGGCTGATTCGTTACTGTCTGGAAACTGCCGTTTTTCAATTAATTTACAAAAACAATATTATTACAAAGAATTTCGAATTAATAAACAATCTTTCTTTAAGGCTTTTGATGCAGAGCGCGAATTTTTTAAGTTCTGACGCGATTTGATTTTCACTAAATAATATTTTGCCTGCTTTTGCTTGTTTTAGTTTCCAGACGCTGCCTGTTTTTACCTGTTTCAGCTAAGTCGTTTAGATTCAATATTAAATTTTAATAATTTATAAACCGTGACGGATGGCATAAAGATTGCAGTTTATAAAAGCATGTAACTTGCCGTATTGATGTAATACATCGAAGCGAAAGTTATAAGCTTTTTTCTAAGGAATAAAAGCGTTCCGGTGATTATCCGGAAAAAAATAAATTAGGTTGATTAATTTATAATCAAAAGGAGAAAATTATGCTTTGGACAATTCTTATTATACTACTTGTTTTGTGGGCATTAGGTTTTGGTTTTGCCGGTGCCGCCGTCGGTAACTTAATTCACATTCTGCTTGTTGTAGCTCTTGTGGTTTTGGTCTTACAACTTGTCAGAGGTCGTGGAGTTTAGGTAATTTCAAAATCAGAAGGGAACGATAGCAGCAATAATTTATTGTATCGTTTCCTCTTTTTTTTCTTTTTTTTCTTTTTTTTCTTTTTTTTCTTTTTTTTTGTTTTTATTTCTTTTTAATCAGTTTTATCAGTCTTATTACCGGATTCGGAAAAAAACCGGTAACGGTTTTGTTTCGGTAAAAACGTTTCGCTTTTCCGCGTGCTTTGTTGATAAAGCGTCCGGTAGCTCACTGCGTTTTTATCTTTATTTAATCTTTATTCAGACTAATAATTCGGTTTTCAAAAAGCTTTCGATTTTGCTTTCCGCGCCGGGCAAATAATCGGGTAAATTGTCATTTCTTCTTCATTAATCATTTTGAATGGCTTTTGCCGGTTGCAACTTAAAAAAAATCTGTTTAATATTGAAATCAATCAAGCCTTGGCTGATGCGTTTTTTACTCAAACAAGTAAAATTAACTCGTTGAAAACAAAGGCTTATTGATATTGGGAGATCGTCTAATGGTAGGACTGCAGTCTCTGGATCTGCCTATCGGGGTTCGAATCCCTGTCTCCCAGCCACTAAATTAAAGATGCCGAATGCCCAAAGTGATTAAAGCTGAAAAGGCATTCGGCATCTGTCGTTAAGCATCTTACATCTTATTATGAGCGATTGGCACGAATCCGAAATCCGCGTTCGTTACGCGGAAACCGATAAGATGGGCATTGTCCATCATTCCAACTACCTGGTTTGGTTCGAATTTGGCAGGAGCGAATTTTGCCGCGCACGCGATTTTTCTTATAAGGAAATGGAAGAAAAGGACAACGCGCTGATGGTCGTTGCCGAAACCTACTGTCGTTATAAATCGCCCGCTTATTACGAAGACGTCTTGATAATTCGCACGAAAGTAGCCGAGCTGCGAAGCCGTTCGCTGAGATTTATTTACGAAGTTTACAGACCTTCAGATCAAGCGCTGCTTGCCGAAGGCGAGACGCTTCATCTTGTAACCGATACCAATAAAAAAGTGCGCACTATGCCGGAATTATACCGCGAAAAGCTGCTTGCCGAAGAAGCAATTGATGATAAGGCTTTTCCGGAGGGTGAAGCGCCGAGATAATTTTCGCTTTTTTAAGCCTTTCCGCAAGCCGCAGCCTAAAGTTTATTAATCCGTATTCGGACCGAATAAAACGAAATTTCTCGGAACGAATTCAATTGCCACCGTTTCCCCGGCAATTTTGGATTTTACATCGTTTTTCGAACGATATGTGAGAACCGCGTAAACTTCTTTTTTCAAAGTTCCGCAGCCGAACTTCGAATCCGCCGAAGCGTAAGCGGTTAAAGTAACATCCTCAAGCGTATTGCTTCTGAATTCAATCCGGCGATTATTAACTTTAAACGAATAAATCACTCCGTTCGAATCGCATTCGATTCCGGTTAAAAAACCGAGCGCGCGCTTTTCGCCCGGTCGCGGTCTGCGCAAAGATTGATTCAGCGATTCGATCATCGCTTTTTCGTTTAAAACGGCTATTTCCTCTTCGGTCAAAATCTTATCAGTGACTTCCGGGTCTTTTCGCTCGCGATCTTTTTTAATGTCTTCGAGCTGCGCTTCCCATGCGTTTGTCATATTTAAGGTGTTTTGCGCGTAAAGTTTCAGCTGATCGTCGGGCGCCGTCTGAAGTATTTTCCCGGAGATTTCGCGGGCGCCCGCGAAATCTTCCTGCCGCATATAAATTTCCGCCAAACGCAATGAATACCATTGATTTCCGGGCGCAAGCTGCAAGGCTTTGTTTATAAACTCGAGCGCTTCATTCAGATTTTCATTTCTGACGATATTTACAAGCGCGTACAGATGATACGATTCGGCAAAAGTCGGGTTCAGCGCAATTGCTTTGCGCAAGCTTTCGCGAATCGTTTCCGCGTATCCGGCGTTATAAGCTATTACAAAACCGAAATCCGACATTCCTTCGCGGCTTAAAACATACGCGTAGCTGTAATGGGCAAAGTAATTGCGCGCATCCGCCCGGACTGCTTTTTCCAGATACTTCTGAGCTTCGCTGTAATTTTTTTCTTTTAGTTTGATTAATCCGAACGCCGCGTTTGCGAAACTCGAATCAGGTTCGAGAGCCAGCGATTCAAGCAAAAATTGACTTGCTTCATCCGTGCGGTTCTGGTGCAGTAATAAATCTCCCTGAAAAGCTTTCGCCTCAGCCAAAGTTACAGGCGAAACGCTCGAATTATTTGCCGAAGCAATCGATTTATCGAGATTTACGGTGGAAAATTCAAAAGTCTTTCTGTCTATATATTTTTTAACTTCAGCTTCCATCAAAGCGTAATCGGTTTTAAAGGCTTGCTGAAACGCCTGTTTTGAAGTTTTTCCTTTCAAAAGCAGGTCTTTGTATTCACGAAGTTCTTTATTTCTCGCACCGTTGTTTCCATAAACCAGGTAATGCATCAAAGCCCAAGCCTGCGCGTAATAAAAGCTTATATTCTCTTTTGACTGGCGATTCAGCGTGTAATAATCGACGGCGAAAAATTTTTCAAAAGGCACAAGTCCGTTTTTGCGTAAAGCGGTTAAATGCGAAGCGTTAACATTTCCGATCGTCGCTTTTTCGTCCGTTTCGATATTTGTCTGCTCGTAAAATTCGGCGAATCCCTCGTTAAACCATGGCGGAATATTTGCCCGCCCGAGCGTGTTGTCAATCAGGAAATGAACGTATTCATGATAAATCGTTGAAAGCGAAGTCGGTTTTCCCGCAGCCGCCGGAAGCGCTATATAATTTACATCTTTGCCCGGCAGAAAATATCCGATTACCCAATCGCGCCGCGTGCCGTCCTCGTTAAGCGGCTTAAAACGGCTGAACGAAGCTTCGTCCTTGAAAACCAGAACGGTCGTCGGAATCGGCGAAACGAAATTCATTTCACTGAAAAGCTGCGTAAAAACGTACCGAAACTGTTCGAGCTTTGTCGCGACTCTGCGCATTTCCGCTTCGTCCGCGTTTCCGACTAAAGTGAAATTTTTCGATTTTACCGAAATCCACGATTCATTAGCCGAAACCGAAGGCGTTGAAACCGACAGAAGCGCAAAAAAAGACAGGCTGATAAAAATTAGTTTTCGGAAATTTTGCATACTTCGGCGAACTGTTCTTTTAGTGTGTTTCTTTTGATGAGAAAGCGAATTTGTCCCGTTGCACGCCGAACTTCGGGCGATGAGAATTTGATGATTCTTTGCCTGATTTATCTAAAGAATTCAAGCGAAAACCTCTGAAATCACACTTTTGTATTAGCCGTAAACTTCAGTTAAACTTGAAGTATGACAGGTTCATCGCTTGCTGAAATTTATTTTATCGCCGCCATGATGATATTAATTTTAATCATGGGCGTCGTCGCAGTATTCTTTTTTGTTCGCACATACAAAAAAGAAAAAGCCCAACATCAAAAAGAGAAAGAGCAAAAATTAAAAGAAAAAAACGAAAAGCAATATGCCGAAAAATAAAGATCTGCACGGTAACGCGCCGGACAAGTCCGCGGTGGTTTTGCTGATAATCGATATGATTTCGGATTTTGAATTCGAAGACGGTGAAAAATTGTTCGCCAACGCCGAACCGATTGCCGAAAATATCGCGCGCCTCCGGAAAAAAGCTAAAAAAGCCGGTGTTCCGGTTGTTTACGTCAACGATAATTTCGGAAAATGGCAATCGGACTTTAAGAAATTATTATCGCATTGCTTGGATGAAAACGTTCGAGGCAGCTCGGTTGTCAGGCTGCTCGAGCCGGAAGACGACGATTATTTCGTTTTAAAACCGAAGCATTCCGGCTTTTTTTCAACGACCCTCGACGTTTTGCTCGAATATCTCGGCGCGGAAACTTTGATTCTGACCGGCGTTGCGACAAACATCTGTGTTCTTTTTACGGCAAACGACGCTTATATGCGCGATTTTGAACTGGTTGTTCCCGCCGATTGCGTCGCCGCTAACCTAACCGAACAAAGCGATTTAACGCTCGAATTTTTAGGGAAAATCTTAAAAGCCGATGTTCGCCCTTCGACCGAAATAAACTTTAAAGAATTAAAAGCTTCCGCTTAACCCCTAAATTGTGTCGAATACGGCTGCCGGCAAGAAAAAAAATCGGAAAACGCCGTAAATGGAAAACTCCCGGAACAAAAAAATTATGTCACACTCGAAAATTTTAGACAGAGAAAAAGCCGCTCTCGTTGTTGTCGATATGCAGGAAGCGTTTCGCTCTGCGATTCCCGAGTTTCCGCAAATCGCCTCGCGCGTTTCCATCGCGGTTCGCAGTTTTCAAATTCTGAATTTGCCTGTGATCATTACCGAACAATATCCGAAAGGTTTGGGCAGAACGGCTGAAGAAATTCTTTTTTCAATGCCGGCGGAATACGAATTTGTCGAAAAAACTTCGTTCAGCTCTTGCGGCGCATCTTCGTTTGTCGAAAAACTCGAAGCGACCGGCGCCCGGCAAATTGTGCTTTGCGGGCTTGAATCTCACATCTGCGTCAATCAAACGACGCACGATCTTTTGCTGAGTAATTACGAAGTTCATCTTTTAACCGATTGCATAGGCTCGCGTTACACTCACGATAAGGAAACGGCGATTCGTAAAATGCAGATCAGCGGCGCGGTGCTTTCGACAATGGAAATGGCAATTTTTGAATTGCTCAGAGACGCGCGGCACGAACAGTTTAAGGAAATTCAAAGTTTGATTAAATAGCCGCCGGAAATGCCGCAAAAATTACTTATTAAAGAAGCTGTAGATAAGTAATAAACTTAAGCCGATACGCGGCAGAAGTAGAGTTTTATCCGCAAATTCCTTTCGATATTTTAAGCTTGCCGCGGTTTTGCCGGTGAAATCCCGCATCGGATATTCCTTATAAAGTCTGTATAAAGTCTGTCTATTTTGTCTTTGACGCTCAGCGATTAAAAACTTACCATTAAACTTTCACTCGAAATTTATGGATATCTTATCTTCTTTAAATCCGCAGCAGCGTGAAGCCGTAACCACGACCGAAGGCGCGCTTTTGATTTTAGCGGGCGCGGGATCTGGCAAAACCCGCGTTATTACGGTTCGCATCGCATACCTGATCTCGGAAAAAAAGGTTCCGCCTTACAATATTTTAGCCGTTACCTTTACGAACAAAGCCGCGGGCGAGATGCGCGAGCGCGTCGAAGTGCTTTTAAAAGGCGAAAAACTCAATTCAGCGCCGCTCGTCACGACGTTTCACTCGCTTTGCGTACGCATTCTGCGGCAGGACATAGAGCATTTGCAGGAAGGTTATACGAAATCCTTTACGATTTACGATACGGACGATTCGATAAAAGTCATTAAGGCGTGCGTTAAAGACATCGGGATGGATGAAAAGCAGCTTTCGGCGCGACAGGTTTTAAGCGCGATCAGCGCTTCGAAAAACCGCGGCGAAGATTCCGAGCTTTACGCTTCGCAGGTCGAGTATACGGACGAGCGACGCGCCGCTATCTCGAGAGTTTTCAAAATGTACGGCGAGCGTTTAAATAACGCGAATGCACTGGATTTTGACGATCTGCTGATAAAAACCGTCAGGCTTTTGCGCGTCAGCGAGGAAGTTCGCGCCAAATACAACGAAAAATTTAAATATATTCTGGTAGACGAATATCAGGATACAAACGCTCTGCAATTTGCGCTGATAAATTATTTGACCGAAAAGCAGCAGAATATCTGCGTCGTCGGCGACGACGCGCAATCGATTTACGGATTTCGCGGCGCCGACATCGCGAATATTTTATCGTTCGAGCAGCATTACGCGGAATCGAAAGTTATTATGCTCGAGCAAAATTACCGCTCGACGCAGACGATTCTCGATGCCGCCGACGCGATTATCAAAAATAACGAAGGGCGCAAAGAGAAAAAACTCTGGACTTCAAATCCGGGCGGCGAAAAGATTTTTTATTACCAGGCTTTTGACGGCGACGGCGAAGCGCGATTTGTCGCCGCTCAAATCGTCGATTACAGGCGCAGAAATCCGCAGGACAAACTCGCTATTTTATACCGCACAAACGCGCAATCGCGTCTTTTTGAAGAATCTCTGCGGCGAAACCGGATCGAATACAACATCGTCGGCGGTTTCTCGTTTTATGAACGCGCCGAGATCAAAGACGTTATCGCGTATCTGAAAATGGCTTTAAATCCGTTTGACGATATTGCCTTTCTGCGCGTCGTCAATACTCCGACTCGCGGACTCGGGAAAACTTCGCTCGACGAGCTTCAGCACCGCGCCAAAGACTTCGGCGTCTCTTTCTGGGAAACGCTTTCGCTGATTACGGATAAAGGCTACGACCAGCCGCTGAATCTGACGCCGCGCGCGCTTGAATCTTTGAGAAAATTCAAGCAGGTGATCGAAAAGCTGCAAATAAAAGTTCAGGAAGCGGCGCCGACCGACCGACCCGTTTCCGAGGTCGTCATCGCGGCGATTGAAGACACGGGCTACGCCGATATGCTGCGCGCGGAAAACTCGGACGAATCAGCCGTGCGGCTTGAAAACCTGGAAGAACTCGTTAACGCCGCCGTCGATTACGACAAGCAGGAGGAAAACGGTCTGCGCGATTTTATAGACCATTCGGCGCTCGTTTCCGATACGGATAAATTCGACCGCAACGCTGCGGTGACGATGATGACCGTTCACGCGGCGAAAGGCTTGGAGTTTCCGATTGTTTTTCTGGTCGGAATGGAAGACGGAATTTTCCCGCATTCGCGTTCGCTGAACGATACGAAAGAGCTTGAAGAAGAACGCCGTCTGGCGTACGTCGCTATTACGCGCGCCGAGAAGATTCTGTTTGTGACGCATTCGATGCGCCGGCGCGTTTACGGTGAAGAAACGACGGCTGAACCGTCGCAGTTCTTAAACGAACTGCCGCTCGAATTAATCAAGGATTTATCGCGCGGCTCGAGTTGGCTTTCGTTCGCTAAAAGCTCGGGCGTTAAATCGAATAAATATGCGGCGAGCGCGCTGCGCGGAGAAACGCAGAAAGAAAAGCCGAAAAATGTTTATACCGGCAAAACTTACAATAACGCCGAAGCGATCGCCGAAT
>JAOAPX010000117.1 GCA_025463125.1 Acidobacteriota bacterium | reverse complement strand
AAATGCTCGTCTGCGAGCTCGCAACTTTTTAAAAAGTGAAAAGTGAAAAGTGAAAAGTGAAAAGTGAAAAACGAAAGATTTTTATTTCTCACTATTCACTATTCACTATCCACTATTCACTTTTCACTATTCACTTTTATTCTTTTGTTTTCTCTTTTCGCTTCTATTCTTTTAGCTGAAAAACTTTTCTAAATAATAGGGCAGCATTTTGCGCCACCAGACCCAATCGTGGCTTACGTCGTGTCCCCAAACATCCAGCATATGCGGAATGCCTTTTGAATGAAGAAGCGCGGAAAATTCGCGGCTTTTGTCCGGCGCTTCGAACGCGCCCTGTCCGGTCGCGATGACAATTGAATCGGCTTTTTGCAAACGCGGCAGATGATAATCGTCGTTTAGATTTTTCAGATACATCATCGGGTTATTGTAATAAACGTTGTCGTCGTAGAAGCTTTCCAGATAATTGTAAATATCGTAGCTGCCGCTCATCGCGATCGTTCCGCGAAAATTATCCGAATGCTTGAAATACGTGTTTGCCGCAAGAAGCGCGCCTAAACTCGCGCCCGTTGTCAGAGGTTTCGCGTCCTGCCCGCATTCGTTGCGAATCAGCGGCAGAACCTCTTCCATAATGTATTTGTCGTAGCGCGTAAGCATCTCGACTTTCCACGCCGGATGCGATTCTTTGTTTAATAAACTGTAGCGATTGACCGAATTTATCGAATAGGCGCGAATCTTTCCGCTTTCGATAAATTCTTTGATCGCGTCAATCAGGTAAAATCTTTCGTATTCGAGATAATCGGCGGCGGCGGTCGGAAACATCAAAAGCGGATAACCGGCGTGCCCGTAAGCCACGAGCGGCATCTCCATTCCGAGATTGTGGCTGAACCACGATGTTGTGTCACGTCGCATATATTAAATTCTGTCTCCAATAAAGTTATAAAATAAAGAGTTTTTGATTATGTGAGATTAAAAGAAAATAATGTTCCCTGCAAGCGCTCTAAAAACGAAAAGTGAAAAACGAAAAGCGAAAAATTAATATTTTTAGCTGTTAATTTTTCACTTTTCGTTTTTAGTTTTTCACTAATTTCATTTAGTGCGCGGCGTTTGCCGGCGCCGGAGCTTGCGCTTCTCTAACGACGGTAATTTCGCGCGTTGTCGAATTATAACCGCCGTTATCGACGACGTTGCCGTTTTTGTCAACGAGCTCGACTTTGACCGAGTGCTTCCCGCCAGTCCAGCCCGAAAGCCAGATCGGCGTCCATTTATCAATAAACCTCGCTTCGCCGTTATCGACCGAGTAGCGCACGCGATAATCGCCGCCGTCTCCGATTAGTTTGGCGTTTGCCAGCCAGAAATCAATCATAATCGCATCGGCGTCAGCGCCTTTGTATTCGCCTTTCGGTCGGCTGTACGTCAAAAGCGGTTTTGCCGGATCGATCGCGCCCGCCGTTGTTTTCTGCATATCTTTGCCTTCGGGCGCCGCTGCGGCAGTATTGGCGTTCGCCATCGTTTGCCCGGTAGCGGTCGTTGCGGGCTTGGTCGCGTCCGCGCCGCCGTTTTTAACGGTAAATCTCACCATTTGAAACGCGCCTTCGCTTTTATAGCTTTCGTGCCACGGGCGCGAAGGGAAAACCCGCAAAGTGTGCTCGCCGTCGGCAACGTTTCTGAGCTCGAATTCCTGATTCAGATTGTAATAAGCTTCGTAGGGCTGATTATCCAGAATTACGTGTATGTGATTGCCCATTCCGGTCGCCGGGTCTTTCATCGGCTGATAGCCTTTCAAATCGCCGGAAATTTCCAGCTTAACTTTTACAATCGAGCTTCCGACTGCCGCGTTTGCCGCAGGCTGAACGATTCTTAAAGTCGGTCGGGCTTCGTCCTGAGCGCCGCGCTGCGCCATCATTTCGACAAGCTTTTGCGGTCTCGGAACTTCTTTTAACCCTTGTTGTTGACCGGCATCGGCGTTATTATCCGATTCGTGCAGATTTCTCTCGCCGTTATGGTTTCCGGCGGCGTTGGCGGGCAAGTTTCTCTCGCCCGTGTAACCGCCCGGATTTACCTGATGATCGGCGTTCGGATTCTTTCGTTCGCAAGCGGAAAATGCGGCGAGCGCAATTAACATAACTGATAATTTTATAAATTTCATTAAATCCTCCCGGTTTTTAAAAA
Organism: Acidobacteriota bacterium; assembly: GCA_025463125.1. Classification (GTDB taxonomy): domain Bacteria; phylum Acidobacteriota; class Blastocatellia; order Pyrinomonadales; family Pyrinomonadaceae; genus SXVE01. The sequence continues at coordinate 12,599 of JAOAPX010000117.1, read as the reverse complement.
CTTCTGTTTTCTACATTAAAAACAAGCTTACAAAATGACTTTGCGAAACAATTTCGCGTTAAAAAACATTTTCGGATACCGCTTTTTCAATTTCAGCTTCAATATTTTCACAACCAAAGACATCTCTGAAATTTTTAATAATTATATCCTCGACTTCGGCGAGCGCCACTTCTCTGCCCAGAAGTTTTTCCATCGAAGCTACAGGTTCGCCTTCGCAGGCAATTATCCAATCGAAATAACTTAAATTTGTATTAACGTTGAGCGCGAAACCGTGCGTCGTCACCCAGCGTTTGATGTGGATGCCGATCGCCGCGACTTTTCCGTCGCGCGTGTGTACGCCGGTTAAACCTTCGAGACGAAAGGCTTCGATTCCGAAATCAGCCATCGTCCTGATCAGAACTTCTTCCAAATCCCGCACGTATTTGTGCACATCCTCGCGATCAGGCGAAAGATTGATAATCGGATAGCCGACGATTTGCCCGATTCCGTGATACGTAACTTTTCCGCCGCGATTCGTTTCGAAAACTTCCGCGCCGATGGCTTTTAATATTTCAGCCGAAGCCAAAACGCCGTTTGATTTGGCGCGGCGCCCGACCGTGTACGTATGCGGATGTTCGAGCAGCAGAAAATAATCGTTTTCGCGGCGCTCGATCACTTCGCGCTGCAATTCAATTTGCAATTCCAGCGCTTTGGCATAATCAAAGCGCCCGAGACGGCGAACTTCTATAAGTCTCTTCTGCATCTCTTTTATGATAAAATTTTACGGGAGAATTTACTAACCCGAATAAACAATATGAAAAACACCAAAAAATTATTGATGATGTTCGCTGCTTTATCGGCGTTTGTTTTTTGCCTGACCCTGGACGCGCAGGCGCAAAAGCGCAGAACGACGAGAAAACGCGCGACGACGACAACAAGAGCCGCCAACACCGCCGCAGCGCTCGCGGCGGCAAATGCCGCCGAGATCAGATCAAACGCGGAAAAAGTTTCCATCCAGATTAAAAATGTCACCAAGTTTGTGTATCTTTTAGGCGGAATCGCCAAAAATATCGAAGACATCGACCGCGACGCGAAAACGAAAAGACTTTCGCAGGCGGCGCTTAATATAAACGACACGAATAAAAAAGCCGTGCTTCAAAGCCTCCGCAATTTAACAGCCGGGCTCGGAGCTCTGGAAAGCGAATTTCGCGCAAAACCCGCGCTTAGAAATTATAATTTTCATATCCAGGGAATTTCCGATATGAGTCTTCAAGCCGAAAGCCTGGCGGACAGGGGGCAATTTACCGATTCCGGGAAAATGCTGCTCTCGATTGTTGAAAAGCTTTCAGACACGCTGGTCGCGCTGCCTTAATTTAGAAAAGTTAGAAAAGTTAGAAATTTCATTTCTGATTTCAAACAAAAAGTCTTCGTTTGCTGAAATTGTAAACGAAGACTTTTTTATTTTGACCGAGAGGAGCAGTCCGATTACCGTGAAAGCGATACGAGTTTTTTTCTAACGCCGCCGGTTCTCGTCACGACTCGGATACGGCGCGCCGCCGTTCAAGTCTGTGTTGATGCGTTTTGCGCGATTGTCGTATTCTTCCCGGTCGGTTTGAACGCTGAGCGCGCCGATATCGCTTTTGTGACAACAAACTTGAAAAAGCTTTTATAAGAAGAATGTTGGATGGTTTTTATAATCGATGCCGCGGGGAAATTACCGTCGCTCAAAAAACGCCTCCGTTTGAGGAACATTTGGAAATTTATTGACGACATGTAAAAGTCTAAGTATTATCGACCTCATTGGCGATAATAAATAATTGCGCGCTTTGTATAAAATAATGGCAGCGTGTTTTCAAAAAACGAAGTTTTGTATGGCAGCTGTCTTGACGCTGATTATATGCGCCGCAGACTTTTCCGATTCCGTATCAGCGCAAAAGCTTAAAGAACAAGCCAAATCGACAATTTGTACTGGCGAAATTCTCAACAGCAAAGTAGCCTTTGAAGCCAAACCGATTTCTCCTAAAGCAGCGAGAAAAGCAGGCGCCAAAGGGAGAAGTCAGCGTTATGGTGCGGGTGGATGAGAGCGGCAAAGTTTACCAAGCAAATGCCTGTTTCGGTCACAAACTGCTTCGAGATGCGGCTGAAGATGCTGCATACAAAACACTGATTAAACCTAGAATATTTTCTGGAAAAGCGTTTAAGGTCAACGGCATTCTTTTATATGCATTCGTGATTGAGAAAAAAGAAGGCAGGCTGGTCAACATCGAGCCGCGCTCAAAAAATCATTAGACATAAACCGGAAAAGCTTTATAAATCACCCTTTAAATGCCCTTTTCCGAGACGGGTTTATGAAACAACAAATTAAAAATTAAAACTCGATAAAACGCAGATTCTTCGCGCGGCTTTAGGTTACAAGTCATAAGCGGAATTTCATAATCCGGCATTTTCTTTAATCTTGCGAAAATTACCGGTTATCATTTCTGAATGTAAAAACCAGCCGTTACGCGAAAATATAAAACTTATAAGCTGCAAATTTTGAACAGAAAAAAAGGCGGAACGAATTTATGTTTGATAGTCATAAACTTATTTCCGCCTTTTTATAGTTATTGTTTTTTATCAGGGCTTTTTCAAAGTCGCGATTTTCTTTTCCGGCTCGCAAACTTCGATTGCCTTAGTTTCGGCTGTATGAGCTTTTTTGTCTTCGGCGATCAAACCCAGTTTTTCGCGGATAAACTTTTCGGCTTCCGGTTCGATCAGCTCGCCGTTTGAAACGAAGGCTTTTTTCAAAAGAACGTCGCCTTTCTTTTCTAAAAGCGCAGGCTCGATAAAGATGTTCCAGGGCGAGCCCCAATTGCGCGCGTCGCCTGCGGCTTTCCGGTATTCGTAATGCAGAGTTTTCTGTTTCGCGGCGGTTGATTCCGATTCGTAAACGACCGGGAACGTTAGTTTAAAAGCTTCGAGGTGCGCTTTCGTTTTTTCGATCGTATCGTATTCGGCGACGCCGATCACGTCGAAACCGTTCGCTTTGTATTTTTCATACATTTTCTGCACGAACGGCGCTTCGTGTTTCCAGTTCGGGCACCACGCCGCGAAATACACGACCAGAACGAATTTTTTCCCGTTCGCAAATTCCCGCAAGCTCGTCTCGCCTTCGCCGCGCACGCTTTTGTAAGTCCAGTTTTTATAACCTATTTCCTTTTCCACAATCGGCGCCTGTTCGTTTTGCGCCGAAGCGAAAACGACGCTTAAAAGCAAAACCGTTAAAATCAAAAGAGTTTTCATACTTGTAAGTCCCACTTTTGGAAAGACTAAACGTTCAGATGCGAAAAGACAAGCAAGTTTTGTCTTCTAGAATAAAGCGTTTGCGATTGCCCGTCAGCTCAACGTTTTTCAACAGTCGAGCAAAATTAATTATGTTTATTGAACAAGCTTCAGCTCGGCGCTGATTCGCTTAATCGGCTTTGATTACCACTGTATTTCTTCTTTTTCCAAACCAGTAAACAATATTCAGATAAACCCCCGTCAGCGCCGAAATGCTCGCGAGAGCCGAGAAAATCAGCAGCAAAGCGACTTGCCACGAACCTGCGAAATAATAAAAATGAGCTTCGCGGAAAAACCTCGTTTTCAAGCTCGGCGGCGCTGACATACGCGCTTCGCCGTTTTCGGCGTCAATAAAGATCGAATCGGCGCCGAGCCCGCCGATCGATTGATAAACCGGTTTCCCGTCCTTCATCAAAAGCGTCAGCGCGGTGGTAGGCAAAGTTTTGCCCGCGAGTTTATGGGCTTCGCTCATTGCTTCGCCCGGGGAAACTTTGACGCGTGAAGCGTCGATTTTCTCAACGGTTCCGCCTTCGATCGTATTCGGCAAAGAATACAAAAAACCGCTCAAAGCCCACGCCAGCACCGGAATCGAAACGAAAAGACCGAGCCACAAATGAATTTGATAAATAAACTTTCGCATATATATATAAAAAGGAGCTGACTTTTGATTCGCCAACTCCTTCACTTAATCTATTGAATTATCTTTAATTACCGAGCGCTTTCGCCGCGTTCAGCCTGCCGCCGTTTTCTACTTTTCCGCTCAAAGAATCGATTTTATCTGCTGATTTCAGAATTCTCTCGCGCAGTTTTGCGACCGAGAGATTCGGCTCGCTGGATAAGATCAAAGCGGCGACGCCGGCAACTTGCGGAGCCGCCATCGAAGTTCCGGACGCTTCGCGGTAACCGTCGTTAAGCCAGGTCGAAACAATATCTTTGCCCGGCGCGGCGATGTGAACCGTCTTCAAACCGTAATTTGAAAACGATGTCAACAGATCGTTTTTATCCGTCGCCGCAACGCTGATGACGTTCGGAAGATTGTAATTCGAAGGGTAATGCGGGCGCTTGTCGTTGTCGGTCGTCGCGTTTCCGGCTGCCGCGACGAACAAGATTCCTTCTTCGCCGGCGGCGCGAATCGCGTCTTCGAGCGCTTTCGAATAAGCGGTCGAGCCCCAGCTCGCGTTGATAACTCGAACATTTACGCCGTTGCGCTTTCGGTCGATCGCGTAGTTGATCGCTTCGATCGCGTCCTTGGTCGATCCGAAACCGCCGCGTCCCATAAATTTGAGCGGCATAATTTCGACGTTCCAGTTGATTCCGGCGATGCCTTCGTCATTATCGCCTTCCGCGCCCACGATTCCCGCGCAATGCGTTCCGTGCCCGTTCTCGTCCATCGGGTCGCTTAAATTTTCGGCGGCGTTAAATCCCTGCAAATCATTGAAGGTTCCGAGCTCGTCATCCTTGTACTGCGGAACGCTGTCGGGACGAAACCAGATGTTTCCGACCAGATCGGGATGCGTATAATCGACGCCGCTGTCTAAAACCGCGACGACGATTTCGCTGCTGCCCCGCGTTTTAGCCCAGGCTTTTAGAGCGTCGATATCGGCTCTCTCTTTGCCGCCGTTTTGCCCGAGATTGTTCAAAGCCCATTGCTCGGCAAATTTCGGGTCGTTCGGCTGGCGAATCCCCGGCTGCCGGTAAAACAAATCTTTACCGGAAACGGTCTGAGCCGGATCATCGAGCTCAATTTTAAAGTTCGGCTCGGCATACAAAACCAAATCCGTCATCGCCGCGTATTGCGCCGCGACCATCTCGGCGTCGGCGTTATCGAGGTCGTCGATCGAAACCAAACCCTTAACCGATTCGATTTCATCTTCGATGCGGTCGTTATTTTTTAAAACCAGCTTTTTAATTTCCGACCAGCCGACCGTTGGCTTGAACCTGACGTTGACTTCCGGCTCGCCTTCCGCCACGGACCGTTTGACGGCATTCGGCTTTTTCGCCGATAATTTCGGACTTTCCGTTGTCACCGCTTTTTTAAGCCCGGTTTCCCATCGGCGAATCTGTCCGAGAACAGCCGCCATCGTGATAACGATGACCGCAATGCCGAAATGTATCCAAAAATTATTTCGATTCATTTGTTCGTACTCCTAAAACTTCGAATCAGAAAATACTGTATTGTAATCACGATTCAACGATGTAATTTGTTCCTTTAAAGTTACAAAGACGAATTTGATATTTATCCGCGCGATACTCGTATTTTTTACCGTCGGCGCGCAGATTTATCCGCCAGCCGCTCGACATCATCTGAGCCGACATTTCATCATCGACAGGCGCGCCGAGAGACATATCCGGAAACTCGGTTTCGTCAACTGAAACGGTTTCGATATCTCCGGCGGTAACGCCTGTTCGCTGCGCTAAATCTTGCTTTGCTCGTTCGGTTGCGCTTGTTTGATTAAAGCTCATTTTGTTTAGTTGAAAATATCTCCCAATTTTGCTCCTATTTTTTGTTTTAGTCAACGAACATACTGCTTCGCGAAAGTTTTCCACAGGTGGAAAACTTTTGTTTAGCCGGTTAATTCGTGTATTTGCATATCTTTATCCGAAGCGAATTAACCTAAATTAATTGCAAATAAAACCTTGTAAATAACCGTTTCTTTTACTAAAATATAGTTTACTTATCGGGGAATGCGCGGCGGTTTCACGCATTGCCGAGAAAAATATCAAAAATCAATATCCACAGATAAATTTACATATCCGGGGCTGTCAATGGGACAGCCTTTTTTATTGCTTTTACTTTCTCAAGTGCCGGAAAATTTCGACGAGCGCCGGAATTATAAAAACGGCGCAAGCCGCGCCTAAAATCGCGCCCGTAATAAAACGCGACCAATGCGTATTTTCCCAAATCCCGAAAACGCCGAGCGTCCAGTCGATGCCGATCGGAATCATCGCCAAAAACAGCCAAAAACGCGGCAAAGGTTCGGTTTTTTCGATTTTCACCAATAAAGGATAAACGACAAACCCGGCGAACAACCCGAAATAAACGCCGAAACAGCGCGAGCAGACGGCAAACGGATGCTCCGCCAGATGAAACGAACGCTCGGGCATCTGGTGACAAACGTAGCTGAAAAACGTGTAGACCGGATGGGAAATGCTCGCAAAATTATAAGTTTCGGCAAGCGGCGCAAGCAGAATCAGGAAAACCCATAGAAAAATTACCAGGAAAGAAACGCTCCAAACAGTCCAGGCTTGTTTTCGCATTTGCAGCAAGGCTCTCTGAGAGGTGTAATTTTCGGCTGATAACTTCATTTATCAAAATTATAGCCGCAAAAGGCAAAAAAACGCACAAAAAACTTGTGATCTTTTTACCTTTCGCGGCTATAAGAAAATAATTAAGAAAATTAAAACCTGATCACCGCGTCCGGTCCGCCTTCGACGTGAACCGTATCGACGAAACGGATGCTTTTCGTTTCCGTCGTCATCACGACCGAATGCGTCCGTTTGCCCGCGCCGAAAAAGCGCACGCCTCTTAAAAGCGCGCCGTCGGTTACGCCGGTCGCCGCGAAAATAATCTTCTTGCCCGGAGCCAGGTCGTTTGTATCGTAAATTTTTTCCGGATCCGTGATGCCCATCGAACGCAGGCGTTTCATTACTTTATCTTTAGGCGGAATTTTCGCTTTATCGACGCCCAATCTTTCCGGATCGAAAACGAGTCGCGCCTGAATCTCGCCGTTCAAACATTTCATCGCCGCCGCCGTAATGACGCCTTCGGGCGCGCCGCCGATGCCCATCAAAGCGTGAATATTCGTTCCGGCAACCGCCGCCGAAATTCCCGCCGACAGGTCGCCGTCGGAAATAAGACGAATTCGCGCGCCGGCGTCCCGAACGTCCTGAACAAGCTGCCTGTGACGCGAGCGATCGAGACACATAACGGTCAAATCATCGATATCGCGTCCCAAACGGCGCGCGATATTTTTCAGATTGTCCTTGACGGGCGCATCTATATCGACCGCGCCGCGGCACGACGGACCGACGACGATTTTGTCCATATAAATATCCGGCGCGTTCAGAAGCCCGCCGCGTTCCGCCGCCGCTAAAACGGCAATCGCGTTGTTTGCGCCGAGCGCGCAGAGATTCGTGCCTTCGAGCGGGTCGACCGCGATATCGACTTCGGGGAATTCCGCGCGGGCTTCTTCGGAGAAGATTCCGCCTCCGAGCTCTTCACCGATATAAAGCATCGGCGCTTCGTCGCGTTCGCCTTCGCCGATAACGATGCGCCCGCGCATCGGCACCGTATCCATTACTTTTCGCATTGCCTCAACCGCAACGTGATCGCTGTGTTTGCGGTCGCCCTGTCCCATTGTTCTGGCGGATTCGATTGCTGCCGCTTCGCACACGCGTAAAAAATCCAATGATAATTCGTGATCTGCTCTGCTGTTTTTCATCCGTTTTTCCTTAAAAATTGTACAGAAATAAAGTTTTAACCTTACAGTAATAAAGTTTTAATAGTGAAGGCATTCTATCACTTGTCTATCCTGATTTGACAAGTTATGCTTTGGATATTACGGTTTTATTTTGGTTTTTCGAGCGAATTTGCGAAGGAGATTTTCAATTAGATGACTTACATTGTTACTGAACCGTGTGTTGAATGTAAATACACAGACTGCGCGGCGGTTTGTCCCGTCGAAGCATTTCACGAGCTGCCGGACAAACTTCTTATTAATCCTGACACCTGTATCGACTGCGACGCGTGCCTGCCGGAATGCCCGGTCGAAGCGATTTTTTCCGATATGTCGATTCCGCCCGAATATATGAACTGGCTGGAAATAAATGCGGAAGCGGAAAACTATCCGATTATCAGCACCAAACAACCCGCGCTTTTCGCTTCGGGCTGCAAAGGTCAGCCGGAATAAATTTTGAAAGCGAAAGTTTTAAAGCGAAGTCCAATACCGCTTCGAAACTTTCGCTTCGATCTTCTTATATTTTATTCTCTAAATTTTTCTAGCTATTTTTTTTCTTAATAGGTTATAATTTATTCGGCTAACCGCTTTGACTTCTTGTTCCCGCCGTACAAATGCCGAATAAAATTAAAATTCTCGTTCTTTTCGGAACCCGTCCAGAAGCAATAAAACTCGCGCCCGTAATTTATGAGTTAAAAAAACGGCACGATTTTGAGCCGTGCGTCGTATCTTCAAGCCAGCATACCGATCTGCTCGCGCCTTTCCTGAAAATTTTCGATATCGAGCCGGATCACGATCTGCGCGTAATGACGGAAAATCAAACTCCGAATGCGGTTTGCGCGAAGATTCTGCAAGGCTTGGACGAAATACTCGCGCGCGAAAAGCCCGGTTGCGTTTTAGTTCAGGGCGACACGACAACGGCTTTTGCCGGAGCCTTCGCGGCGTTTAATCGCAAAATCCCGGTCGGTCACGTCGAAGCCGGACTTCGTTCGGGAAATCTTCAAAGTCCTTTTCCCGAAGAAATGAACCGCCGTCTGATTTCACTCGCGGCGCGCTTTCATTTCGCCGCGACAAAGAGAAACCGCGAGAATCTTTTATCTGAAAAAGCAATCGAAAAAGATGTGTATTTAACCGGCAACACGGTCGTTGACGCGCTCGAATATATTTCGAACAATTCCGTCCAAAGCGAAAAAATTAATTCGTTAATCAGGAAAACCGAAGGATTTAAGCGTATTTTATTGACGACGCACCGGCGCGAAAGCTTCGGCGCGGCAATGAGCCGAAACTTAAAGGATTTGCGCGATTTTGTGCGGCGACACGAAGACGTTTGCTTGTTTTTCCCGGTTCACCCGAACCCGAACGTGCGCCGCGTATGCGTCGATATATTGAAAAGCGAAGAAAGAGTTTATTTACTCGAACCGCTTGATTACGTTGATTTTATCGGCATAATGAAAAACGCCTGGCTGATCGTCTCCGATTCGGGCGGCGTTCAGGAAGAAGCGCCGAGCCTCGGGAGACCGGTCTTGATTCTACGCGAAAACACCGAGCGCCCGGAAGCAATCGAAACCGGCATCGCGAAACTTGTCGGCACGGATTCTCTCACGGAAATGCTCGAAGAGAATTACACTGACGAATCCTGGATCGATTCGGTAAAATCAATCGAAAATCCTTTCGGCGACGGCAATGCGGCAAAGCGGATTGTTGAAATTTTGGGAAAAGAAGTACATCCGGAAGCGCAAAAAATCCACCTTGCGACAGAAACGCAAACCGCACACAAAGCTTTAAAGTAATTAGCCTTTTTTCCGAATATTTTGTTTCCGCAAACGGCTTTTCGAATTATTTCGCTCTCGGTCGGCAGATTAAAAATATGACTCAAACGCCCGCAAATAAAAGACATCTTTTGACCGTTCTGGTCGAAGACTATTTTCACGTCGGCGCGTTCGGGAATTTAATTCAGCAGCGAAACTGGACGAATTTCGAGCCGCGCTACGAGCAAAACACTTTAAAGACTTTGGATTTGCTCGACCAGTACGACGCGAAAGCGACTTTTTTCGTTCTCGGCTGGATCGGCGAGCAAAATCCGAAACTCGTTCGCGAAATCGTCGCCCGCGGTCACGAAGTCGCCAGCCGCGGATTTTATCATCGAAGCTTAAAGAACCTGACAAACGAAGAATTTCGCGAAGATTTGCGAAAAACCAATCGCATTTTGGAAGACGCGAGCGGGCAGAAAATAATCGGTTATCGTTCGGCGGAAAAATTAAATTACGAAAAAGATTCATGGATTTTTGACGCTTTAGCCGAAGAAGGTTTCGTTTACGACGCTTCGTTTCTGCCTTCGCAAAAAGACGAAAAAGCCAAGCGTTTTGCTCACAAGGTTCACACGAGCGGCAAAGCCGTCTGGGAATTTCCGTATTCGACGAGAAATCTGGGCTTGGGGCTTTTGCCGATTTCCGGCGGCAATTATTTTCGACAGTTTCCTTACACGCTGATGCGAAAAGCCGTAAAAGACTGGGCGAATCGCTATGAAGAACCGTTTCTTTTTTATTTTCACGTCTGGGAACTCGACCCCGAACAGCCGCGAATCAGCGCCGCATCTTCTTACAACCGGATTCGCCATTACCGCAAGCTCGATAAAATGGAATGGATTTTAAGAGAAAACCTGTCGCTTTATAATTTTACAGGCGCGGCGGATTATCTCGGGCTAAAAAGCGAGCTGCGCATTTCGAATTACGAAATGCGCGACGATAAATCGGTTTTAGAAATTCAAACGCCAAAAACTAAAGACCAAAAACCGGTTTCCGTCGTAATTCCCTGCTACAACGAAGAACCGACGCTGCCTTACCTGGCAAACACTCTGCGCAGCGTGGAGGAAAATTTATCTCAGAGCGGTTTTCAGCCTGAATTTATCTTTATAGACGATTGCAGTAAAGACAACACTTTAGCGAAATTAAAAGAGCTTTTCGGGCAAAAAGAAAACGTGAGAATCGTTCCGCACGAAACTAATAAAGGCGTGGCGGCGGGAATTATGACCGGGCTGCTCGAATCGAAAACCGAGATTGTTTGCTCGATGGACTGCGACTGCACGTACGACCCGCACGAACTTGTCCGTATGCTTCCGCTTTTGACGGAATCCGTCGATTTAGTGACCGCTTCGCCTTATCACGCGCTGGGCAGCGTCAGAAACGTTCCCGGCTGGCGCTTGTTTTTATCAAAAGGCGCGTCGTTTCTCTACCGCCGCGCGCTTCATTCAAAACTCGATACCTACACGAGCTGTTTCAGAGTTTACCGCCGAAGTTCGGTTATTAATTTGCCGATCGAAGAAAAAGGCTTTCTCGGTGTTGCGGAGATGCTCGGCAGGCTCGATCTGCAAGGCGGAAAAATCGTCGAATTTCCCGCCGTTCTCGAAGTTCGCCTGTTCGGATTTTCAAAAATGAAAACTGCGCGAACCATCTTCGGGCATTTAAAGCTCCTCTCGAAACTTTCAAAATTGCGTTTTTTCAGGAAACCGGCGGAAATTAGAACTTCTTTACCGAAAGAAAATCTTAAGATTATCTCAAAGGAAAGATAAATAAACGACTGGCACGAAAAATTGAAAATTTAAAATTGAAAAGGAAAAGGCGAAAAATAAAAGGATTTCGTTAATTCTCACCTTAAACCTTTTTACGCTCTAAGAATATATATGACACCAACAGCACAACCGGAAATAATAAAATTACCGTCCGATCAGGACGCGAGCGGCAGAACCTTCGGCGCAGAGGAAATCGCCGCCGTCACAGAGGTTTTAACCAGCGGCGTTTTGATTACGACGAAAGGTAAATACGGCAAAATGCTCGAAGAAGAGTTCGCCCGCAAATTAGGCGTTAAATACGCTTACGCCTGCAATTCCGGTTCGGCGGCGGTTCACGTCGCCGTTGCCGCGATCAATCCGAATCCGGGCGACGAAATCGTGACGACTTCGATCACGGATATGGGCGCGCTGACGCCGATCATCTTTCAGGGCGCGATTCCGGTTTTCGCCGACGTCGATCCGAAAACTTTGAACGTCACGGCGGAAACGATTGAAAAGGTTTTGAGCGAGCGAACGAAAGCGATTATCGTCACGCACCTGTTCGGAAATCCGTGCGAAATGAAAGCGATTATGGAACTCGCTGATTCGCGCGGAATTCCCGTAATCGAAGACACGGCGCAGTCGTTTATGGCAAAATGCGGCGGCAAATACGCCGGAACGATCGGAAAAATCGGCGCGTTTTCTTTCCAGCAAGGCAAACAAATGACGACCGGCGAAGGCGGAATCGTCGTCACAAACGACGATGAAATCGCCCGCCGAATGTATCTTTTCATCAACAAAGCGTGGGGCTACGGCGACGCGAATCCCGACCACTATTTCGCGTCTTTGAATTATAGAATGACCGAACTGCAAGCCGCCGTCGCTTACGAACAACTCAAAAAGCTAGATTATTCCGTTTCGCAGCGCCAAAAAATGGCGGCGCTTTTGGACGAGAAAATTAAAGATATCGACGGGATCGAAAGTTACAAACCGGCGGAAGGCTCGACGATGACTTACTGGAAATTCTGCCTGCGCGTTGACGACGCGAAAATCGAAGACGGCTCGGTCGGCTTGGCAAAAGCCTTGAAAACCTACGATGTCGCGTCAGCGCCGCGCTACGTCGTCAAACCGGCTTATAAATGTATGGTTTTCCGCGAGCAGAACACGTTCGGCGATTCGCATTACCCGTTTAACCTCGCTCGTCCCGAAGCGGTCGATTACAACGACGACAATTTTCAGGGAACGATCAAAGGCTTGCACGACGTTCTCGTTTTGCCGATAAATGAGCGCTACGA
>JAOAPX010000090.1 GCA_025463125.1 Acidobacteriota bacterium | reverse complement strand
ATCAAACGGTGATTTTGCCGAAACCCGCGCGGATTTTTCTTAGCGCAACGCAAACTTTGCGCGGCGCGGTCAGGGAACTGAAAGATTCGAAAGAAGAATGGAGCGTTACGGGCAGAGTTTTTGTTTTCGGGAAATTCAAGAAATTCGGATTTAACTTTAAACGAGTCGTTCCGGTAGAAATAAACATAAAGATAAAAAATCCGCTTCGCGCCGGAGAAGTCTCAAGTCAAAGCCGGCTAAAAAATCAGCAACACGACGCTGATTTTCCCGCATCGAACGTTCATAAGTTTTTATAAACGAAAAAAGTGAAAATTCAAGACGATTAAAGACGAATGAAAAAGTTAAGTTTCGATTTAATCTTTTTTATTGCCAATTATTGATATTTTTTTTACGTCGCTTATGTTTTATCTGCTTTTGCGTTAAAATTAGTTTTTAACCTGTGATTAATAAAAAGAGGTTGTTCCCAAGTGAGTGAAAAAGTGACAAATTTAACCGAATATATCGCCGAAAACTTCGGCGCAAATGCAAGTTATGTCGAAGGCTTATTAAGCCGCTACAAGACAGACCCGACTTTGGTCGATGAATCCTGGCGAACGTTTTTCAGCGAACTTTTAAATGGCGGTTCGCCCATGGATAGCGTTAACAACGGGCAAGCCGCCGCTCGAACAACGACTGAAACAGTTTCTGCAAATACGTCAGGCGTTGCCGAACAACCGGCGCAATCCGCACAGCCGGCTCAAGCTCAAACCGCTAAAGCGCAGCCGTCAGTCACGATCAGCGAAGGCACGGAAGTTAAATCGATAACCGGCGCTTCGAAAAAAATCGTCGAAAATATGGAACAGAGTTTGACTGTTCCGACGGCGACTTCCGTACGCAGCGTTCCGGTCAAAGTTCTCGAAGAAAACCGTCGAATTATCAACGATCACATGCAATCGCGCGGTCGCGGCAAAGTTTCGTTCACGCACATCATAGCCTGGGCGATTATCAAAGCGGTTAAAGTTTATCCGCAGATGAACAACGGTTACGGTTTGATTGACGAAAAACCTTCGCGGCTGCAAAACCCGAAGGTAAATCTCGGAATCGCCATCGACATCGAGAAAAAAGACGGCTCGCGCAATTTGCTCGTTCCGAATATAAAAGGCGGAAACAATATGAATTTCGCCGAATTCTTCAACGCTTACAATGAAACGGTGAAAAAGGCGCGCGAAGGAAAATTAGAAATCTCAGATTTTCAGGGCACAACCGTTTCGCTCACAAATCCGGGAACGCTCGGCACGGTTTCTTCAAATCCGCGCCTGATGAGCGGGCAAAGCGCGATTATCGCGACCGGCGCGATCGAATATCCGGCTGAATACCAGGCGATGACCGCCGCGGCGCTTTCGCAGCTCGGCATCAGCAAAGTCGTTACCTTAACTTCTACATACGATCACCGTGTTATCCAGGGCGCGGAAAGCGGTTTGTTTCTGGCGAAAATTCACGAATTTTTAATCGGTAAAAATAATTTTTACGATGAAATCTTCAAAGATTTGGAAATTAATTACGCGCCTCTGCGCTGGGCTGAAGATTACAACCCGTCGCTCTTCGGCTCGGATCATATTCGCGAACAAACGATCAAACAAGCCAAAGTGCTCGAATTGATTACGGCTTACCGCACGCGCGGTCACCTGCTCGCCGACATCGACCCGCTCAATATGACTTCGCATCACGCGTCGGAACTCGATCTGGAAAACTATAATTTGACGATCTGGGATTTAGACCGCGAATTTATCACGGGCGGTCTGCACGGCAAGGAAGTTTCGACTTTGCGCGAAATCCTTTGGGTTTTGCGCCGCGCATACTGCGGAAAAGTCGGTATCGAATATCGCCATATTCAAAGCAAAGAAGAAAAACAATGGATTCGCGAACAGATTCGCCAACATTTCGTAGATACGAAACCGCTTTCGACTGAAGCGAAAAAAGAACTTTTGCGAAAACTCATCGAAGCCGAACAGTTTGAGCAGTTTCTGCATAAAAAATATCTCGGACAAAAACGCTTTTCGCTCGAAGGCTGCGAAACCGTGATTCCGATGCTCGACCAATTGGTCGAAGGCGCTTCGGAACGCGGCGTCGAGGAAATCTTTATGGGAATGGCGCATCGCGGGCGTTTGAACGTTTTGTCGAACATCGTCGGCGACGCGGAAAAAGGCGATATGGCGGAGCGCATTTTCACGGTTTTTGAAGGCACTTCGCACCCGGCGTTCCCGGCGGACGAAGGCGACGTGAAGTATCACCAGGGCGCAGTCGGCGTCAAAAAAACGAAGGCTGGACGAGATATTCGAATACAGCTTTCCCCGAACCCGTCGCATTTAGAGTTCGTCAATCCGGTTGTCGAGGGAATGGCGCGAGCGCGTCAAGACCAGCTTCGCAACGGGCATCAGAAGACGCGCGAAGAAGTGATTAATAAAGTTCTGCCGGTTTTGATGCACGGCGACGCGGCTTTTGCCGGTCAGGGCGTCGTGATGGAAACATTGCAATTAGCCAATTTGCAGGGTTACAGAACGGGCGGGACGATTCATCTCATCATCAATAACCAGATCGGTTTTACAACTTCGCCGGAAGCGTCACGCTCTTCGATTTATTCGACCGACGCGGCGCAAATCACGCAAACGCCGATTTTTCACATCAACGGCGACGATCCGGAAGCGGCTTTCCGCGTAATTCAAATCGCGCTCGATTATCGCCAGCAGTTTGATAAAGACGTCGTGCTCGATTTAGTCGGTTTCCGTCGTCTCGGACATAACGAAGGCGATGAGCCGAGCTACACTCAGCCGCTGATGTACGCTCGCGTTAAAGCGCACCCGGGAACGCGTCATCTGTATGCGCAGCAGCTCATTCGCGAAAACGTCATAACTGAAGAAGATTTGAAAGCGATGACCGACATTACGGTCGAAAAATACGAAGGAATTTTAGCGCGGGCGAAACAAATCGCCACCGAAAAACCGAAACGCGCCGTACTTCCGCCGGCAATTGTGGAAGAAGACGGTTCGAGCGTACTGGAAACGCCGATTACGCGCGACATTCTGCAAACGGTTTCGGAAAAAATTTCGCTTGTTCCCGAAGGCTTTCACGTCAACCCGAAAATGGTCGGGCAGCTTGCCCGCCGCGCTAAAATGGGCAGCGGCGAAGTGCCGATGGACTGGGGTTTTGCCGAAGCGATTTCGATCGGTTCGCTCGTTAAGGAAGGTTTTCCCGTTCGCCTCAGCGGTCAGGATTCGGGACGCGGCACGTTTTCGCAGCGCCACGCTTCGATGTACGACACGCTGACCGGAGAACGCTGGTCTCCTCTGACCGAACTGCGCAACGCGGAAAATCCCGAAGCGCGTTTTTACGTTTACGACAGCAGTTTGTCGGAAATGGGCGTGCTTGGTTTTGAATACGGTTATTCGGTTATCGCCGAAAACGATCTGGTTATGTGGGAAGCGCAGTTCGGCGATTTTTCAAACGGCGCGCAGGTCATTATCGACCAGTATATTTCTTCGTCCGAAGACAAATGGAAGCAGAAATGCCGTCTCGTGATGCTTCTTCCGCACGGGTATGAAGGTCAGGGACCGGAACACTCGTCGGCGCGTCTCGAAAGATATCTGCAGCTTTGCGCGGAAAATAATATGCAGGTTTGCTACCCGACAACGCCGGCGCAGTATTTTCATCTTCTCCGGCGACAGGTCAAACAGGAAATTGTTCGACCGTTAATCGTTATGACGCCGAAAAGTTTGTTAAGACTTCCGGCGGCAAGTTCAACGGTTGAAGAATTAATCGGCGGAGGTTTTCAGCCCTTGCTTGACGACGCGAAAATCAGCGATAAATCGAAAGTCCGCCGCGTCGTCGTTTGTTCTGGCAAAGTCTTCTACGATCTCGAAGCGGGACGCGCCGACGCCAATGATAATCGCACCGCAATTGTTCGGCTCGAACAATTTTACCCGTTTCCGGCTGAAAAATTAAAAGAAGTGTTTGCTTCTTACGAAAACGCGACCGAAATTTTCTGGACGCAGGAAGAACCGCAAAATATGGGCGGCTGGCTGTTTGTCGAATCGAGAATTCGCCGGGTTCTGCCGCAAAATGTCGAACTGAGATACGTCGGCAGAGCCGCTTCGGCAAGTCCCGCGACCGGTTCTTACGCAATCCACGAACTTGAGCAGAAACAGATTGTCGAAGATTCTTTGATCAAGGATTCCGATGAAATCTCGGCTGCCAGCGAGCCGGAAGTTTCCATGAAAATCGCTCCGGCGAGCTCTTAATTTGCGGGAAAATGAAAGTCTCACAGATTTTTATCGGGCTTAACGGTAAAAAACGGTAAAATTAAATAAAAGAAGAGCCGACCGCTTAGAGCCGGCTCTTTTTTTATTTCACTTGTTAATTTCACTTGTTATTGCTTTATTTTCGCCTGTAAAACGGTTTTCGCGGTTTGCTAATAACACGTAAAATTATAATCTGTAATACATACTTTGATTTGCGGATTGAATTTATAAAAAGGAAAATTTTCTATGAAATATAGACAATTAGGCGATAGCGATTTAACTGTTTCGGAAATCAGTTTGGGAACGTGGCTGACGTATTCGGGCGGAGTCGAGCGCGAAAAAGCGGCGGCGTGTGTGGAAAAAGCGTTCGAAGTCGGAATCAATTTTATAGACACGGCGAATATCTACGGCAAAGGAGCTTCGGAAACGTTTCTCGGCGAAGTTTTAAGCGACCGCCCGCGCGATTCTTACGTTTTAGCCACCAAACTTTTCTTTCCGATGACCGAAACCGACAGCGGCTTGTCGCGCGCTCAGATACACAAACAATTAAACGATTCTTTGAAAAGGTTGAAAACCGATTACGTTGATTTATATCAATGTCATCGCTACGACGAAGAAACGCCGCTCGAAGAAACCTTGGCTGCCTTATCCGAAGTCGTTCGCGAAGGCAAGGTTCGATATCTCGGTTTCAGCGAATGGAGCGCCGAACAGATCAAAGCCGCGGCGGAAATGACGGGCGTAGAAAAATTCGTGTCGAGTCAGCCGCAGTATTCGATTTTATGGCGCGAGCCCGAGAAAGAAGTTTTCCCGATCTGCGCGGCAAACGGAATCGGGCAAATCGTCTGGTCGCCGCTCGGTCAGGGAGTTTTAACCGGAAAATACAAAGCCGGACAGCAAATCCCGAACGATTCGCGCGCGGCAAACGATAAAATGAATGTCGCGATCAATCGTTTAATGCGCGACGAAATTTTCGAACTCGTCGAGAAACTGCGCCCGCTCGCGGCGGCGGAAAACCTTTCGATGGCGCAGCTCGCGCTCGCGTGGGTTTTGCGCGACGAACGCGTTTCTTCGGCGATCATCGGCGCGAGCCGTCCCGAACAGGTTGTCGATAACGCGGCGGCGTCCGGCGTAAAGCTATCCGCTCACACTCTTCAGGCAATCGATGAACTTTTAAAGGATCTTCCGGAAATCGAAGCTCCGGCTTAATCGAATATGGATCGTCGCGCCTTTTGCGCCGCATATGTTCGAAATCACAAATCGGATTTGGCGTCAGATTGAATTTCTCAACTCGGAAAAAAGCTGAGCCAAATCATTCAATTGATAATGAGCGTTTAATCCGCTCGGATTCGGCAGCAGCCAAACGCGCGCGCTGCCGAATTTTTCGTTTTGCAAGCCTAATTTCGCTTTCGGTAAATTAAAAGCCGTCCGGTAGGCTCCGATGCCGAGAACCGCCAAAAAACGCGGCTTATATTTAATAATCTTTTTTACGAGAACTTTGCCGCCTTCGATGTATTCTTCGGTTGTCAATTCGTCGGCTCTGGCGGTCGTTCGTTTACAGAAACACGTGATTCCGTACCCGTTTTCGAGTAATTCATGCTCTTCCGAAGGATGTAAAAGGCGGTCTGTAAATCCACCGAGATAAAGAGCCTTCCAGAATCGGTTGCCCGGTTTGGCGAAATGAAAACCGGTCGCGCCCGACCACATTCCCGGGTTGATGCCGCAAAACAAGACGTTCAGATTATAATCAATCAAATCTTCGGTCGTGCGGTTAACCGCGTCACGTAAATCTTCTTTTGTCGGTTTAAAGTTTTTCATTAAATTAATGATAACGTCGGTTTTAAATAAGAAGCAAAACATACGCGCGGGTTAGGAAACTTAAAACTAAAATTTAAGTGACCGAAAAAAAGATTGCTTTTATCCTCTGACATCTAAGCGGCGGTAAGCTGAGCAATGCCTTTAAACAATTAATATAAAAGGTTTTTGCTGAAATTTTTTAGCCTGTAATGATATTGATAATAAGTGAAAAATTATTTAACCATAACTTGGGTTTTTGCATCTAAACCAATACGATTGCTTTTATTGCTTAAATAAGGCATAATAGTAAACGGCAATTCCTTCTCTCTTTCATCAACGGTAGTTCGTCCCAATTGATAGATTTTAAGCGGCGGCGTTTTGGATAGTTCGAGGGCAGGTTCGTTTATAACTGTTAGAAGCGGCTCACTTTTTTTGAGCTTTCGAACGCAAACACTTCCGTTGCAACCGTTACACTGAAGCACACTTTCGTTGGATACTTCTTATAAACTCCTGAAAAACACGGGAGAAGGCATTTTTACGTCAGCAAAAATTATTTTGTGCCGATGATGCTTTTTATGTTTTTCAAAAAACGCTTAGAGTTTTTCGGTTGAGTAAAGATTAAAGGATTACTGATACAAATGAGTTTTAAAGACTTAGGCTTGCTGCCTGTTTTAACGAGCAGATGCGAGTCGCTCGGCTTTACGGAGCCGACACCAATTCAAAAACAAGCGATTCCGATCGCTTTGGGTGGCGCGGACATTATCGCCTGCGCCGAAACCGGAACGGGGAAAACCGCAGCGTTTTTGCTTCCGGTTCTACAAAAAATAATTAATGAAAAGTCGAAAGGGACTTCTGTTTTAGTGCTTGCGCCGACGCGCGAACTCGCTAATCAAACAGAAGCCGCCTGTCGCGACCTCGCGCCGAAAGGCATTCGCTGCGCGTCAATCATCGGCGGTGCCGGATATCGCCAGCAAGCCGAAGCTTTAAGACGCGGCGCTCACATTATCGTTGCTACTCCCGGACGATTGATGGATTTTATGGAGCAGGGCGCGATTGATTTTTCAAATCTCGAAACGCTCGTGCTCGATGAAGCCGATCGTATGCTCGATATGGGATTTTTACCGGCGATAAAACGAATCGTTAAAATTCTGCCGGTCAAGCGTCAAACTCTTCTTTTTTCAGCGACCATGTCGCCGGAAATCGAAAGAATTACGCATTCCATAATGAATGCGCCGGAATTTGTCGAAGCCAGCCGACGCGGAAAAACTTCGGAATTGATCGAGCAAAGCGTCTACCCGGTTGCCGCAGCTTCGAAAACCGTTCTTCTTCTCGATTTGCTCGAGCGTGAAAAATTCGAGCGCGTGCTGGTTTTTACACGCACGAAACGCGGCGCAGATCGCCTTTCGCATATTCTCGAAGCACGTTCACATGCTTCGAACCGCATACACGGCGACCGTTCGCAGTCGCAGCGCGAAGCCGCTCTGCGAAGTTTCAAAAACGGTAAAACGCGCGTGCTGATAGCTACGGACGTTGCCGCTCGCGGAATTGACATCGATTCGGTTTCACACGTTATCAATTACGATGTGCCGGAAGCTCCCGAGGATTACGTTCACCGTATCGGGCGCACGGGTCGCGCGGGAAATAAAGGTCGCGCAATCACACTGGTAACCAGTGCCGAGGAGCACACGATGCGTGCGATCGAGCGTTTGACCGGTCAAAAGGTCGAGCGTATTTTACTGCCGAATTTCGGCGGCGTGATGCCGTCATTAACCTCTTCAGCAAATAAACTTTCTACGGGGAAAAAGACTTTTCGTTCTTTTCGTCCGCGACGTTCAAGATAAAAAAGGAGACTTTTAAGTTATGAAAAATCAAAAATATGCAGTAGGCGAAACGCTGACAATGTTATGTTCGGGTTGCGATGTCGAACAAAGTCACACGGTTGAAACGGCGACCAAGCAGGGCACGATCACGAAAGCGATCTGTCAGGTTTGCTCGACTTCGAGCACATTCAGTCGCGGAGTAAAAACTTCTGTGGCGATGGGCAAATCGAAAACCGCTTCACCTTACGACCGAACGCGTAAATACCGCAAAGGTCAGGCGATGCTGCATTCGACCTTCGGGCAGGGCGAAGTCACGGCTGTTATCGAACCGCAAAAAATTGATGTTTTATTCGGCGATCGCACGCGCCGTTTGATTCACGCTCAGGCTTGAGTTTTCTATCTTTAATAAAAACTAAATAAAAAAGGCGACTCTGGCATTTTAGAGTCGCCTTTTTTATTGTAAAAACCGTGGTTTATCTTCTGCCGCCGCGCAAAATCGCGCCTACTACCAAACCGACCACGGCTGAAATAAGAAGAGCCTGCCCGGGTTTATGCCGTGCGTATTCTTTTGCTTCTTCGACCAATTCTTTCGGATCTTTGTTTTGAAGTTCCTTGAATTTATCGTTCGCCTGCGAGAATTTTTCGCTGGCAAAATCTCTCGCTTTTGTCGCCGCGTCTTGAAGACGCTGCCCGTATTCCTGCGCCTGTCCTTTATAATCGCCCATATATTCGTTGTAAGTTGCCTCGTCGTTTACGTCGGTTTCTTCCATTTTGATCAATCCTTTCTGGTCTTGATTTTCCATTTATTAAATTCTCCTTTTCGTAAGTTTTCTTGTAACCCAAAAATCGTTTGCCGCTAAATTTACCGTGACATTGTTCGGATGTCTTCTGCTCGTTAAAAGTTGATACGAATTTTACCGTCAACTGTTCAAATGTTTTTATGAAAGATTTTACATCAATCTTTACGAAAATTACCGTCGGCGCGATTGACAGAAAACTACTGAAATGAGAAAGTAAGTAAGCACTTACTTATCACCCGAAAATGGAGCAAAGATTGGAAAAGAATTTAGAAGTTATCGCAACGCGTATGGCAGGCGATGTTCGCCGCCAGCAGATTTTAGAAATCGCGATGCGCCTTTTTTCCGAAAAAGGCTTTAGCGGAACAACGACAAAGGAAATCGCTGTCAAGGCAGGCGTTTCCGAAGCGATGGTTTTCAAACATTTCGCTAACAAGGAAGAGCTCTATTCGGCGATTCTCGATCGCAAAGCTTGTAATCGCTCGTTTCCGAATCCGTTTGAGTTGCTGGCTGACAAAATAGCGGCAAAAGATGATTTCGGCGTGTTTTATACAATGGCTTTAAACGCGCTCGATCATCACCACGAAGACTGTGATTTTTTGCGCCTGATGCTTCATTCGGCGCTCGAACAGCACGATTTGGCGCGAATGTTTTTTGAAAGTTTTATCACGGACGTTTATGAGTTTTTAGGCTCTTATATTCGCGAGCGGCAAAAAGACGGCGTGTTTCGCGAAGTCGAGCCGAACGTGGCGATCCGGGCTTTTATGGGGATGTTCGTTCATCACTCGCTGAATAATATTCTTTGGGACAAGGATCAGAAATTATTAAAAATTTCCAACGAAGAAGCGGCTCGCGGTTTTGCCGAAATATTGCTTCGCGGAATTTGTAAGTAGTAAGACGCAAGTTATTTTTAGACATATATATTTTATGAAAGCAATCAAATTTATATTTTTTGCCGTTTCAGTGTTTTCATTTTCGCTGTTTATTGCTTCGTGCGGCGGTTCAAAAGCGAGTCCGGCAAATACAGCAAACGCTGCGCCGACGGTTATTGACGTAGCGGCGGCGCAGGCGGTTATTCGCCAGATTCCGACTTATTTCGAAGCGACCGGTAATTTAGCCAGCGACGCGCAGACGGACGTCGCGCCGACGGTCGGCGGAAAAATTGTCGAAGTGAATTTCGACATCGGAAGCTATGTCAACAGGGGCGACGTTTTGGTGCGGCTCGATAATCGCGATGCTCGCATCAGGCTCGAACAGGCGCAGGCGCAGGTGGCGCAAGCCGATTCGGGCGTTCGTCAGGCGCAGGCGCAGGTCGAAGCGGCGCGCGCAAACGTGCGGCAAACACAGGCTCGGCTCGGTTTGACCGAAGGTTCAAATTTTAATATCGAATCATTCTCACAGGTTCGCGCCACCTCGGCTCAACTTGAATTAGCCGAAAAGGAACTGGGGCGCGCCGAAAGATTGCTCGAAACCGGCGACATCGCGCGCACGATTTACGATCAGCGCAAAGCGCAGCGCGATCAATTAAGAGCACAGCTCGACGAAGCTCGTTCGACCGCGTCGGTCGCTGTCGCCGCCATTCGCACGGCGCAATCTCAGGTTGAAACCGCCCAGGCGGCAGTTCGCTCGGCGCAATCTGCGGCTGACGCGGCGCGAACGCAAACGGCTTCGGCTGAAAAAGCGATTGCCGACGCGGTAGTTTACGCGCCGATCAGCGGCTACGTGTCGGAAAGAGTCGCCGATTTAGGCGAATTTGCGGCGACGAGCAGCAAAATAGCCACGATCGTTCGCACGAGCGTTTTGCGTCTGCGCATAGACATCCCGGAACAAGCCATCGGTCAGGTCGCAAACGGGCAGGGAATTTCTCTGCAGACGAGCGCTTACCCGGATCGCAATTTTGCCGGAACAGTCGTTAGAATTTCGCCGAGCGTCAACGCGACTTCGAGAACTTTGACGGTCGAAGCGGAAGTGGAAAACGTCGGCGGTTTATTAAAGCCCGGACAGTTTGCGACGGTTCGCCTGACGCAGCCGAAACCGGCGCCCGCGGTTATGATTCCGGTCGCGGCGGTTCGAACCGAAGGCGAAACAAACAGGGTTTACGTTATACAGGACGGATTTGCGGCTGAACGGCTGGTTCAGCTCGGATTTTTGGAAAACGACTACATCGAAGTTAAACAGGGCGTACGCGAAAACGAAACGGTCGCTGTAAATAATTTGAACTTGCTCAACGACGGTGTCTTGGTTCGTCAGCAAAACTAGGTTTCCGGTTTTTGGTTTTTGATTTCGGTTTGTTGACAGGCAAAGAAAGGTTGATCAAACAAGCTGAAATCGAAAAACCGAAAACTAAAGACTAAAAACCAAAAACTAAAAGAATTATGCAATGGTTAGCAGAAGTTTGTGTCAAGCGTCCGGTGTTTGCGACAATGTTGATTTTGTCGCTGGTCACGGTCGGCGGGTTCTCGTTTTTCAGTCTCGGCGTCGATTTGTTTCCCAAGATCGATTTTCCGACCATTACGATAACGGTTATCAATCCGGGCGCGTCGCCGCAGGAAATCGAAACGGAAGTCACGGAAAAAATCGAAGAAGCCGTTAACACCGTTAGCGGTATCGACGAACTGCGTTCTTCGTCGATTGAAGGTATTTCGCAGGTTTTCGTGCAGTTTGTGCTGGAAAAAGACGTGAATATCGCGGCGCAGGAAGTGGAAAACCGCGTTCAAACCGTTATTCCGAACTTGCCCGAAACCGCCGAGCAGCCGACCGTTCAGAAACTCGATACCGATGCCGCGCCGGTTCTGCGTATCGCCGTGTCGGCTCCGACGAGTTTGCGCGACGTGACGGAAACGGCGAAAACCAAGATCAAGGAACGAATCGAATCGGTTAACGGAGTCGGTCAGGTGACGATTATCGGCGGGCGCGATCGGCAGATAAACGTCTGGATCGACCCGGACAAGATGCGTTCTTATAACGTCACGGCGGGAGAAGTTACAAACGCTCTGCGTTTGCAGAATATCGAATTTCCGTCCGGGCGACTTGACGAAGGGCAAACCGAAACGAGCGTCAGAACGCTCGGCAAGATCAGAAAACCCGAAGAGTTCGCTAACGTCGTTGTCGCGACGCGCGGCACTTACCAGGTCAAAGTCAAAGATTTAGGTTACGTCGAAGACGGCGCGGAAGAAATTCGCTCTCAAGCTTTGCTCAACGGTCAGCCAGCCGTAACTCTTATCGTTTCAAAACAATCCGGACAAAATACGGTTGCCGTCGCGCGCGAATTGAAAGACCGTTTAAAGGAAATCGAAACTACTCTGCCCAAAGATTACCGGATGCAGATCATCGGCGACAACTCGATCTTTATCGAAAATTCGCTGCACTCTATCTACGAGCATTTACTCATCGGCGGACTTCTGGCGGTCGTCGTCGTTTTCCTGTTTTTGTGGAATTTCCGGACGACGATCATCGCCGCGCTCGCAATCCCGACCTCGATCATCTCTACGTTCGCATTGATGTACGCGATGGGCTACACGCTCAATTCGATCACGATGCTTTCGCTGACGTTGATGGTCGGCATCGTCATCGACGACGCGATCGTCGTGCTCGAGAATATTTACCGCTTTGTCGAAGAAAAGGGAATGGATCCGTTTCAGGCGGCGATCGAAGGAACGCGCGAAATCGGTCTCGCCGTTTTAGCGACGACGCTTTCGCTGATGGCTGTATTCGTCCCGATCGGCTTTATGCAGGGCATTGTCGGGCGTTTTATGTCGAGCTTCGGTTTGACGGCTTCGTTCGCGATCGGGGTTTCGCTGATCGTTTCGTTTACTTTAACGCCGATGCTCGCCGCCCGCTGGATCAAGCCGCACAAGGAAGAAGATTTAGAGAAAAGAGCGGAGCCGGTCGGGTCGGGCGAAGCGCAGAAAATTTCCGGCGACGGAATGCTTGAATCGCATTACGAAGAACCGCTCACGAATCAAAACAAAGAACCGGAAAAAACCGGGCATTCTTCAAAAGAGACAGGATTTTACCGTCATATTGACGGCGTTTACACATGGATGCTGAAGTATTCGATGGCGCATCGGTGGCTTATCGTTCTGCTCTGCGCTTTGGTATTTCTCAGCATTATTCCGCTGTTTATGTTCGTCGGTAAAAACTTTTTGCCGGTTGACGATCAATCTCAGTTTGAAATTTCGGTTCGCGCCCCCGAAGGTTATTCGCTTTCGGCGACTTCGCAGCAGCTCGAACGAATTGCGGGCGACCTGCGAAAAGCTCCGGGCGTGACCGATACGCTCGTGACAATCGGCGGCGGTCAGCAGCAAGTCGTTAATAACGGTTCGATTTACGTGAAGTTGAGCGATGTCGCCGACCGCGAAAAATCGCAGGAAGAGATGATGTCCGATGCCCGCGAGCTTTTGAAAAATTTCCCGCCCGAGCTTCGCACAGGCGTTCAGCCGGTTCAGGCGTTTTCCGGCGGCGGTTTCAGAAACGCCAACGTACAGTTTTTGATCGCCGGACCCGATCTTAAAAAACTCGAAGAAGCTTCGAATATTCTTCTCGAAAAAATGAAAACGATTCCCGACGCCGTTGACGTCGATTCGACTTTAATCAGCGGGAAACCCGAAGTCCAGCTCGAAATCGACCGCGACACGGCGGCTGATCTGGGCGTTCGCGTCGGCGATATTTCGCTCGCCTTAAACACACTGGTTGCCGGACAGGAAGCGACGACGTTTAATGAGGGAACCGATCAATATGAAGTTCGCGTGCGCGCGATCAACAATTACCGCACCGATGTCGAAGGCTTGAGCCGTTTGGTTGTGCCTTCGTCAAAATTAGGCGTGGTTTCACTCGACCGTTTAGTAAAAGTAAAAGAAGGAACCGGACCGAGCTCGGTTGAAAGAACAAACCGCCAGCGGCAGGTTACGCTTTTGGCAAACACGCGTCCGGGCGGTTCGGCAACGAGCATTACTACGGAGCTTGATAAATTCGTCAAAGAACTTAATCTTCCCGCGGGTTACACGACCGGCTATGTCGGGCAATCGAAAGAACTCGGAAAATCGCTGTTTTATTTTGCTTTGGCGATCGCGCTTTCGTTTATCTTTATGTACATAGTGCTCGCGGCGCAGTTCGAGTCATTTATTCACCCTGTCACGATTTTGCTGACGCTTCCGCTTTCGATCCCGTTCGGAATCATCAGTTTGCTGGCGACCGGGCAAACCGTTAATATCTTTTCCGGTTTAGGATTGCTGCTGCTGTTCGGGGTTGTGAAGAAAAACGCGATTTTGCAGATCGACCATACAAACACGCTGCGGAGCCGCGGAATGAATCGCTACGATGCGATTATCCAGGCGAACCGCGACCGTTTGCGCCCGATTTTGATGACGACGATCGCGCTTGTCGCCGGGATGATTCCGCTCGTTATTTCGACCGGCGCGGGTTCGGGCACAAACCGTTCGATCGGCGTGCTCGTAGTCGGCGGACAAAGTTTGTGTTTGCTTTTAACTTTGCTGGCGGTTCCGGTTTTCTATTCCTTGTTTGACGACGTGACGGAATGGCGTATTTTCGGTCGCGCCGGAGATTATTCATCGCGATTATTCGGCGGCATTCGTCGCAAATTCACGACGGCGGTAAGTTCGATTTTCAGCAATCATTAATTGCGACGGGCAGGTTTTATTCCTGCCCCTATGATATTTATATGAAAAGGCATTTATTCATTTTAACTTTAATTGTTTTGTCTTTCGGGCAGGTAAAAGCCCAAACGGAAACGCCGACGCCGACACCTTCACCGACGCCGATCGAGCAGAAACAGCCTGACGACGCGCAGAACGTTCAGCCGGAAAATTTAAGCGGCGTTCCGGCAATCGCGCCCTCTTTTGAATCTGACGATAAAAGCTTGCCTGATCTCGGCAGAGTCGGCGTCGATATGCTTCAGCAAAAGCCGCTTTCGTTAAAAGAAGCGATTTCGCTGGCGCTTGAAAACAATAAGGATATCGAGGTTTCGCGGCAAAATGTGCGCATCGCCGAATTTGATTTGCAGTCAGCCGACGGCTATTATGAGCCGCGTTTTACCGGGCAAACCTTTTACGAGCGCGCGACCGTGCCGAACGTCTCTATTTTCAGCACGAACGCGACGACGACCAACAGTTCGATCAACGCAAACGCGGGATTTCAAGGCTACTTGCGAAAATACGGAACCGTTTTTAACGCGACCGCGAATAACCAGCGCCTGACGACGGATAATCCGATTTCGATTTTAAGCCCGCAAAATAATACTTCGCTGAATTTCAGCGTCACGCAGCCGCTTTTACGCGGGCGCTCGTTCGACCAGCCGCGCCGCACGATCGAAATCGCCAAGCGCAACCTGAGTTTGACCGACACGCAGTTTCGCCAGCGTTCGATTGAAATAATTACGAACGTTCAGCGCGCGTACTGGGATTTGACGTTTTCCTTAAGAAATTTGCAGGTTCAGCGCGACGGCGTGCGCGACGCGAAACAGCAGCTCGAACACAATCGCCGCCTTGTCGATGAAGGGCAGCTTGCGCCGATTGATATCGTCGCGGCTGAAACGCAAATCGCCAACATCGAGCAAGGCGTTTACGAAGCGCTCGAAACGGTCGGTCGCGCCGAAAACAATTTGAAAAACCTGATTTCGGCGAGCAAAAACGATATGCTCTGGAGCGAATCAATCGTCCCGACCGATTCGGTCGATCTGGACGCTCCGAATACGACTTTGCCCGAAGCGCTCGGTTTAGCTCTGGCAAATCGCCCGGAAGTGGAAGTCAATAACGTGCAAAGAGACATTAACGAAATTGACCAGAGATTTTATCGCGATCAGGCGAAACCGCAAGTCGATCTGATAGCGAGCTACACAACTTCGGGCGTCGGCGGCAGCCAGAATCCCGATTTCAGCAGCCCGTTTCCGTCGCCGTGCCAGACCGCGCCGACTTCTCCGGCTTGCCAGCAGCAGACGGCTTTGCTCGGTAATATTACGGGCAGCTCGATTTCCGACGTTTTCGCCAATCGTTACCCGACTTTGCGCGTCGGCGTGCAGTTAAATCTGCCGCTTTTCGGTAATAAAACAACGAAAGCGCAGTTGGGGCGCTCGCTCGTGCAAAACGAGCAGATCAAAACGCAGCGCGAGCAGATCGAGCAAACGATTCAGGTTGACGTGCGCAATTCACTGCAATCGGTCAGAACTTCCGAAGCGCGACTTCGTTCGGCGGCGATTTCGAGAGAAAACTCGCTGAAACAATACGAATCCGAACAAAGAAAACTCGACAACGGGCAATCGGACGTTTACAAAGTTCTCGAACGACAGACCGCTTTGATGAACGCCCGCAGCGCGGAGCTTAGAGCGCAAACCGAACTGAACAAAGCGATTGCCGATTTGCAGCGGGCAACCGGAAATTCTCTCAAAGCAAACAACGTCGAAGCGCGTTTGAGAAAATAATCGATAATTCAAAACTTAAAATCCGAGATTTAGAATTGTGAATCGTTAAACAAACCGGCTTTGAATCTTAAAACTAATGAAAGCAGTTTACATCAAGGAATTCGGCGCGGCGGAAAATCTGGAAATTCGTGAAATCGAAAATCCGCCCGCGCCGCAAAACAGTCAAGTCGTCGTGCGCGTGAAAGCTTCGGGCTTAAATCGCGCCGATATTTTGCAGCGCAGAGGTTTTTATCCCGCGCCGAAAGGTTACCCGGAAAGAATTTTAGGCTTGGAATTCGCGGGCGAAATCGCCGAAACGGGCGAGAGCGTCAGCAACTTTAAAATCGGCGACAGAGTTTTCGGCATCACGGCTGGCGGAGCGCAAGCCGAATTTCTTTTGACCGACGAATCGCTTCTCGCGAAAATCCCCGAAAGCTTATCATTTACCGAAGCCGCCGCCGTTCCCGAAGCTTTTATCACGGCTCACGACGCCGTTTTTTCGCAGGGGAATTTGCGCGAAAACGAGACGCTTTTAATCCACGCGGTCGGTTCCGGGGTCGGGCTCGCCGCGCTCCAACTGGCGAAAGCGCGCGATATTTACACAATCGGAACTTCGCGCACGCTCGATAAGCTGGAAAAATGCAGAGAGTTCGGGCTCGATTTCAGCGTTTTGTCCGATTCCGACGCTTTGCAAAAAAGCCCGCAGCAGTTCGGCGAATTGATTCGCTTTAAGACCGCAGGCAAAGGCGCGGACGTGATTTTGGATTTAGTCGGCGCGAGCTATTTCGCCGCAAGTTTGGAAAGCCTCGCATTAAAAGGCAGATTGATGCTCGTCGGTCTGACAAGCGGAAGATCGGCGGAATTTAATCTCGGTCTGGCGCTGGCAAAACGCGCGAAAATAACCGGAACCGTTTTGCGCTCGCGTCCCACAGCCGAAAAAGCCGAGGCAAACGCCGCTTTTATCAGGGAAGTATTGCCGCTTTTTGAAAACAATAAATTAAAACCGAACGTTGATCGCGTTTTTAATATTGAGGAAGTTAGGACAGCGCACGATTATATGGAATCGAATGAAAGTTTCGGCAAAGTCGTACTAAAGTTTTAATTGCGAGCAAACAAAAAATAACCGAGAAAGTGAATTAGAGAAAGTGAATTAAAGGTAAATTAATGAAAAAAAACGGACATTAAATCATTAAATCTCCTTAGCGCTTTTTTTGCTTTTTACCCGCATTTCCGTGCTTAATCTTAATTGGAAATCCTTTCTGCGGCTTCATCCGTTATAATGCAAAGACCGGAAATCTTTAGATTTTCCAATTCGGCGATTTTACGTTCGGCTTGTTCGTAAGACAGATTTTTCGCGACGCGGTTTTCGAAACTGACGACCGACCAGCGCGGTTCGCGCAGTTCGTTCGCGAAACCCGCATTTGCGGTTCCCGATTTTTTTGCCGCCGTTTTTCTGTTTCGAGCGTTTGCGGAATCATCCGGATTTTTCGCTTTTTCTTTTCTCATAGCAATATTAAACGCGTATTTTGGTTATTATACGCTAAGTCTTCTAAAATTATGTATTTATCCGAACGTTAACACAAACTATATAAAGATAGGTAAAATTTTTAACAAAATAAAATTATGAGAAACGAGCGTTACGAAAATTAAAAATTATACTGATAATATAAAGGTATGAGTTACAGCGAAACAATTTTTCTCACCGGATTTCCGGGTTTTATCGCCGAAAGACTGGTCGAACGGCTTTCCGCGCCGAACACGAAGTTTTACCTGCTCGTCCAATCATCGTTTGCCGAAAAAGCGCGGCGCGACGTTGAAAAAATCGCGCAGAGAACCGATGTTTTGAAAGAAAATTTTGAATTAATCGTCGGCGACATTACGCTTGAAAATCTCGGAATCGGCGAAAAGGATTTGGAAAAAGTCAGATCGGAAACGACAAGCGTTTTTCATCTCGCCGCCGTTTACGATTTGAGTGTCGAGAAAGATTTGGCGTTTCTGGTCAACGCCGAAGGCACGAAAAACGTTAACGATTTTGTTCGGAGCCTTCAGAATTTGCGCCGCTACAACTACGTTTCGACCTGTTACGTCGCCGGGCAAAGAAAAGGCGAAATTCTCGAAACCGAGCTCGAACACGACGCGGGATTTCGTAATTATTACGAAGAAACGAAATATCTCGCGGAATTGTCGGTCGAAAAACTAAAAAGCGAAGTTCCGACAACTATATTTCGCCCGTCGGTTGTCGTCGGCGATTCGCGCACGGGCGAGACGGCGAAATACGACGGCATTTATTATTTAATGCTTTACCTGCGCAAAGCTCCGAATCTTTTGCGGTTTATCAACGTCGGCAACGTAAACGTAAAATTGAATCTCGTTCCGGTGGATTTCGTCGTCGAAGGAATCGCGGCGCTCGCCGCAGACGAAGCGGCTACGGGCAAAACAATCGCGCTCGCCGACCCGAATCCCTTGACGACCGAAGAGCTTTTCGACGCGATTTCCGAAGCTTTAGTCGGGAAAAAATCCGTCATCAAGCCTTCGCCGAAATTAATCGAATGGTCTCTTCATTTAAAAGTCTCGCCGCCGATGACGGGCTTGCCGTTTCCTGCCGTTCCGTACTTTTTTATTCCGCAAACTTACAGCACGAGCGTCGCCGAGAAACTTCTCAAGCCGCACAACGTCGCGTGCCCGAATTTTAGAACCTACGTCGGCAATCTTTTAAAGTTCGTCGAGCAAAACCCTACGCTGTAATTTATTTTCACTTTTTTATTTTCTGTTTTGGGGATTTTTGCGAGCTTTGCGGCTATCAGTCTTTATTTATACAAATTAGGTTCGCCCGGCGGGCGCGTATTCCAGCGCTTATGAATCCAAAGCCATTGTTCGGGATATTTGCGCACGTATTTTTCGACCACGCGCGTAACTTTTTGCGTTAAATCGCGAACGTCGGCTTCATTATCACCGGTATTTTCGTATTCAACCGGCGGTTCGAGATAAACCACGTATTTATTTTTCGATTCTTCCCAGACGGCGAAAGCGGGAAGAACAGTCGCGCCGGTTTTTAACGCGAGTTTTGCGATGCTCGTCGTTGTCGAAGATTGAATCCCGAAAAAGTCCACGAAAACGCCTTCTTTTTCCTGCACGTTGAGGTCAGCCAGAATGCCGAGCAGCTCGCCGTTTTCCAAAACGCGAAACATCTTTCTCGCCGATTTTGTTTTATCGAGAGTTATGCTGCCGAACCTCGTTCGAAATTTATCCACGAAGTTTTCAACCAGCGGATTATCAATTCGGCGCACCAGAATATTCATTCCGAAACCGAACGCGGGCGGCAAAAGATTGAAAACTTCCCAGCTGCCGAAATGCCCCGTGAAAAACAAAACGCCTTTGCCGGTCGCGTGCGCGCGGTCGAAATGTTGTCTGCCGACGACTTCGACCAGGTTTCTGATATCTTCGTGCTTGAATTTTCGAAAGTGCGAAACGAAACCGAGATGTCTGCCCAAACTTTCAAACGTCCCGCGCACGATTTTTTCCTTTTCTCCGGCAGATAATTCCGGCATCGCGATTTCCAGATTGCGCGTGGCTGTTTTTTGCAGTTTCGGAAAACGTCTGGCAAGAAAAACACCGACGGATTTACCGAACCGCATCGAAGTTTCGAGCGGCAAAGCGCCGATTGCCCCGAGAAGCGAGCGAACGGCTAAAAGTTCTGATTGATTTTGAAAATTACTGCGTTTTTTCGGCATCGTTTTCTGAAAAGTTTATCTTATCGTAAACTTCTCCAAGCGCGATTCGGCATCCTGTCGAAGAAAACTCTATTTCCGAATCGAGTCCGACGGCTTCTGTAAAAAACCAAAATCCGTCGCCGCTTTTGACGTATTTTTCGATTCTCGCTTCGTCCTGCGAAACTAAAACATATTCTTGCAAACTTTCGATGCTTCGATAATGCTGAAACTTTTTGCCCCGGTCGTAACTTTCGGTTGTTTCGGAAAGAACTTCGATGATTAAAACCGGATTCAGAAGCGTATCAAAAACATCATCTTGAAATTTCGGCTCGCCACACACGACAACTAAATCGGGGTAAGTATAAAGTCCGGTTTCGGGAACAAAGACGCGCATATCTGCCGGATACGCTTCACAATCCTTACCTTTCAACTTTTGCCGCAGTTCGCCGCCGATGTTCCACGCGATAACATTGTGATTACGCTTTGCGCCGGACATCGCAAAGATCTCGCCCTCGAAATATTCGTGTTTCGTCTCGGATTTGCGCTCGAATTCGAGGTATTCTTCAGGCGTTAAGTTTGTTTTGGGAATCGCGCTCATTTTCTTTCTCCAATTTTATGCAAACTTAAGGTTTTACTTGTGCAAAAGAAAATATTGAAGCAAAACATACTATTAAGGAAATATAAACAATCTTTCTCATACACTTTTAAGCCGCGACTTTTTCCACTCGATTATAAACAGTGTCGCGTTCGACGGCTTCGAAACCGGCGTTTTCGATCATCGTGATTAATTCAGCGCGCGTCATTTTCTGTTCGCCGCCTTCTTCGATTGAATAGCTGTGCGTCAGTTCGCCGCCGTCTGTGATTGTGCCGTCAACGTCGTTTGCGCCGAAATGAAGCGCCGTTTGCGTCGTCGCTTTGCCGAGCATCACCCAATACGCTTTGATGTGGTCGAAATTGTCGATCATCAAACGCGAAACGGCGATTGTCTTTAAATTATCAATCGCGTCCGGTCCGGGCAGAGACGATAAAGCCGTTCCCGGCGGGTAAAAAGCGAGCGGAATAAAACACTGGAAACCGCCGGTTTTGTCCTGCTGCTCGCGCAGCTTTACAAAATGATCGACGCGGTCTTCGATCGATTCGATATGCCCGTAAAGCATCGTCGCGTTTGTTTTAAGTCCGGCTTGATGAACTTTGCCCGAAAGCTCGAGCCAGCGCGCGCCGTCGCATTTGTGATCGCAAATCCGCGAGCGCGTCGGTTCGGCGAAAATCTCCGCGCCGCCGCCGGGACACGAATCCATTCCAGCCGCGATGAGTTTTGAAATCACTTCTTCGTCCGACATCTTGTAAAAACGGGCAAAGAAATCGAGCTCGACCATCGTCAGCGCCTTCAAATGCAGTTTCGGAAACTCTTTTTTGAGCGAAGAAAACAAATCCGTGTAATATTCAAACGGCAATTTCGTGTTCAAACCGCCGACAATATGCAGCTCGGTCGCGCCTTCGGCAACGGCGTTGCGGGCAATCTCAATTCCTTCGGCAATAGAATGCGTGTAAGCGTCTTCCTGTCGCGCGCGCCGGTAAAAACCGCAGAATTTGCAATCCGCCACGCAGATATTCGTGTGATTAAAATGCCGGTTAACGTTGTAATACGTCGTCCGCCCGTGTTTCGAGCGCCGCACGAAATCGGCAAGCTTTCCGAGCGCGTTCAAATCATCGGTTTTATAAAGCGCGACGCCTTCGTCAAACGTCAAACGCTCACCGCGCTCGACTTTTTCCGCAATCAAATTCAAATTCTTATCGTGTGAAAACTGCATAAATTTATTTCTAAGTTATTTTTCAAAAAATTATTTTAGCTCAAAACTCTGCGTGCTGTGCCATTCGTGCGCGACGTTTCGCATCAGCAATGCGTGATCAAATTCGACTGAGCCATTCGGGAAAATTTCGGTGTCATCGTAAAAACTTGATTCGACAAGGTTTACATTGAGCGCTTCGACTTTCCAGTCTTTTATTTTTAAATTGATTCCGTCCAAATCTTTACCGTCTTTTGTGGCGGAATATCCGAGCGAGCCTTTTTCAAAAAAGTTTGATGCTTCGGCAAGCGAAGAAAAAATAGAATTGTCGGGAAAATCTTCGGAAACTTCGCTTTTTAATTTGACGGAAACTTTTCCGTCGTCGGATTTCATCGCAAAATCAATTTCGTTTACGTTTTCTTCTACTTTAAAATTCGCCTTATTATGTTCGCCCGGAAAAATCCTTCCGCCCGCCAGGTGATTCAGCATCGAATCGGTATCGCGGCGCGGAATATACACGCCTTCGCGGGTTGCGCCCGATTCGTCTTCCCATAAAACGGCGATGCGGTGCGCGGCGTTTTCGCTCGAAATGCCGACGAATTCAGGCGCAAATTTCGGGCGAATGTGTTCGAGACGAATCAGGCAAATTCCCGCAATCGCTTTTTCACCGTAGAGTTTCGGACGGAAACCTTCGGGCAGAATCTTTCGGATAATATCGGCATCAGCGCGATAATTCACCAGAATTCTGCGCTTGATTACGCCTTGAACCGCCGGAAGTTTAATCATAATTTCGCCACAAAGACCGCGCCGCCGAATGTGATGAGTAAAATCACGCTGACGAAAGCGTTTGTCGTAAAAAACGCGGCGTTTAACCTGGATAAATCGTTTGCTTTGACGAGCGTGTGCTGGTAAATCATCAGCGAGCCGACGGCTAAAACGCCTAAAAGCGCGAGCAAGCCTAAACCCGTGACGAGATAAAGCAAAAGCAGCACGACGAACGCCTGCGCGTGGAAAAGCCTCGCGATTTTTAACGAATTTTTGATGCCGAAACGCGCCGGAATCGAGCGCAAGCCCGCTTTTACATCGTATTCGTAATCCTGACAGGCGTATAAAACATCGAATCCGGCTGTCCACATCATCACCAGAAGCGAAAGCAGAAGCGGCACTTCCGAATCGAGCGCGCCGCGCACGGCGATCCACGCGGCGGTCGGAGAAATCGCCAGCGACCAGCCTAAAATCAAATGCGCGAAACTCGTAAAACGTTTGGCGTATGAATAGCCGAGAACGCTCAAAAGCGCGACAGGCGAAAGCGCGAACGTCAGCCAGTTCAACGAGTATGCGGCGATTTCAAAAAGCGCGACCGAAGCGACGAAAAACGCCCACGCGAAATGTACGGAAAGTTTTCCGCTCGGCAGCTCGCGTCCGGCGGTGCGCGGATTTTCGGCGTCGAATCGCCGGTCGATGATGCGGTTAAAAGTCATCGCGGCGCTTCGCGCGCCGAACATCGCGACGGTTATCCAGACGATTTGCCGCGCGCCGGGCAAGCCGTCAGCCGCCAGAACCGCGCCCAGGAAAGCGAAAGGCAGAGCAAACAGAGTATGCTCGAACTTTATCATCTCAAGCGTCGTTTTTAATTTCGTCAGAAACTCGTTCATTTTTATAAAGCCTGCAAAAGGGCTGCGGTAAGTTAAAAGGCAAATGTTTTGCCAAACGTAAATTGTAACAAAAATCGTTATTTTCGGCATTTTTTGTTAGCAATGTGCGAAAAGAAAAGGCAAAGTGCGAAAGAGATACCAGCCGCGGATTTACGCGGATAACGCGGATTGGAAAAGTAATATACGCGGATAATGCAGATTGGAAAAGTAATAAAGGAGGACAAAGACGATTGGCGGAAATTTAAGAAGATTATAAGAATTAATGTTTTGCTTCTTTCTTTTATCTGCTTGATCCTCCCGATTTCTTTTTCTGATCCGCGGCAGATATTACTTCAAAATGAATTTTGTTTGAAATAGCGATTTTTTGCGCGATAATTAAAAAGCGATGAAAACTATGCTGAAAACGCCGGAAGTTCAAAAAAACATTCGACTTGAAACGCGCTCGCACGCAGCTTTGACGCGGCGCGAATCGTCGCTTGCGAACATTCTGCCCGAAGAAGCTTTTACGCGAATCGCCGAAGCGCCCCTGATTCGCCGCAACAATGTGCGGCTTTTGAAAGACGCGGCTGAAAATTATCCGGCGTGGCTCGCGGCGATCGAAAATGCCGAAAAAACGATTCATTTCGAAAGTTACATTATCCACGAAGACGCGCAGGGACATCTTTTTGCCGATGCGCTGATAAAAAAAGCGAAAGAAGGCGTGCGCGTGCGCTTGATTTACGATTGGATGGGCGGTTTCGGCAAGACTTCGCGCAAATTTTGGACGAAACTGCGCGACGGCGGCGTCGAAGTCCGCTGTTTTAATTCGTTTAGTTTTGTACGCCCGCTCGGCTGGATCACGCGCGATCACCGGAAAGTTTTGACGGTTGACGGTGAAATTGCTTTTGTGACGGGGCTTTGCGTCGGGCAGATGTGGGCGGGCGAACCGGAAAAGGGAATCGAGCCCTGGCGCGATACGGGAATCGAGCTGCGCGGAAAAGCGGTCGCCGATGTTGATCGCGCCTTTGCGGATATCTGGGACGATTTAGGCTCGCCGATACCGAAAAGCCAAATTGCCGACGATGAAAATTTAGCGGACGCAGGCGATATAAATTTGCGCGTCGTCGCGACAAAGCCGGGAAATACGCGGGTTTACCGTCTCGATCAAACGGTCGCCGCGCTTTCGCGCGAAACGCTCTGGCTGACGGATGCGTATTTTGCGGGAACGAATGCTTATATCGAGAGTTTGCGCTCGGCGGCGATGGACGGCG
Organism: Acidobacteriota bacterium; assembly: GCA_025463125.1. Classification (GTDB taxonomy): domain Bacteria; phylum Acidobacteriota; class Blastocatellia; order Pyrinomonadales; family Pyrinomonadaceae; genus SXVE01. The sequence goes on along the minus strand of JAOAPX010000090.1, from coordinate 43,135 downwards.
TGGACGTACGCCTGCTTTTACCGGCAGCAACCGATATTGCGGTGATGAGCGCGATTTCTCGTTCCGGTTACCGGACTTTACTCGAAGCGGGCGTCAAAGTTTACGAATGGAACGGTCCGATGCTGCACGCGAAAACCGCCGTGATCGACGGTTTCTGGTCGCGCGTCGGCTCGACGAATCTCAATGTCGCGAGCTGGCTGACAAACTGCGAAATCGACGTAATCATTGAAAATAAAGACTTCGGGCAGCGAATGCAGGAAATGTATCTGGCGGATTTGGAAAACGCGACGGAAATCTGTCTGAACGAGAAGCGAAAAGCCAAACCCGTAAAAAAAAGAGAAGCTTCAAGCGGCACAAGCTCAGCCGTTTCCGCGCGTTTCGCGCCTTCGGCAATCACTATCGGAACCGCGCTCGGTTCGTCAATTTCGAGTAATAAAAAACGCCCGCTCGGCGCGATGGAAGCCAGAATCAATCTGTTCGGCGGCGGAATGCTTTTAGTTTTAGGCGTCACGGCTATTTTCTGGTCGAAAATAATCGCCGTCCCGCTCGGCATAATTGCCGTCTGGCTGGCGGCTTCGCTGTTTATTAATTCTTATCAATTATTTAAACAATCGGGCGAGGGCGGAAATTCATCAAAAGAAAATCAGCCGCGGATCGATGCGAACGAGCGCGAATTGATTAAGAGCAATAACGAGAAATGAAACGAATAACAGAATTTAAGAATTGAAAATTTCTTTCATATTATTTCGTATTATTCCGTATTATTCCGGTTTATCTTTGATTTCCGTTTGGTGAGTTTTTATTTATTCGTGTATCAAGCTTTATAAAATGAAGAGTAGTTTTCGGATTGCAACTTATAACATTCACAAATGCAAAGGCTTGGATTTGCAGACGAGCCCTTTGCGGATCGCCGACGTGCTGCGCGAAATTGATGCCGACATCGTCGCTTTGCAGGAAGTAGTTTCCGTGCAGAACGGCGCGGCGAAAGACGATCAGGCGCGTTTTATTGCCGGAGAACTCGGCTTTGATTACCGGATCGGCGAAAACCGGCGGCATCTCGGCGGGCTTTACGGCAACGTGATTTTGTCGCGTTTTCCGATTAAGGAAACGAGAAATCACGACATTACAGTGCCCGGACGCGAGCCGCGCGGCTGTCTGCACGCCGACATTCAAGTCAATTCAAACGATTACCTGCATATCTATAATATTCATCTCGGAACCGCTTTTTTCGAGCGGCGCAAGCAGGCGATCCGGCTGCTCGACGCGGAAATCTTAAACCGCGATCATTACGCGCCGCGGATTATGCTCGGCGATTTTAACGAGTGGACGCGCGGGCTCGCTTCGCGGCTTTTGAAAAGTCATTTTCGCTCGGCTGATCTGCGCGAGCATCTGCCGCGAAAACGCACTTATCCGGGCATTTTCCCGTTTCTGCATCTCGATCACATTTATTATGATAATCATCTGAAAATCGAAAACGCCTTTGTACATCGAACGCGCCTCGCGCTCGTCGCGTCGGATCATCTTCCGCTGGTCGCCGATTTCTGTTTAAAATAACAAGAGTATGGGTTACAATAATGCAGCGAGAGCAAAGCGTTTCAAATCATAAATCTGCCTGCCGTTTCAAATCTAAAATGCCTTCCGGAAAAACACACGATGCCGTCACATTCTTTTTTACTGCGCCCGTTTTCGCGGCGGCGTGGAAATTCACGGAAAATTTCCCCGTTTCTCTGGCTGTCGCTGTCGCTTTTCTAATCGGCGGTCTGATGTTCGGACCCGATTTGGATACGATGAGCAAGCAATACACGCGCTGGGGAATTTTTCGCGTTTTTTGGTACCCGTACCAGGCGTTTTTCAAACATCGCTCGCGCTGGTCGCACGGGCTTGTGTTCGGGACGTTTCTCCGCGTCGTTTATTTTATGGGCATGCTGACGCTTTTATCGTTTTTAGCCGTTTATTTGATTGCCGTTTTTACCGACAATAATCTGCCGGATCTTTTGGAATACACGAAAACCTGGCGGCAAATCGGCGAATTTGTCCGGGTGAATATCGGCGAAAACGCGTTTCCGTCCGTTTTCATAGGTTTATGGCTCGGCGCGGCAAGCCACACGCTGACGGATATAGCGGGAACATTTGTTAAAACCGGAAAAGTTTCGGGATTTCTCTAAAACAAAAGAAAGGTTTTGCGTGAAATGCTTGATAAAACAAGCCGCGCGCCCACAAAATAAGCGAGCTTATTTTGTGTTGTTCAACTGAAAGGCGCGAAACATCGGGTTGTTTGTCCGGCGTAGAAGCTCCGCGAAACGAGCGTCGTCGCGCAGCGCGTCAAACTGCGGATCGACGCCGAGCCAGTTGAGCCTGCCGTCGCGGATTTCCAAAGCTTCGTTTAACTGCGCGAAAGCTTTTTCCTTATCGCCTAAATTAAGATGCGCCATCGCCAGCAAATATGGCGAAACGTACTGCGAGGCAGACATTTGCCGGATTTCCTCGATCAGCGCTAAAGCTTGCCTGCGATTGCCCGCCGCCGCATAAATCGAAGCCAGCCAGCACAAAGTGTAAGGGCTTCGACCGAGAAGCTTTATCGCGCGCTGACAGGTTTGCAAAGCTTTATCAAACTGTTTTTCGCGGCTGAGCACCGAACATAAAAAAACGTAGCCCAGTCCGTAATTCGGATTTTCCTCGGTAAAACGAGTCGTCGCTTCGAGCGCTTCGGCGTACCGGCGAGAGTGATAAAGCGCCCAATTTAAAGTTTGCGGCACGATCGGCGTGTGCGGATCGAGCTTGAGGGCGCGCTGAATCTGCGCGAAAGCTTCATCGTACTCGCCGCGCATCACAAGATAATAACAATACCAAACCCGCCCGAGAACGTAATTCGGATTGAGTTCTATCGAACGGCGCAAATGATTTCCCGCCGCTTCCCAATCGAAATCACCCATCTGCGCGGCAAAACCGAGCGCGGCGTAGGCTTCGGCAAGCGTATCGTCGATCGAAATAGCTTTGAGCGCCGCTTTTTTCGACGCGGCTGAGGTTTCGGCGAACGGTTTAATGGCGTAAACGCCGAGAAAATTGTGGTAATCGGCGATTCCCGCGTAAGCGAGCGCGTAATCAGGCGCGATCTCAACGGCGCGATGATAGCTTGCGAGTGCTTTGACAAAGCCTTCCGGCGTAAACTGATTCCAGTAATGGCGCCCGCGCAAATATTCTTTGTAAGCTTCTGAGTTGTCGGTTCCGCGCTTTTTGATTTGTTTGAGTTCTTCGCCGGTCAAACTCGTAATCAAGGATTTAGCGACCCGCTCGGAAATCAAATCTTCAAATTCGAGAACGTCTGTAAACTTTTCATCGAATTTTTCCGCCCAGCGCGTCGAGTGGTTTTTTATATCCAGAAGCTGCGCCGTAACGCGGATTTTATCGCCGACGCGCCGGATATTGCCTTCAACCACGTATTCGACGCCGAGCTCTTTGCCGGATAAAAACGAATCCTTGTCGCTTGTGAAACTGATGACGGAGCTGGTCGGGCGAACAACAAAACGTCGAATATTTGAAAGCCGCATCGTCAGCGCGTCTGCCAGACCGATGCTCAAATAAACGTCGTCGGTATCGCCGGTTTGTGCCGCGCCGATCACGTTAAACGGCAAAACTGCAATGGATTTTTCACGATTTGTGGTAATCGGCGCCGGAGCGGAAAGGTTAATTTGCCGGTTTATTATCGGGTTTTTTGTTCGTTTTAGAATTTCGGTGTAACGCGGGTCGTTCCGCAAAGCGTCCAATTTCGGGTCGATTCCAAACCAGATCATCCATTCGTTGCGCTCTTCGATTGCTTTTTCAAACCATTCGAACGCCGCGTCGCTTTCACCGACGGCAACATAAGCCATAGCGATGAAATACGGCTTTACGTGCTGCCTTCGGCTGATTTCCAGTATTTCTTCGAGCACTTTTCTCGCTTCATCGCGCTGACCGTCGGCAACCAGCGCAAAACAAAGAAGATGGCGGGGCAGCCCGGAATCTTCCCAAAGCTCCGAGCTTTTACGCAGCGCGGCGACGCCTTCTTTGATATGTCCCGCGTAGACAAGGCTGTTTCCGAGATGCATCCAGCCCTGCGGAAAATCCTTTTCCATCTCGTTGGCTTTTCTTGCTTTGGCGACGGCTTCGTTGTAATTCCGCGTTTGGTATAAAGTCCAGGCAGTCATAATCATTGCTCGCGGCGAAAGCGGATCGAGTTCTTCGGAGAGCTTGATTTCAGCGAGCGCTTCATCGAACAAGCCCTGCGATGAAAGAAAATTTGAGTAATACTCGTGGGCAAAAGAGAAATTCGGATTAAGCTCCAAAGCGCGCCGAATCAGGCGCAGACTTTCCTCCCAGTTCCAGTCGTAAAGAAATGTCGGAAATGCGAGCACTGCGTAAGCTTCGCCCAGAGAACCGTCGATTTCCAGAGCGCGCTCGGCGGCTTTTATCGCTTTCGGAAAAGCTTCCTTTGAAGGCATCTGCCCGAAAATCGCCGTCCAATTGTAAAAATCGGCGATGCCGACGTGCGCCAGCGCGTAATTCGGGTCAAGCTCGATGGCTTCGCGGTAAGATTCGAATGCTTTCAGCAAGTATTCATTTGTAAACTTGTTCCAGAAATAACGTCCGCGCAGGTAAGCCTGAAAAGCTTCGGGTTTGTTTGTGCCGCGTTTTTCCAAACGGCGTCGTTCTTCGCCGGTCAGCTGCGGCAGCACGGCGACGGCGACTTTTTCGGAGATCGAATCTTCCAGTTCGAGAACATCAACCGATTCGGCGTCAAAAACACGTGCCCAGCTTGTTGAATTTTCCGCAATGCTTAAAAGCTGCGCCGAAACCCGAATTCGATTGCCGATGCGCCGGATGTTTCCGTTTAACACATAATCAACTCCCAAAGCGCTGCCGGCTTGGAACGGGTCGGTTTCGCTGAACGGCAACGCCGAACTTGTCGGTCGGACTATTAATCTCTGCACGCCGCTCAGACGCGAAACCAGCGAATCCGCCAGCCCGATCCCTAAAAATTCATTGCCCGTATTGCCGGTTTGTTTAGAGCCGAGCATTTTAAAAGGCAAAATCGCAATCGAACGCGCACCGCCCTCGTTCGGCGCGACCGGTTGCGCGCGCGCGGTAAAATATTCGGCGTTTACGGCGCGACCTTCGAGATAATTCGTAATATCCGCGGCTAAATCTTCGGCTGACTGGTAACGCTCGGACGAGTTTTTTCTAAGCGTTTTTAAGATTATTTTTTCTAAATCTTCTTTTATCGGTTCGTTTTTACGATTGCTGTGTTTATCGGTTTCGATCGGCGAAAATGTTTGATGAATCTCTAAAGACGGGCGAACAATTAAAGAAGACGGTCGAGCCGGTTCTTCTTCGCAGATAATGCGCGCCGCCTCGCTCGGCGCTTTTCTTTTAACGTTATAAGGGCGATGACCGGTTAAAAGCTCGTAAAGCATTATGCCCAAACTGTATATGTCCGAAGCCGGCGTTACCTGCTCGCCTTTGATTTGTTCGGGCGAAGCGTATTCAGCCGTCAGCGCGCGCATCTGCGTCGATGTCGGGTCGATTTCCGTGACGGATAATTCCGGGTCTAAAACCTTTGCGATGCCGAAATCAAGCAGCTTCGTTTTGCCGCCCGGTTTTACAAGAATGTTCGAAGGCTTTAAATCGCGATGGATAACCTTTATTTGATGCGCGGCTTCGACGGCGTAGCAAATCTGCCGGAAAAGCTTTAAGCGTTCGTTGACGTCGAGATCGTTTTCATCGCAAAAACGATAAAGCGGCGCGCCTTCAATGTATTCCATAACGAAATACGGCAAGCCGTCGGGCGTCGAGCCGCCGCCGAGAAAATACGCGATGTTCGGATGATTGAGCGCGGCTAAAATCTGACGCTCGCGGCGAAAACGCTTGAGAATCAAATCCGTATCCATCCCGCGCTTAATGAGCTTTACGGCGACGGTTTGATAAAATTCCCCGTCGGCTCGCTCGGCTAAAAAAACCGCACCCATTCCGCCGCGCCCAAGCTCTTTTTTTAGCTCGTAAACGCCGACGCGCCGTCCGATCATCGGATTATCATGAGTGTCTTCGGGTATTTCCATCAGGATTACACGCAAATTATAAAAACATATACGGAGCGAAAATCCTTTCTTCAATCTTCCTTAATCTTTTGCGATTTTCCGCGATTTTCCGCAATTTATTTTGACACCGGAGCCATTTCCGGTCAATCAATTCGCGTATCGAAACGAAAACCGCCGCGATCGGAAATAAATCAGAAAAATAGGAGATTTTAACAAGTCTTTCGCCGCCGAACGACAATTTAAACGACGTCGAGAAACAAAAAATCCTGGATGGAAAAAATATTAAAAGGATGAAAAAAATATTAAAAAAGGCGGAATGCTTTTATAAGTTTTTTTCGGGAGGTTATTTCAAAAAACGAAAACGCGAAGCTGTAACAAGTTTCGCGTTTTCGCCTTTATTTCTTTTTTCTTTTTTCTTTTTTCTTTTATGTCTCTAGTCTTATCTTCCGGTGCGGGCGGCGACAAGTCGTCCAGCCTGTCTTCTGACGGCGTCGGAAACATTCCGGTTTTTTGAAATAGCCGTTAAATCAGACACTTGCAGACGCGATAAAATGCTCACCGCATTGGCGAACGGCGTGCGCGGATTTCGCGCCAGGTTATGGATAATCGTGTAATTGCGGGCAAAGTTCCGGTTAACGCAGATTTGCCGCAAAACTTCTTCGGGCGCGGTTCGCATTGCGGCAATCTTTTCGATTTCCTGTTCGGTGATGCGCGGATTCTGGACAACGGCTTGCGCGACGATGCGGTTCGGATCGCGAATTAAAACGTTTCGCGCTTCGCGGTCGCCTTTCATCGCCATCAAAACTCGATCTTTCATTTTCATTCGCATAATGCGATTGATCATCGAAATCCGATCGTTTGAAACCCCGTCTTCTTCTATTCGCAAATCGCCTAAAATTTTACCGATAACCGCTTCGCGCCGCTCGCCGGTTTCCTCGTAAAATTCCTCGATGTGTTCGAGCAAAAGCCAAGAATCATCGGTTTCCGAGTCGGGAACTTCGATGTGCCGGGCAAGAAAAAGCGCGTCTTCAAGACTTAGCTCGCTTTCCGAATTTTCCATAAATTCGGCGGCTGCTTCCTGTCCGCGCGCTCGCAGCTCATTGGCGATTTGCTGTGCGCCTCGTTCTTTTTCAAAAAATTCTCGTTTTACTTCCGATGCGCGGCGCTCGGCTTCGGCGGTTCGATGCGGGTTGTTGACGATCGCCTCGATAATCGCCGGGGTGCGAATCAAAAGCTGCTGGTTTAGCGAAATGTATTCGAGCAATTCGCCGTTTTGGGTCGTGCTCGCAAAACTCGCGATCGCTTCGGGCGGTGTTTTCGGATTGGTTAAAATCGCTTCGTGGATTTCTCTCGGCATCTTTTCGCGCGCGGCGAAAAAACTTAAAACCTGCGGAGCGATAGTATCGGTTTTCAGAACATTCAGAAGCTGGCTGGCGTCTTGCGAAGCAATAGTCGCCCGGGCGTTTCCGGCAAGCTCTGCGTCATCGGCTCTGGCAAGCGCTACAAGAACTTCAAGCAAATCGCCGATCGGCAGAGGCAGAATTCCGCGCGCGGCGGCAACTTGAGCCGGACGCGGCGCTGCTCCGGAAATGATGGCTTTGACAGCGGGATTCGCGGAATTTATTTCAGAGTTCATAGATTGTCGCTTTATTTTGTAAGTTGAAGTTTAAGGCGCGGCGGAAAATCATAGAATGAACCGGCGATTTTCGTCAAATCATTCTACCATAAACAGTTTTTTATACGAGTATATTCTTGACTAACAAAGTTGGTTACCTTAGTCTAAATCTTTCGGAAAACACGCCGAATAAAATACAATCCTTCTTTATAAACACAAAAATATGTTTATTTGCAATATTTCAAATTAATGATCAAAGACGAGTTAAAGAATCTTATCGCGGACAAAACCGCAACCATCGGCGTTATCGGTTTAGGTTATGTCGGGCTGCCGCTGATTATCGAGTTTGCCTTAAAAAGTTTTCCGACAATAGGGTTTGAAGTTGACCGGAAAAAGGTTGACGGGCTAAATCAGGGCAGCTCTCATATCGTTGACGTTCCGTCGGAAAATGTCGGTAAAGCACTGGAGGCTGGGAAATTTACGGCGACGATTGATTTTTCGCAGCTGAATAAATGCGACGTGATTATCATCTGCGTTCCGACGCCTTTGAGAAAAACCAAAGACCCGGATATGTCGTATATTTTGGCGGCGGGCGAAGAAATCAAAAAACACGCGCGCCGCGGTCAGCTCGTCATTCTCGAATCGACCACCTATCCGGGCACGACCGACGAAGTTCTGCAGCCGATGATCGAAGAAGCCGGGTTAAAACTCGACGAAGATTTTCTGCTCGCTTTTTCGCCCGAGCGCGTCGATCCGGGCAATCCGCAGTTTCAAACGCACAATATCACGAAAGTCGTCGGCGGAGTCGGCGCGGATTCGACGGAAGTCGCCGCCCAGCTTTATTCTGAAATTGTCGAAAAAGTTCACGCCGTTTCATCGGCTCGCGTCGCTGAAGCCTGCAAATTATGGGAAAACACTTTTCGCGCCATCAATATCGGAATGGCGAATGAAATGGCGAAAGTCTGCAACGCGCTCGGAATCGATACGTGGGAAGTAGTTCGCGCGGCGGCGACGAAACCGTTCGGCTTTATGCCGTTTTATCCGGGACCGGGCATCGGCGGGCACTGCATTCCGCTCGATCCGCATTATCTTTCCTGGAAAGCGCGCCAGCACGGTTTTGATTCGAGATTTATTACTTTGGCGGAAGAAATCAATTCTTCGATGCCGAAATATGTTGCCGGTCTGGTTCGCGATGCGCTGAACGAAAATGAAAAGTCTGTGAAAGGCTCGAAGATTTTAATCTTAGGCGTCGCATACAAAAAAGACATCGACGATATGCGCGAATCTCCCGCCCTTTCGGTAATAGATTTGCTTCGTTCACGCGGCGCGGAGATTGTTTATCACGACGCCTTTGTGCCTGAAGTCACGTTCGACCACGCTTACACGATCGGCGCGGGCGAGCCGCTTTACAATCAGGAATTGACCGATGAGATGATTTCTTCTGCTGATTGCGTCGTCATCTGCACGGAACACTCGGACGTTGATTACAAACGCGTCTGCAATCTCGCATCGGTCATCGTTGACACGCGCAACGCTCTCAAAGAAGAAACCAGAAACGGAAGCAAAGCGAAAATAGTGCGTTTGTAGTGACACCGGCTTAAAGCGAAAGGTAAATTTAACCGCAGATTCACGCGGACAGACACAGGTAAAAATCGGGATTTATAAAAAATAATCCGGCTTTTATTTATGTTCATCCGTGAAAATCTGTGGTTAAATTGTTTTTTATCGCTAAATTCTCAATAAATAAAATAAATTTCAACAGACAAAATTTATGCTCAAAATCCTGAACGTCGTCGGCGCACGTCCGAATTTTATGAAAATTGCGCCGATTCAGCGCGAAATGCTGCGGCGCGAAAATGATTTCACGCCGCTTATCGTTCACACCGGGCAGCATTACGACGCGGCGATGTCGGATTCTTTTTTTGTCGATTTGGGAATTCCCGCGCCGGATTATCATCTGGAAGTCGGTTCGGCTTCACACGCGGTTCAAACCGCGAGGATTATGACGGCGTTCGAGCCGGTTGTTTTGCGGGAAAAACCCGATTGGGTTTTAGTCGTCGGCGATGTTAATTCGACGATTGCATGCGCGCTCGTCTGCTCGAAACTGGGCGTTAAAATCGCTCACGTCGAAGCCGGTCTTCGCTCGCGCGACCGCTCGATGCCCGAGGAAATCAACCGTATTTTAACCGATTCGATTTCCGATCTGCTTTTAACGACCTCGCAGGACGCCGACGAAAACCTCCGGCGCGAAGGCGTTCCGGCGGAAAAAATAAATTTCGTCGGAAACGTGATGATCGATTCGCTTTTTTATAGTCTTGAGCTCGCGAAAAAATCCGCGGTTCGTGAAAATTTAGGTTTGAAGGAAAACCGGTACGCGGTGACCACGCTTCACCGTCCTTCAAACGTCGATGAAGCGGGCGTTTTTGAAAATCTGCTCGACGCGCTCTCCCGGGTAAGCGAGCATCTTCCGGTCATTTTCCCGGCGCACCCGCGGACAAAGGCGAACATCGCTAAATTCGGCTTTGCCGAAAAGGTCGAAAACTCCGGTATAAAACTCATCGATCCGCTCGGTTATCTTGATTTCCTGCGGCTTTACAGCGGCGCGCGACTTGTTTTGACCGATTCCGGCGGGCTACAGGAAGAAACGACCGCGCTCGGCGTTCCTTGCCTGACGCTGCGCGAAAACACAGAGCGACCGATCACGATTGAAATGGGAACTAACGTTTTAGTCGGAACTGATTCGGGTAAAATCACAAATGCGGCGTTTCGAATTTTATCCGGTGAAACTGTTTCCGAAAACAAAAAAATTCCGCCGCTCTGGGACGGCAGAGCGGCGGAACGCATTTGTAATTCTTTATTAGAAATTAATTAGCTTTATTTTTGTTCGCCTTTGTCCATCGGGTAACCAGCCGTTTTCCAGGCATTCGTTCCGCCGACCAAAGCATAAGCGTTTGTAATTCCTTTTTCTTTCATTTTAGCAACCAGACCGGCGCTTGTATGTTCGTTCGGTCAGGAGCAATAGGCAATTATTTTCTTGCCTGCGGGAATATCCTTATATTTCGCTTCGAAAGATTCCATCGAAATGTTTATCGCGCCTTTGATGCGTTCTTGTTTGAAAGCCGCTTCGGCGCGCGTATCGATAAAGACCGCGTTGCCCGCATCAAAATCTTTTTTGGCTTCCGCCAAAGTAATGCGCGGCGCTCCGTCCGGGTGTCCGTGTTCATCGGTTTTCGAAGCGGTAGCCGAATTGTTTGTGTTTGTCTTAGCCTGTTCGACTTTGACAGGTGCCGCCGCGTTCTGACATGACGTTAAAAAACTCAAGCCGAACGCCAGGGCGACAATCGTTGATAAAAAATATCGCATTTATAACCTCCAGAATTTATTGGTAACTTGAAAGCGGGCAGCTTTCCTGCTGACTGCCGGCTGTAATTCTTAACCATTATCAATAGTCGGCTCTCCGCCTGCAACCGGCGTAGGATAATTTCCGCTCCAGCAGGCGACGCAGGCTGAAGTTTCACTAATATTAACCGCTTCGAGCATCCCTTCAAGCGACAGATACCCGAGTGAATCGGCTTCGATGTGGCGGCAAACTTCATCGACCGACATTTGCGCGGCTATCAGATCGGCTTTGCGCGGCGTATCGACACCGTAATAACAAGGCGAAACCGTCGGCGGACACGAAATTCTCATATGAACTTCCTTTGCCCCGGCTTCGCGGACCATCTGAACTATTTTTTTCGAAGTCGTTCCGCGAACAAGCGAATCGTCAACCAGGACCACGCGCCTGCCGTTGATCAAATCACGTATCGGGTTAAGTTTCAAGCGTACGCCGAACGAGCGAATCGATTGGCTCGGTTCGATAAAAGTGCGCCCGACGTAATGATTTCGAATAATCGCCTGCCGGAAATTAATGCCCGACTGCGCCGCGTATCCGATTGCCGCCGCTACGCCCGAATCCGGAACCGGAACGATCAGGTCGGCATCGACCGGATGCTCGACGGCGAGCCGCTTGCCCATCCGGTGTCTCGATTCATTGACCGAACGCCCGTAGATTATCGAATCCGGACGCGAAAAATAAACGTGTTCGAAAGCGCACACCGATTTCGGTTTCTGCTTAAACGGAAATGACGACTGCACGCCGTTTTTGTCGATCACAAGCATTTCGCCCGGTTCGACTTCGCGAACGTATTCGGCATCAATCAAATCGAACGCGCAGGTTTCCGAAGCGACGCACCACGCGTCTTTTAATTTTCCTAAATTCAGCGGTCGAAAACCGCGCGGGTCGCGCACGGCGATCAAAGTGTCGGGCGTTAAAAACAAAAGCGAAAAAGCGCCTTCGGTATCCTGTAAAACGTCGGCAATCGCTTCGATGGCGTTACCGGCTTCGGTGCGCGCGATGCCGTGCAGAAGCGTTTCCGTATCCGACGTCGAAGAAAAAATCGCGCCGCTTCTTTCCAGCTCATCGCGTTTTTGCGCGGCATACGGCAGATTGCCGTTATGGCAGACGGCGATTTGACCGTGCTGGCAGGTTACGGAAAAAGGCTGAACTTCTTTGATCGTATTTTTCCCGGCGGTCGCATATCTAGTGTGACCGATGGCGCTCGTGCCGTTCAGCGTTCTTAAAACGTCTTTGGTCAAAACATCCGCGACCAAGCCCATCGAGCGAAACTGGTGCAGATCCGTGCCGTCGCTCGAAACAATGCCGCAGGCTTCCTGCCCTCGATGCTGCAAAGCGAAAAGTCCGAGCTGCGTTAGTGTTGAAGCTTCGGAATGTCCGAAAATGCCGAATATTCCGCATTCTTCATGAAATTTGTCGAAAGTAAAATCCATTACCCTTATTTTGCCATATAAAAATCAAACAGGACAGACAGCCCGCGCAGGATGAAATCAAATTTCCATCCTTCTTTGTCTATTTATCCTGTTTGAAATTATTTCTAATTGTTTGAAAATATTTATAACTATTCGGCTGCCGCAATTACGCCGCGACATTCGCCGAAACCGATGCGCCGGAAGCCTTCGCGCTCGCAAAAGCCTTTCATGATAATTTCGTCGCCGTCTTCTAAAAATCTGCGCGTTTCGCCGTTCGGCAATTGAAGCGGCTCTTTTCCGCGCCAGGTTAATTCCAGCAAACAACCTCTTTCTTCTTTAGACTCGCCGGAAACCGTGCCGGTTGCTATCAAATCGCCGGTTTGCAAGTTGCAGCCGTTCGAGGCGTGGTGCGTCAGCATCTGCGCTATCGTCCAGTATAAATCCTTCATATTCGAGCGCGAAAGCAGAAACGGCTCGGCGTTTTCTTCGCGCATCTTTTGCGTTTGCAGATAAACTTCGAGATTGATGTCGAAACCGCCCGCTTTTTCGTTTTGCTCCGAGTAGAGATATTCGAGCGGCTGCGGATCGCCTTCCGGTCGTTTAAAGGCGCTTGCGCGAAACGGCGCGAGCGCTTCCATCGTCACGACAAACGGCGAAACGGATGTGGCGAAATTTTTGGCGAGAAACGGTCCGAGCGGCTGGTATTCCCAGGCTTGTATGTCGCGCGCGGACCAATCGTTGACGAGACACAAACCGAAAATATGATCTTCCGCTTCTTCGATCGAAATCGTTTCGCCTAATTCATTGCCTTTGCCGACGAAAAAACCGACTTCCATTTCGTAGTCGAGATTTCTGCACGGAACGAATTCGGGCGCGGCGTCCGGATTCGTTCGGTTTTGTCCTTTCGGGCGCGTGATTTCCGTTCCGGAAACGACGATCGAAGACGCTCGCCCGTGATAACCGATCGGAACGTATTTATAATTTGGAAGCAGCGGAGCGTCCGGGCGAAACATCGAGCCGACGTTTGTCGCGTGGAAAATCGAGCTGTAAAAATCCGTGTAATCGCCGATGTGCGCCGGCAGATAAAACTGCGCTTCCTCGATCGGGATCAAATTTCGCTGCACGCTTTTTCTCGTGTTTTCGTCGGCTTTTTCCGACAGTATTTCGCTTAAACGGCGACGAAAAGCGCTTTGCACGCTCGTGTTTTTACGCATCACCGAATGATCCAGGCAATAATTGTCGGCGGTAACGGCAATGGCGAAAGATTCGTCGTCAAACAGACACGATTCGTAACAGGCGTAAACGTCGAGTACGAAATTGCCGACGGCGACGCCGATCCGAACGTTTTCATACGTGCAGGCTCGCGTAAAAACGCAAAACGGCAAATTCTGAATCGGAAAATCCGTACCGGGCGCGTTTGCCGATTCAATCCAGCTTTTTAAATTTTGATCGTGCGTTTCATTTATTTCAATCATTAATCTCTTTATCCTTCAACGTATAACTTTTTCAACTTTTATTTTTCAACTTTTAACTTTTCGCCTGCGAAATCGCCTCGATTGCTCGATTGAAGGATGAATCCCCTTGTTTTAATTTTATAAAATTCCCATTTCCCGCAAATCCGCGATCGGTTCTTCAAACGAACATGAACCGAAAGAAATTATGTTGCGCCGCCGCATCAAAGCGATTTGCTGAACCGTCAAAATATAATCGCGATGCCACGTGACGGCGCTATCAAAAAACTCGAAGCTTTCGGGAAATTCGTCTTCGAGCAATCCTTCGAGAATATTCGTTCGAAATCCCTGGCGCGCGAAACCCGTCGCTAAAAACAAATTCAGAAAGCCGTGCATCACGCCCGAGGGCGCATCCGGCGCATAAGTCAGCGGTTTGAAGCACCGGAGCGGGTGATGAAGTCCGGCGGTTGCTTTGAAAGGGACGTTTGCCGCAAGACACGTGCGAATAAACCTGATTACTTCGGAGCTCGAAGGAAAAGCGTCAGCCGTTAAACCGCCCGTGCGGATTTTAGCGCGCTGACCGAGAATCGCCAGCGTCGAAACCGTTTCAGCCAACATCCGGTCGGGCGTGATTTCAAAATAAGTCGTCAGGGACGGGGGCAGAATGCTGACCGTGTTTTCAATTTCGGAAACGGTCGTAACCTTTACTTCGAGCGCGTCGCACAACACGCGCGAAGAGTTTTGCGCGTTAAATCTATCGACGCGGCGAACGCTGTCGTAAACGTCTTCGCCCGCCAGAACGCTTAAACGCCAGACGTTTTCTTCACCGCCCGCCAGATATTTGTCTGCCTGCTCGATAAATTCATCGAGCCGCGCAACGGCGACGACAAAACGACCGAGCATCCATTTATGATTGCTTTTTTTATAAGCGGCGTAATTGCTGACTGCTTCCGCCATCGAAATTTGTGAAGGCGGAAAAAGCCCCGCGTAATCGACAATTTCAGCAAGCAACGTGTGTACCGATTCTTTCAAATTGCAGTCTGTTGTTTGAGTGTTCATTTCGGTGTATGTCGGTTAATTGACACTAATAAGATAGTTTATTGTTACGGGGAATTACAATCAAAAACGAAAACTTGCTTAATTTAAGTAAAAAATATAGGTTATCTTTGAGGCTGATTCAAGTCAATTTTATAGTGTGGAAATGGTGTAAATAATGCGTGTTTTGGGCATTGATCCGGGCAGCGAAACGCTCGGCTGGGGCGTTGTCGAGGGAAGCGGGCTGAAATATTCTCTGGTTGATTACGGAACCGTAAAATCGAGCGCGCGTGAAAGCTTTCCGAGGCGTTTGCTGAAAATCTATGAAGGCGTCGAAGCAGTAATCGAAAAATTTAAGCCCGACGCGATCTCGGTCGAAGAAGCCTTTTACGCCGTAAACGTTAAAGTCGCCTTAAAGCTCGGACAAGTGCGCGGCGTCGTTTTGCTTTTAGGCGAAAAATCCGCGCTGGAAATCGGCGAGTACAGCCCGCGTTTGATAAAACAAACGGTCGTCGGTTACGGCAACGCCGAAAAACATCAGGTGCAGGAAATGGTGCGCCTGCTTTTGCGTATGAAAACCGTTCCGCAGCCACACGACGCCGCTGACGCGCTGGCAATCGCGATTTGTCATTTTCATCATGCCGGTTTCCAAAATAGAATTAATAATGCGAAATTAAAAGCGCGTTAATTAAGTTCTGCGCCGGCGCTAAACGATTAACAAAAAAGATTTGTTAGAAATTGTTAAAACACATAAAACAGTTTAAACACTCCGGTTGAAAAATTTCTCTCCGCTTTGCTACAATAGATAACGAGCTCTTAAGACAAGAGATTCACGCCTTCAATACTTTTACATTTCTACAAATTCATCGGTTAATTTAATCTTCCCGGTTTTACATATGAAAAACATCGTTTCAAAATCCGCCTTTTATCTATTGGCATTTTTTATTTTTACAAACGTTTCGAATTTTTCCGCATCGGCGCAAACTGCGCGTCCCGTGCCGGAATTAACGGTCAGCGGTTTTCGTCTCGGCGGCGATGAAGAAGCCGCCAAACAATTACTGCAAAACTATTCGCCGCGTTTCGAGAACGAAAGCAGCCAGCCGAAATATATGTTTTACAACGAATACGGCAACCAGGTGATGACCGTCACGGCTTATTCAAAAGAACGCCCTTTTTTAATTGTCGCCATAGAAGTTTTTGCCGTCGGCAAATCTTATCAAAACAGGCATTATCAATTAAAAGATAAAAGTTATTTTGAAACGGAATCGCCGTTCTTTTTAGGAACGCGCCCGTCCGCGACTTCGATGCTTTTCGGCGCGGCGAATATGACCGGACCGAAAGAAATAATCAAAAAGAAAGGCGCGCCCGACAAAGATGAATCAGACGGCAAAACGAGAATCCTGCGGTACCGTTTTGACAATGCCAATCTCGGCGAAACGCAAAAAATTAAGCTTCAGGAAACGTCCGCGAAATCTTCGCCTGCCGGAAATAACGCGCAGCCGGTTTTCACTTCTTACAACGCCGAATATCGTTTTGTTAAAAACGAATTGCGCCGGTTTATGCTTTCGATCCAAACGGCGGATTCCGCCGCAACGGCTTTTTAATAAAAAAAACTACGATCTGAAAAACTGCAGTCGCTGATTTGTTGCGCTGCAGTTTTTTTATGCGCCGTTTTGCTGAATGAAACAAGCGGCAAAAAATGCTTTGTAATATTGAGGTTTTAATAGTAAGTTATTTGAAAATAATTCTCACATTCAATTTACACGAGGAAAATATGAAACTCTCACTTTCTCTGTTTTTTTTGTTTACTCTTTTTCTTTTCACTTTCGCGGCAGAAGCGCAAAAACGAAAACTCGCGCCGAAAGCAAAATTCACGCCGAAATCCCAGCCATCCGAAACGATCGGATCTGCCGGCGTCGTTATCGACGAGAGCTTAGCCGTTCTGCGCGCTCGACCGAGCCTTTTCGCCGATTCGATTCAGCGAATGCGGCGCGGGCGCAAAGTGCGGATTATCGACGAAAGAGAAGCCGACGGCGTTCTGTTTTTCCGCGTTTCCGCTCCGCCGAAAAACTCCGGCTGGGTGCAGTCGGAAGCGGTTTTCGGAAAGTTTCGCCGCGGCGACGATCAAAGACTCGCGCGGCTCGTGCAGGCTTCGAGCGGTTTCGATCAATTGGAAATTGCCGCCGGCTTTCTTGAAATATACCCGGATTCGCTTCTGCGCCCGGCGATTTTGCTGCTTTTCGGAGATTTAGCGGAAGAAACGGCTTTGCGATTGTCGAGAGATGCGACGCGGCGTCTGCAGCGGCGTGAAATGGCGGCATCCGGCGCGCCGCTCCACAGTTTTTATCTTAACTTCGTCAGTCTCGACCGTTATCGCAAGCTCGGCATCGTTTTTCTTTTTAATTCAAATACAAAAAATTATCATTACGAAGGCGCGAGCTGGCGCGAAATAACGGCGAAATACCCGAAATCGACCGAAGCAGCCGAAGCGCGGAAAAGATTGGATTCTTTGAAAGAAAAACTCGAAAAGCGAGATGCGAAATAAACTTCGGCATAAAGCTTAAAGCCGCGAGTTAAACAAAATAAACGAGCATTGCGCTAAAAACAATTCGTATTAACTTGTGTAATTCGCGGCTTTTTATTTCGCGCGTGTTTTGTATTTTGTATTTTGTATTTTTTGCGGTTATTTTTCGTTTAGCTGAACCGCAACCTGAGCGGCGATTTTCGCATTGTTTTCAAGCAGGGAGATATTTGCCGCCAAGGTTTTCCCGCCGCTTTTTTCAGCCATTTGCGTCAGCAAAAACGGCGTTATTTCTTTGCCCGAAACGTTTAGCTCATCGGCGAGCGCGAGCGCTTCAGCCAGAATGTTTTCCAGTTCATCGAAGTCGATTTCGTCTTTAACCGGAACCGGAACGGTTAAAAGAATCGAATTCCGTAAATTTAAACGGTCGCGAGCGTGAATAATTTCCGCCGCCTGCTGAACCGTCGCAATGTTTTCATCAACGAAAAGCCCGCTTCGGCGCGAATAAAACCCGGGCAGCTCGTCGCATTGCCAACCGAGAATCGTGACGCCGAAAGTTTCCAGCCATTCGCGCGTCGCCGGCAAATCCAAAACCATTTTCGCGCCCGAACAAACGATCGTCATCGGCGTCTGCGCGAGCTCCGGCAAATCCGCCGAAACGTCCTGCGCGCAGCCGCGGTGAACGCCGCCGATTCCGCCCGTGGCAAAAACCTTGATTCCGGCTTTATGCGCGATAAAAGTGGTCGTGGCAACGGTCGTCGCGCAATTTAACTTTCTGCCGGCGGCGACGGGCAAATCACGCCGCGAAATTTTGCGGATATTTTTTTCCGTCGCGAGCCGTTCGATTTGATTTCGATTCAGACCGACGTGAAATTCGCCGTCGAAAACCGCTATCGTCGCGGGCACGGCGCCGTTTTCACGCACGATTTTTTCCAGATTAAAAGCGGTTTCGAGGTTTTTCGGATACGGCAAGCCGTGTGCGATAACGGTTGATTCGAGAGCAACGATCGGTTTTGAGTTTTCGAGAGCGTCGGAAATTTCTTCGTTATAATTTAATTTCATTGTTAAACGGCGAACTGCGGATTTCTAATTGCGAAATAAGAAATGAATTAAGATATTTCGCAATTAGAAATTCGTTTTTTCGATTTTTACTTGATCATTTTACCGATGCGATCGAGACGCGGATTGGTCAGGCAGCCGACCATACTGCCGTTCGAAGCGCCGCGATCGCATGACCAGTAAACGAACATCGCTCGCCCGACAATCAATTCGCGCGGAACAAAGCCCCAGAAACGGCTGTCTTCGCTGTTGTCGCGGCTATCGCCCATGACGAAAAACTGATTTGCGGGAACGACCATCGGTTTGCCCGGAACGCCGAATTCAAAGCCTTCACGCGAAAAATCGCGACCCGCTTGCAGGTATTTCATTTTTCTTTCCGAATAATAAACGTCGTGAAGCTCGTCGCCCTCGCGCGGTTCAAATTCTTTTGTTTCCAGCGCCGATTGATTATCGTCGGCATCGCCTAGAACGCGGTGTTCGGGCAAAAGCTGCCCGTTTATGTAAACCTGGTTGTTGCGGAATTCGACGGTTTCGCCCGGCAATCCGATGACGCGTTTGACGTAATTGATCTGGTAGGGAACGATGCCGCTTGCGCGATCATTCTCAGGGTGAACCTTGTTTCCCGGATACTTGAAAACGATTATGTCGCCGCGCCTTACGTCTCGCTGCGGCAGAAACGGAAGCGGGTTCCCGCTCGGCGCAAAAATGAATTTATTGACGAGCAGGTAATCGCCGATCAAAATTGTATTTTGCATCGAACCGGTTGGAACCGTGACGGCTTGCAGAATAAAGGTCATCCCGAAAATCGCCATAATCAGCGTGACGACAAACGATTCAAAATATTCGCGCACGACTGTTTTCGGCGGTCCGATCGGTTTCGGTTCGTTGGTTGTTTTTATTTCGCTTTCTTCTTTACTCATAAATGCTGTGTTAGATTACGTTGATTTTACGATTTGCGTTTCGAAGGTTTTTGCAATTGCTGTAAAGCCAGGTTTGCCGCCATCATCTCGGCGGATTTTATCGAATTTCCTTTTCCCTCAACTTTTCCGCTTTCCCAGACGGCTTCGACGTAAAAGGTCGGGTCGTGGGGCGGACCTTCGTTTTTGACAACCGTGTAAACCGGAGCGGAAAGTTTTTCGGCTTGAAGCGTTTCCTGCAATAAGGTTTTATAGTCGATCGACGTTTTCGGCGTCGCGCTGCGCAATTCTTCGGCGAAGATGCGATTAACGAAAGCGCGCGCGGAAATATAACCGCTGTCAAAAAAAATCGCGCTGATAACGGCTTCGAGCGTATCGGCGAGAAGCGCCTGTTTTCGTCTGCCGCCGGTTTTTTCTTCGCCGCGTCCGACGCGCATAAATTCGCCGAGATTAAGATTCTGCGCGAGTTTCGCAAGCGTTCCGGTGCTGACCAAATGATGTTTCATAAGCGTCAAATCGCCTTCGCTCGATTTCGGGTTGCGCAGGTAAAGCTGCTCGGCGATGGCTAAGCCGAGCACCGAATCGCCGACAAATTCGAGCGATTCATTTTGACATTCGCGAATTTCCTCTTCCGCGCCTTCGGGCAACCGCTCATATGCCCACGAACGATGCGTCACGGCGCGTTCCAGCAGAGAAATGTCTCGAAATTTGTGACCGATGAGGCTTTCCAGTTTAGCGATATTCTGCGACATTGTGGTTCATTTTAAGAACATAAAAACAAAAAAGAAAGTCGGGCGCTGAAAAACTCGCGCCCGACCTTTAATTTTTAGGTTTTTATCCGAGTGTAATTAGCGTGTTCCTTTCTTTTTCGGAGCAACTTTTTTCACCGGAGCTTTTGCTGTTTTGGTTTCAGCCGCGCTGGCTTTTGCCGTCGTCGAAGCCGCTTTCGCAGCTTTTTCCGGTTTTGCGTTGTTGACCGGAATAGCCGCCGGAGCGGGTGCCGAAGACGTATCGCTTGATGTTGTCGTCGTTGACGGAACAACTTCTACGACCGGGGTAACTTCGGTTGTCGGGTTCGGCATCGGTTTTGTGTTTACCGACGAGATAAAAGCGTCTAACCCGTCAGCTTTTCCGTTACGAATTTCGTAAGCGAGTTTTAATCTCGAATAAACGTTGTCTTTCAACCCTTTTTCAGCCGGAGTCGCGCCGATAAGTTTATAAGCTCTGGCAAAAGCATCGCTCGCGCGTTCGCCGTAGCCTTTTTGCAAAGCGTAAATAGCTTTTGTTTCATCCGTATCGACATTGTTCGCCGCTTTCAGCTTTTCGGTGCGGTCGGTTTCGAGTCTTGCGATCTCGTCCAGATACGACTGACCGATGGTCGCGTAAATTTCCGGGAAATTTTTTGTCGCTGAATTGTACTGAGTCGCTTTGTACAAATACGGCAGCCCGTCTTTTTTATTTTTTTCACGGTTATATTTAATATAGCCGATCGTGTAATTCAGCCAGCCGAGCGCGTTGTTTTTTCCGTCGGGGAATTTAGCGTTTTTGAACATAATTCCCGAACCCTGATTGGCAACGCCGTAATTGGTGGACGTTACGCCGCTTTCGATTTTTTGAATGGCTTCCTGCGCGTAGCGAACCGTATCGGCATTATATTTGTCGTTGTTTTTGACCGCTTCGTCAAGACCGATCGAACCGAGTAAAATGCTGACATCGAGCTGGATTGTCGGGTCCTGTACTTTTCCTAAAACTTCTTTGCCGCCGGCGTAAACTTCATCCCAGTTTTTCGCTTTCAACGCGTTGTTGAAGCGCGCATACATAGCTTGGTCGTCAGCCGCTTTAGCTGCGTCCTGGATTTGCTTTTCCGCTGCCGGAATATATGTTTTGAAATAATCAACCTGCTGCTTATCATCAGGACAACTGCCGTATTTTTCTAAATACTCTTTCGCGGCATTAAGGGCAACTTTGCGAAGTTCGATAGTTTTGTCAAAGTTTATGGTAAACTTTGCATACAAAGCTTGTTTTGCCTCAACATCCGCGCAGGCATCCTGGGCGTAGCCGTCGATTGCACCGGCGGCTGTAAAAGTTACTGCCAGAGCGCCTAATCCTAAAAACCTAAAAATTGATTTCATTAATTTTCCTCCAAGCTATAATCGAAGCTTTTTTCTTTTTTTCTAATTTTGAAACTTGATATAGAGTTTCAGTGTTTTGCGTCAATTCAGATGTTTTCATAAAAAAAAGAGTTGCAAAAATTGTTGCAACGCGATCTTTCCAAACTTGAAAAACGGCTGTATTGAAAATATTACTCTATAAAGGCGTAAAAACTAAATAATCACGTAAGTTTATTTTTCTTGTCAAGCTCGATATAAAGAAAAAAACACCAAAATATTCTGCTTTTACGCGATACTTTGGTGCCTTTAACTTTTACCGGTTGAATCCGCCGGATTATTTGTTGGTTACAACGCGCGGGCGCGTCGATTCGCCTTCGGGTTTCTTTACCTTAATGACGACCGTCGGAAACATATTAGCGATTTTTTCCGCCTTTTTGACTTCCGTTCTCGGAGCAGGCGAATTAACGGGCGCTACTGTTTTCGGCGCGGCTGTTTCTCCAGTCCTTTCCGGTGTGTCGCCTCCTTCGGCTTCTATCGATTCATCGCCTTCTTCTTCCTCATCTAAATCTAAAACAGGCGTTTTGGCTGAAATCTGCGATTTCGGGGCGATTCTAAAAGGCGTTAAAGCGATATTGCGCTCGTTGCTTTTTTCATTCAAACGCGGGCGCAGCGCCTGATAAACCCGTCCGGCGACCGCCGCCGCGTATTTTCCGCGCTCGGCTTGACCGCGAGTAATGACGACGACCGAATATTTCGGATTTTGTACGGGAGCGACCGAGGCGAAAAGTCCGAGCCATGTGCCTTTGCCGATGCATGAGCCGGTTTTTCCGGCTACGCCCATCGACGCGTCAACGCCGCGCCGCGCCGTGCCGTATTGAGCGGCGCCGACCATTCCCGGAATGACGCCGGTCAAGTTGCTCGCCGGCAGATTTACCTGTCGGCGCAGATAACCGCGAAAACTTGCCTGCGCGGTTTGCGCACGCGCTACCTGCGGAACGACGACTTTTCCGCCGTTGGAAATCGCCGAAACCATCACGGCAAGCTGCATCGGCGAAACTTCGAAATCGTCGCCGTGCGAATAGATCAGCGCTTTGTTGTTATTGTACGGCAATTTTCCGCTGACTTCGCCTTCATAATTTACGCCGGTCGGTTCGCCTAAACCGAGCGTGCGGGCGTATGAAATAATCTTGGTGTTGCCGATATTCGCGCCGACTTTTTGAAAATAGACATTGTTTGAATAAGCGAGCGCGTCGTCGAGATTCATACGAAAATTGCCGACGTTTCCTTCGCCGTTGATAACGTTTTCGTTTAATCCGGCAACGCCCGTTACCAATTTAATTGTCGAACACGGGCGATAGCTGTTGCGAACCGCCCAATCCTGATTTACAACGGTCAGGATTTTTCCGGTCTGCGCTTCCATAACGACGACCGTTCCGGCGTGATTGCCGAGAGCGGCGATCGCGGCGCGGCGGATTTGCGGATCTTCGCCTTCGGTATTGTCGTTGGCGATGTTTTCGATTGTTTCGGTACGCAATCCGCGTTCGAAAGCAAGAGCGCGGGCGCGGGCTTCGCGGGCTGCCTGTTCGCGGCGGCGTTTTTCCGCAAGAATTGCCTGGCGGCGGGCTTCTTCGGCTTTTTTGCGCTCAAGTTCCTCGGCGCGTCGGCGAGCTTGTTCAGCGCGTCTGTTTTCCGATGCTTTTTTCGATTCTTTTGTTTTGGCGGTATCTTTTTCTTTTGCGGAGTCTTTCTTTTTCAGGTTCGCCTGCCGATCTTTATTTTTATCGGCGGTTTCCTTTTTCTTTGATTCAGCTTGTTTTGCCTTGTCTTTTGCAGACAATTTCTCCTTTTTTGTCGATGCGCTTTCTTTTTTGGCATCTTTAGCAGTCTTTTCCGTCTTCTTAGCCGCGGTCGGCTTTTTATTAGCGGATTTTTTAGTTTGTGCTTGGATACTGCTTGGGGCAAACAAAAAGACCATTAAAAAAAGCGCGGAACACCATTTTAAATGACTCATTTCAGGGCGTAATAACATCACTTTTACCTCGGATTACAAAGGGTTTTTGAAGGAGCTTTTCCAGGAGAGCGGAAAATTCCTGACTAAATTGTTACTAATTGTTTAATTTTCGTTGGAAAACAAGAATTTGCTTTTTGAAGCTAAACAAGACTATAACATTGCGGGTTAAGATACGGCAAGATTATTTTGGACTTTTTATTTTTTCTGGTCTAGACCAATAAACAATGAACTTTTTTAAAACATTTCGCGGAAAGCTTTTGATAATTCTGGCATTTTTACTCGTCGCGACGCTCGGCGTTCAATATTATTTGAATCTCGAAACACAGGAGGAAAACAACAAAACGCTCGAAGCGCAGACGCAGGCGCTCGTCGCAGGATTCGCGCTGGCGACAAACGGCTTGACCTCAAACGAGTATATGGAAGATTTGGTCAAGCGCGAGGGACAAACGTTTTTCGACGAAAAAACCACAAGCCGCATTAAAAATATCTTGATTATCGATAACGAATGGCAGGTTTACGACAGTCTCGACCCGCAGTTTGCACCGACTACCGACGCGCAGGGCGAGCCGAAGTACGTCAATTTATCGGAACTCGTAAATTTGCCGCCGCTTATGGAAGGCTCTCGCCTCGGCGAAGACTTGCAGAGGTTTCCGAACGCCGCAGTCACCCCGGAAGACTTTCCAGACGGCGAAGCGCACGCTATTCCCGTGCAGACGAGCAAGGGGCGTTATTACGTAATGGTCATTCTTGAAAACGACACGAAGGAAGCCGCCGCCCGCGCCGCCCGACCGCTGATTTACACGCTCGGCATTCTTTTGCTTTCGACTTTAACGACGTTTTTTCTCGTCTGGCGTTTTACGCGTCCGATTGCCAATTTATCGAATGCCGCCCGGCGCATCGCCGACGGCGATTTATCGGTTCGCGTTAAAGGAGCCGAGCGCAGCGATGAAATGGGCGAACTGGCTTCTCGCTTTAATGAGATGACCGCCGAGCTTGCCAAAAACCGCGAGCTTGAAGCCCGCGTGCAGGAAGCGGAAAAATCCGCCGTCGTCGGTCGCCTGGCTTCGGCGATCGCTCACGAAATTCGCAATCCGCTTAATTACATAAACTTAACGCTCGATCATTTAAGAAATAAATTCAAACCCGAAGACCCTGAGAAACAGCCGACTTTTGAAAAGCTGACCGCGCAGCTGAAAACCGAGGTCGGCAGAATCAACAACCAGATTTCCGATTTTCTGCGCTACTCGCGCCCGATAAAACTGAATTTACAGCCGACCGACGTGCGCGAAATCATCGAAGATTCGCTGCATATCATCGAGCCGCAAGCCGAAGATCAAAACATCGTTATCAGCGTCGTCGAGCGCGAAAACGTTTCGCTCATTTCCGGCGACGCCGAATTTCTGCGCTCGGTTTTCAATAATCTTTTCATCAACGCCATTCAGGCGATGGAAAAAGACGGCGGCAATTTAAATGTTACAATTTCGCCCGAAGATGAATTTGTAAAAATCGAGATCGCCGACACGGGCGGCGGAATTACCGAAGAGAATTCGGCAAAAATATTCGAGCCGTATTTTTCGACCAAAGAAACCGGAACTGGATTGGGATTGGCAATCGTCAAAAAAGTTATTGACGACCACAACGGCGAGATCGGCGTTGAATCGCATCTAAACGAAGGAACGAAGTTTACGGTAAGATTACCAAAGGTAGATTAAATTTATGGATGAAGTAATAAGAGAGCTTAAGGAACTTCAAACAAAAATAAATTTGCAAAATGACGGGACTTGGGCTTATGAAGAGTCTTTAATGTTTTGTGAAATCGGTAAATTACTCAAAGTGTCTTTTTTCGGCAGTCCAACTGATGAATCCTTTACCGAAATTCTAGAAACTCTGTCAAAAAAAGCGGTCGCTGAAAAAGTTAGAAGTTTGATTTTTGACGCACCTGACGAGGGAGCTAACGGTACAAATAATTTCGATTTTACATTTCTTGCTGAAAGTAAAGTGGTTTTCCCAAATTTGATTAATTTTTCTGTAAAGTTGACTGAACCTAAAAATCATAATCGGACTATAATGGCGCAAACTTATGATGAAGAGGGCGTAATTGCAAAACTAATAAATAAAATGCCGAAACTTTTGGCATTACAGGTTCCGTCAGCTCCGAACGAAGAGTTCTTTGATTTAGATTCACACCCATTAGAATATTTGGTAATGCAAGTAGGTTATGACAGACAAAACTTTATATTCAATTTGAGTAATTCGAGTTGTTTTAAGAATTTATGGCACTTTGATTTCACTGATTATCAAGAAACATATGTAGAACATTGGGAAGATTATTGCACGCCGTTTGAGGATTTTGAGCAGCTTTTTAATTCAAAAGCCTTTGACTCAGTGAAAGTAATGATTTTAAGAAACTTAACTTTTACAGATGAACAGATAACGAGGTTAAAATCATTAAGGGAAAATATTCTTTTCAATTTAATAAGAACCGAAAGCAAATATATTTATTAAATTTATGGCTAGAAAAAGTATTTTAGTAGTTGATGACGAAAAATCTCAGCGCGAGATTTTGGAGATGATTTTGTCGGGCGAAGGTTATGACGTGACGACGGCGAGTTCGGGCGAAGCGGCGATGAAGTTTGTTGCCGACCGCCGTTTTGATCTGGTTTTAACGGATTTGAAAATGACCGGGATGAGCGGTCTCGATTTATTAAAAGAGCTGACGAATTTCGACAAGTCGATTATTGTTATTTTGCTGACGGCGCACGGCTCGGTCGATTCGGCGGTCGACGCGCTTCGCCTTGGAGCTTTCGATTATCTGCAAAAGCCTTACGACAGCGAAAAGCTGCTCGATACGGTCAGCCGCGCGCTTAATAAATTGTCGGTTCTCGACGGCGAAATCGTTTCCGCTTCGCCGGAGATGGACAAAGTAAAAAAGCTGATTTTAAAGGTGGCGAAATCGAATTCGACCGTTTTGATTCGCGGCGAATCGGGAACCGGGAAAGAATTGATCGCGCGGGCGATTCACCAGAACAGTTTGCGCTCGAATGAAACTTTTCAAGCCGTCAACTGCGCGGCGATTAACGAAAATCTGCTCGAAAGCGAGCTTTTCGGGCACGAAAAAGGCTCGTTTACGGGCGCGATCGGCGAGAAAAAAGGTTTGTTTGAAATCGCTGACGACGGAACGCTTTTTTTAGACGAAATCGGCGAGCTCGAAGTCAGCCTTCAGGCTAAAATTCTGCGCGCTTTGCAGGAGAAACAAATTCGCCGCGTCGGCGGAACAAAGGAACTCGACGTTGACGTCCGGGTGGTGGCGGCGACAAATCGCGATTTGCTCAAAATGGTCGAAGAAAAGCGTTTCAGAGAAGATCTGTATTACCGCCTGAATGTGCTTTCGATCGAGCTGCCGCCGCTGCGCGAGCGCGCTACGGACGTAAAAGTTTTAATCGAGTATTTTCTCAAAAAACACACGCGCGGCACCGAGCGCAAAATCAATATAAGCTCGGAAGCGCGGCGTCTTCTGGAAGATTACGCGTATCCGGGCAATGTTCGCCAGCTTGAATCGGCGCTCGAACGAGCGATTCTTTTGTGCGAAGACGACACGATCACGCTTGACGATCTGCCGCCGGAAATGTCGCAGACGGCTCGAACGGCGTCGGCTGACGATTTATTCAAACTGCCCGCCGAAGGCGTTAATTTCGAAGACGTCGAGCGCAGCCTGATTATGCAGGCGATGGAACGCACCGATTACAACATTACGAAATCCGCGAAATTGCTCGGTTTAACTTTTAGAACTTTGCAGTATCGCCTGGAAAAATTCGGCATCAAACGCGACGGAGACGGAACCGAAGAGGAAGAAGCGGCGTAAAGATTTACAGGAAACAAAACCTGAAAAAGCCGGATGCCGTGCTGAATACGCGTATAATCAAAACTCCTGTTTACCCGGTTTTGAATTATCTTGTGTGAATAGTTTTTGTTTGAATCATTCTGGTTTCTGATTAAGGAGAAAATATTATGGAATGGTTTTCGACATTGAGTTTGGCGCTCGGAACGGCTTGGACTTCCGGTATAAATCTTTACGCGACCGTTTCGGTTCTCGGACTGCTGCAAAAGTTCGGCGCGACGAAACTGCCCGGCGGCTTGGACGTTCTCGATAATTGGTGGATTATCGGCGTCGCCGCCTTTTTATATTTCATCGAGTTTTTCGCCGATAAAATCCCGTACGTTGACAGCGTCTGGGACGCGGTTCACACGTTTATACGCGTTCCGGCGGGCGCAATCGTCGCATACGCGGCGACAAACGAGATGGACGCGGGCGTTTTTACAATCGCGGCGCTTCTCGGCGGCGGTCTGGCGTTTTCCTCTCACGGCACAAAAGCCGCGCTTCGCGCCGGCGCAAACCTTTCGCCCGAACCCGTGTCCAACTGGATTTTATCAATTACCGAAGACGTCATCGCTTTTGCCGGAACGGTTTTAGCCGTTTTCGCGCCCGTCTTGATCGCGATAGTTTTAATAATTTTCACGATTTTCTTTTTCTGGTTCGCGCCGAAAGTCTTCCGCGCCGTCCGCCGGATGCTTAGTGCCGTGCGCTCTTTTTTCGCCGGGGAAGGTTTTCGCGCTGCCGCGCGCAAGCCTCAATAACTCGCTTCTTTTTCTATCAACTGACCGAATCTCTAAGCAGCGGTTTTTCTTTCGCGCTTAGTTTTCTGCTCGGCTTGATTACTTTTGCGATTGCGATTCTGCCGTTTCCGTTGTTTATAGTTTTACCTATTTATCTGGTTTTGAGATACTTTTGGAAGAAAAGCCGCAATCGAAAAGCAGCGAGCGAAATTCTTAATGACGAAATAAAAAACGAGTTGTAAAAAATAACAATGGAAAGATTTTTTCAAATTACAGCGGTGATTCTGATCGGGATCGCCGCGTTTTTCTTGTGGCGGGGAAATAACGACGGGCTGTTTGTGTCAGTGGTTTTCGCCGCGGTCGCGTTTTTTTTGAGCATTCGGTTTCAAGTGAAAGAACGCTTAAACGAGCGGGAAATTGAAAGACAAAAAAGTGAAAAGTGAAAAGTGAAAAGTGAAAAGTGAGAAATAAAAATCTTTCGTTTTTCACTAGTTCGTTTTTCACTTTTCACTAATTTCGGTTTATGGCGAAAATTGTTATTTCCACATTCGGCTCGCTCGGCGACGTTCATCCGAAAATCGCGCTCGCTCTGGAATTGCGGCGGCGCGGTCACAGCGTCGTTTTCAGCCTGATGGAGTTTTATAGGGAAAAGATCGAATCTCTCGGATTCGCGCTCGTTCCGCTGCGCCCGAACATCGACCCGGAAGATAAAGAACTCGCAAGGCAGTTGATGGACGCCGAAAAGGGAACGGAAACGATTTTAAAAAAACTCATTTTTCCGAACCTGCGACCGATGTACGAGGATTTGACGGCGGCGGTCGAAGGCGCGGATTTGCTGATTACGGGCGAGATCGTCTACGCCGCAAAATCGGTGGTTGAAAAAACCGGGATCAAATGGATTTCGACGAGCCTCGCGCCGATTTCGCTCTTTTCGGCGCATGACCCGAATGTTTACCCGACGGCGCAATGGTACGGGAGCTTGCGGTTTCTGCCCGTAGCTTTTCATCAAAACATCTTCAAATTTATGACCTGGACGATTCGCGACTGGTTCGAGCCGTACAGAGACTTTCGCCGCTCGCTCGGTCTCGACGAAAATCACGACGCGATTTTTTTCGGCAAAAACTCGGATTTGCTGCATCTCGCGCTTTTCTCAAAAGTTCTCGCCCGACCGCAGCCCGATTGGCACGTTCCGACCTTGCAAACCGGATTTTGTTTTTACGACGGACAAAATGATACGGGTAAAATGCCTGAAGGCTTGACCGAATTTTTGGAAAACGGGGAACCGCCGATTGTTTTTACTTTAGGCAGCGCGGCTGTTATGGACGCGCGCGATTTTTTTGAAGAAAGCGCGAAGGCGGCGAAAATTCTCAATCGCCGCGCCGTTTTGCTTTACGGCGTTTACAACGAGCCGCCGAAAGGTTTGAGCGACAAAATCGCCGGATACGATTACGCGCCGTATTCTCTTGTTTTTCCGAAAGCGGCGTGCGTCGTGCATCAAGGCGGCGTCGGCACGACGGCTCAGGTTTTGCGCGCCGGAGTTCCGCAGCTTTTTATGCCTTATTCGCACGACCAGCCGGACAACGCGGCGCGCTGCGAGCGGCTCGGCACGGCGCGCGTAATTTCAAGAGAAAACTACGCGGCGGAAAACGCTGCAAATCATTTGCGGGCGCTGCTTTACGATCCGGATTATAAAATAAAGGCGAATGCCGCCCGTAAAATTATTGCAGAAGAACACGGAACGGAAACCGCCTGCGACGCGATTGAAGAGATTTTACGGAAATAATGTAGAATATTATTTTGTTTCTTATGGACACACTTGATTACTTGCTGGAAAACAACGCCCGCTGGGCGGAAGAGATGAAAACAAAAGATGCCGAATATTTTTCGCGCATCTATGACGTACAAACGCCGAAATATTTATGGATCGGATGCTCGGACAGCCGTATTTCCGCCAATATGACGATGGGTTTGAAACCGGGCGAGCTGTTTGTGCATCGAAACATTGCCAATGTCGTCGTTCATACGGATATGAACTGCCTGTCGGTCATTCAATTTGCCGTCGAAGCTCTCGGCGTCGAACACATAATCGTTTGCGGGCATTACAATTGCGGCGGCGTTAAAGCGGCGATGGAAAACGTCCGTTTCGGTTTGATCGATAATTGGCTGCGTCATATTCAGGACGTGATGCGAACGCACGAAGCGACGCTCGAAGCAATCGAAGACGAGCTCAATCGTTTTTATAAATTGTGCGAGCTCAATGTTTTAGAACAAACGCTGAATGTTTGCGAAACGACGTTTGTGCGCGATGCCTGGCAAAAAGGGCAAAACCTGACGGTTCACGGATGGATTTACGATATGCGCGAAGGCTATCTGAAAAAGCTCGGCATTCATCTCGGCAACCGCGAACAGCTTGAAAGTTTTCGCCGCCGCGTCATTTATAAATAATTCCTAAAAAAATTATGAAGAAGCTACAAAATATTTTCTCGGTATTGTTTTTATCCGGTTTGATTTTCTCGCTCGGTCAGAGCGCATACGGGCAGATGGCGCGCAAGCCTTCGCCGACGCGCGAATCCGCGGGCGCGATGCCGAAAACGCCGGACGCGAAAAAAAATTCTTTGCCGAAAGTAGTTTCGCAGGCTGATTTCGATACGATTGCCAGAACTTATCATCAAGGCACGCCGTACGCTTTGCCGCACGCGATGTTTATCATCGACCGCAAAAACAAAAACAAAATCTATTATGTAAATTCGCAGAAATATCGATTTCATAAAGATTTTCTGCTGGCAAACTATCTCGTTCCGCGCGGCGGCGATGTTTTTAAACCGATTTATATAGACGAAGACCGGCGTTTTATCGTCGGCACGATCGCCTGGCAAAAACCGGTCGAAAAATTCACATGGGAGCTTTGGGAAGGCGATCAGGCGACCGCCGAACACATCACGATCGCCGGCGATACGATCAACCGGACGTTTTTCACAGACGTTTTTTATAAACCGAATTCGATCCGGCAGGAAGACGTTTCGGCAACGCTCGGCATCGAACGCGTTCTTCAAAGCGACATCGCCAAAAATCAGGAATATCTCGCTCTTAATACCGGAAAAACCGTCGGCAGAATCCACATTATCGACAAGCTCGACGATACCGTAGAAATCGGCGACAACGAGATTTTAGTGCTGAAAGAATTGCCTCTGAGTCTGCCGCCGGTTCGCGGAATCATCGTTGCAAAACCGTCTACGCCGCTTTCGCACATCAATATTTTAGCCAAAGGCTGGGGCATCCCGAACGTTTATATCAAGGACGCCGACAAGCTTTTTAAAGAATTCGACACTTACTGGGTCGAGCTCGACGCGGGTTTGACCGATTACAAGTTCAAACGCGCCGATTCGGAAGTTTTAAAGAATTACACGCCGCCCGACATACAGATTCCGCCGGTTAATCTGGAAATTAAAAAGCTCGCCGGACTTCGCGAGATGCGTAAAAAAGACAGCGTTCTTTACGGCGCGAAATCGGCAAACTTAGGCGAAATGCTGAACGCGAAACTCGTAGGATTTACCGTTCCCGACGGTTTCGCCGTGCCTTTCTACTGGTACGACAGTTTTATGAAGGCGAACGGTTTCGACAAGGAAATCGAACAGTTTTTAGACGACAATAATTTTATACATAATCCGCGTTATCGCCGCGAAAAACTCGATGCGTTTCGAAAGCAAGTTCAAAACGGCGAGTTTGACGAAGCGCTGCGCCGCCAGATCGTGCAGAAATGGAAAACGCAGCTCGGCGGGCGTTCCGTGTTCGTTCGAAGCTCTTCAAATTCGGAAGATTTGCCGAATTTCTCGGGCGCCGGTCTTTATTCGAGCGTGCCGAACGTTACGAAAGAAAAAGATTTGATCGAAGCCGTGAAAAAAGTTTGGGCGTCGCTCTGGAAATTTGAAGCGTATGAAGCGCGGGTGCGCAATTACGTCAGCCAGACGGACGTTTATATGTCGGCTTTGATTCAATTGAGCGTCAATATGCAAAAAGGCGGCGTGATGATTTCCAAAGACCCGTTTGACGACAACAACAAAAACGCCGTTTACATCAGCACCGTTTGCGGGCATAATTCGAAAATTCCCGACAATAACGGTATTCCCGAGCAGATTTTGTTTAATCCTACATCTAATTCGGTTATCTTGATGACCATTTC
Source organism: Acidobacteriota bacterium (assembly GCA_025463125.1). GTDB lineage: Bacteria > Acidobacteriota > Blastocatellia > Pyrinomonadales > Pyrinomonadaceae > SXVE01. The sequence continues at coordinate 10,741 of JAOAPX010000090.1, read as the reverse complement.
GCAGCAGCAAAACTCGCTTGTTTTCGACGACGAAGGCGGTTTGGTTGAAAAAACAGATCAATGCGCCGACCCGCAATCGAAACGAATCTTAACGGATTTGCAGGCGCGGAATTTAGCGAAAATCGCGCTCAGCGTGCGCCGCGTTTTCGGCGGGAAAAAAGAACAGGATATTGAGTGGGGAATTATGAACGGGCGAATCTACGTTGTGCAGGCGCGCCCTTATATTGAGAATAAATAAAGAAAATTAACGAATCATTCGGCGGCGAAAGATTAAAGAAACGGTTGATTTTCGTTTCCGGCTCAAAGAAAAGTCGCCGGTTAAAATGCATTACAAGGCTTTATGCCTGCGAAACACGGGAAATAAGCGAGAATTAAGTAAGATTTTGATTCTGTGTCTTTTGCGCGTTTCGCGGTAAAGCCGTCCGGTTATCTTTTATAAGCGGGAATCCGGCTTTTATAATAATTATCATGAAAAAAATAGCAATTTTAAGTTTAAGCGTTGTCGGTTTAGTCGGCTGTAGTAATACGCCGCAGAACGTGGCGGTTCAGAATACGAATGTGTCCGTCGCCGTAAACCGGTCTCAGCCGGAAACCGTCGCGGCGCATTCGACGGAAAAATCTTTGCCGCCGGCATCATCTTCAGCGCCTGCGACGACGGCGACAAGACCCACCGGTTCGACTGAATCGCCGATGGCTCGTCCGATCGACGTTTCGGCGCAAACGGCGAAAATCGAAAAGGCGGAAGCGGAATACAAAGCCAAGCCAAGCGATGCCAAAGCGAAGGAAAATCTGGCGGCGGCGCGCTTTGAGCGGGCGTTTTTATTGACCGAAGCGGCGCAGTACCGCGCGGCGCTCGGCGATTTTCGCAAAGGTTTGAAGCTCAATCCGAACGACGCGGAAGCGAAAACGATGCACGATAAGATTATTGAAATTTTTCAAAGCATAAAACGCGAACCGCCGAAAGAAGGCGAAGAACCGCAGCCGATGCCGTTTACAAAATAAGGCGCGTAAAGATCGGCGATGGCTAGACAAAATCGCGCTTTGAAAATTAAACTAGCAAGTTTGTAAATATCAATTTATTAAAACTTTTTATCACAACGGAGATTAAACAGAATTTATGGCACTTTCAGCTAATGATATTAGAAAAGGAATGGTTATTTTGTTCGAGGGAACGCCGTGCAAGGTGATGGATTTTCGACATCACACGCCCGGAAATCTGCGCGCAATGGTGCAGACGCGTCTCAGAAATCTTTTGACCGGCAACTCGTTCGAGCACCGTTTTCGTTCGAATGACACGCTCGACCGCGTCGTGCTCGAACAGCACGCGATGGAATATCTTTATTCCGACGGTTCGCATCATCACTTTATGAACACGGAAAATTACGAGCAGGTTTCGCTGACCGAAGAAGAGCTCGGCGACGCTTCGCAGTGGCTGATGGCGGGTTTGAAAATCGAGGTCGAATTTTATAACGGAACACCGATCGGCGTTTCGCTTCCGGCTTCGATGGAATTGACCGTTACCTCGACCGAACCGGTTATGAAGGGCGCGACCGCTTCGAATTCAAACAAACCGGCAACGCTCGAAAACGGCGTAACTCTTTACGTCCCGCCGTTTATCGTCGAAGGCGAGCGGATTCGCGTCAATCCGTCCGAAGCGCGCTATATGGAAAGAGTCAAGTAAGTTAACAAAATCGGCAGAGCGAGCAGAGTTGGCAGGGTTAGTAAAGCGAAACTCCGGCTGGCTCTGCCGATTTTTTGTCGGCTTTGTAAACTCAGATGTTTTTAATTTACAGTTTTCTTTTAACCGTCAGCTTCATTTTGTTATCGCCCGTTTTTCTTCTGCGGCGGGAAAAATACGCTTCCGGTTTTTGGCAGAGATTCGGTTATTTGCCGAAATTCGAAAAAAACGAAAAGCCGGTCGTCTGGCTTCACTGCGTTTCGGTCGGCGAAACGAATGCGGCGCGACCGCTCGTCGCAGAAATCAGGAAACAATTTCCCGAACATCGTCTCATCGTTTCGACAACGACCAAAACCGGGCAGACTTTAGCCGAAAAGATATTCGAGCGCGAAGCCGAATGCATTTTTTATTTTCCATACGATTGGCGTTTCAGCGTGCGGCGGGCTCTCCGAAATTTTCAGCCGAAAGCGGTTTTGCTGATGGAAACCGAGCTTTGGTTTAATTTTATCCGCGAAACGGGAAAAAGCGGCGCGGTTGTCGCGATTGTAAACGGCAGGCTGAGCGAAAGATCATTTAAGCGTTACTCGCACATCAAAAATTTTATGCGCCGCGTTTTGAGCCGCGTCGATCTGGCTTTAATGCAAACGCCTGCCGACGCGAAACGCTTGATGCAGCTCGGGATGCGCGGCAGCAAAGTAAAAGTTACGGGAAACGTCAAGTATGATCAAAGCTTCGAAAAAAGCGATTTGACCGAAGCTTTGCGAAAAAGATTCGCCGCGTCCGCTGACGCGCCTTTGATTGTCGCAGCCAGCACGCACGCGCCCGAAGAACGCTGGATTCTCGATGCTTTCAAACGAGTCCGGAAAAATTCGCGAGGCAAACTGCCGCGCCTTTTGATCGCGCCGCGCCACCCGGAACGCTTCGACGAAGTCGCGGAATTGATAAAAGAAACCGGTTTTAATTGGGCGCGTCGCGCGGAAAACGAGTCGGCAGCCGACAAAACGGCGGAAATAATTTTGCTCGATTCGATCGGCGAGCTTCGCGCGATTTACCCGCTTGCCGAAATCGTTTTTGTCGGCGGAAGCTTAATTCCGCACGGCGGGCAAAGCATCTTAGAGCCCGCCGTTGCCGGAAAAGCGATTGCGACCGGTTTTTACACGATGAATTTCGCGGCTGTCGCCAGGGAATTTACGAGTAAAGAAGCTCTTATCCAATTGCCGCGAATCGAAGAAAAAAACATCGCCGGTAAACTGTCGGAAGTTTTCGAGAGCCTTTTGCGCGATGCGGAAAAGCGCGAAAAGCTCGCCCGAAACGCCCGCGCCGTCATTGAAGAAAATCGCGGCGCAGCCGCAAAAACAATCGAAAGCTTAAAACCGTATCTGCAAGGCGGCGAAACCCGATGATTTACATTTTTTATTTTTTTGCCGCCATACTGGTTTTTTTTAGTTATAAATCGCTTCGCGGCGGAATCGCTTACCTCAATTTTTTCAAACGCGAACTCGCCAAACCGAAATCGTATTTTGCGCCGTTTGTTTCGATAATCGCGCCCTGCCGGGGCGTCGATGCCGATTTGCGGCAGAATCTTTCCGCGCTTTTCCGCCAGGATTTCCCGCGTTACGAAATTATTTTTGCCGTCGATGATTTGAGCGACGAATGCGTGAAAATTATCGAAGAAGTTATGCGCAAAGAAACCTCCGGCGCAAAAAACGTTTCCGCGAAAGTGATCTCTGCGGGAAAAGCAATCGATTCGAGCCAGAAAGTTCACAATCTGCGGCAAGCGGTTTTAGAAGTCGCAGGCGAATCGGAAATCTATGTTTTTGTCGATTCGGACGCGCGCCCGGCGGAAAACTGGCTGCGCGATCTGATCGCTCCTTTGCAGGACAAAAAAATCGGCTGCGCAACCGGTTACCGCTGGTTCGTTTCAAAGAAAAATAATTTTGCGACGGCGCTGCTTTCGGTTTGGAACGCCTCGATCGCCTCGGCTCTGGGCGAAAACGCGCAGAGTAATTTTTGCTGGGGCGGTTCGATGGCGATTCGCCGCGCAACTTTTACGAAGCTCGACATCAGGGAAAACTGGCGCGGCGTTCTTTCCGACGATTTCGCCGTCACGCGAATGATGAAAAAAGCCGGTCTGGCGATCTTTTTCGTGCCGCAAGCCCTGACCGCTTCGTTTGAAAATTACACATTGCCGCAGCTTCTCGAATTTACGACGAGACAGATGAAAATCACGCGCGTCTACGCGACGAATCTTTGGATAGCTTCTTTAATCGGCTCTTTTTTGTTTGTTTTAATTATCGTCTGGGCGCTTTCGATTTTGATTTTCGGCTCGGTCAGCGAGTTTTCTTTTTGGTTCGCTTTAATTAGTTTAATTTTAATTTGCGCTTTCAGCACAGGTAAATCGCGGCTTCGCTTAAAGGCTGTAAAACTTGTTCTGAAAAATTACGAAAACCAGATAAATAAACAATTCCGGGCGCAAAATACGCTCTGGATTTTGTCTCCGTTCCTGTTTTTATACAACGATCTGGCGGCATTGTTTTCGCGTGAAATCGTCTGGCGAGGAATCAGGTACCAACTAAATTCCCCTCAAGTAACATCTATAATTACGGAAAAGAATGACTTTAGTAAATAAGGCTACTTTTCGTGATAAAATTAAATAGTAAATTAGGTTATTTAATTTGATTTTGAACTAGGGGATTTATGTACAATTCATATCAGCGTATCGCTTTTCTGTTTCTTTTAGTTTTCGCTTTTACAAGCGCCGCATCAAGCGTCCGGGCTCAGGACGCAAAGCCTCCCGCGGAAGAAAAAAAAGTCGAAGATAAAAAATCGGAAGACAAAAAAGAAGAAAAGAAAGCCGCAGATAAAGCCGCAGATAAAAAGGACGATAAAACCGTTTCGGCTCCGGTTCAAACCGGGAAAGCGCCCATTATTATTATTCCCGGCTTAACCGGGTCGGAATTGGTCAACGGCAAAAATCAGGAGATAGTATGGTTTAGACCTCAGCGCGCAAAAGACGATGATCTGCGTCTGCCGATCTCGCCGAATCTTACGCGCAACCGGGACAGCCTGCGCGCGCGCGATATTATCCGCTCGGTTGAATTTATAAAATTTCTGCCTGAAATCGAAATTTACCAGAAACTGATCGATGCTCTGCAGCAACGCGGCGGCTATATGGAAGGGAAATGGGACGCGCCCGCGGCAAATGGCTACGAAGATACGTTTTACGTGTTCCCGTACGATTGGCGACTCGATAACGTCGAAAACGCGCGGCTTTTAATGCAGAAAGTCGAGGCTCTCAAACGAAAATTAAAACGCCCTGATTTAAAGTTTAATGTTATCGCTCATTCGATGGGCGGCTTGATCGCTCGTTACGCGGCGATGTACGGAAACGCCGACATACCGCGCGGAAAACCGCGTCCGACGTGGGCTGGAGCGCGCTCTTTCAATAGAATGTTTCTGCTCGGAACTCCGAATCAAGGCTCGATTCAGGCGTTTGATTCGATACTAAACGGGTTTTCTTTTATCGGCGGCGGAATCAATCTGCCGTTTGTGCAAAATCTTTCCAAATTCGACGTTTTTACGATTCCGTCGATTTACCAGCTTCTGCCGCCGCAAGGCGCGTTTACGGCTTACGACGAAAACTTAAAGCCTGTACCTATTGATATCTACAATCCGGCAACGTGGGAAAAATACGATTGGAGCATCTGGAAAGACACCGATTTCGCAAAGAAATTCAGTTTGGCGGAGCAGCGTTCGGCAAAGGCATATTTCACCGCCGCTTTAACGCGCGCAAAACGTTTTCAGGAAGCGCTCGACGCAAATACGAGCGCAAAGCCGCCGGTTACGTTTTACCTGATGGGCGCCGATTGCAAAGATACGCAAACGGCGATTTTGCTTTTGCGAAACGAAAAGAAAAACCGCTGGGACACTCACTTTAAGGCTAGCGCGTTCGAGCGCTCGAACGGTGAAAAAGTTACTTCCGAAGACTTGAAAAAACTGCTTTACGCGCAGGGCGACGGCGTTGTAACAGTCAGTTCGCTCAAAAAGGACGCGGCGAAAAATACAGCCGTTTTGCCGATTGCTTCGGAATTATATCAATGCGAAACGCACAACCGATTGGTAACTAACCCGGAAATTCAGGACAAACTTTTCGATCTGCTCGGTGTAAATATTGCGGCGAATGCGTCGGTAAAATGAGATTTGGAAATATTATTATTAAAAGGCGTAAGTGAACGTTAAAATTCACTTACGCCTTTATCTTTGTTCTGTATTTTTTTGTTTATTTTTTGCTTATTTTCGCTGCGTCTTTCGCGTATTTGCGGCTTTGAGTTAAAATCATTTCAGCAATGCTCGAAAAGAGATGTTTTGGAAGTTCCGAGCAAATATTCGCCGCGGGAGAATTGAGTATGATTAAAAGTTTGCTTGACGCCGATGAGAATCCGCCGCCTGGAACAAAAGTAATAATCGAAGATACGGTTGTCAATCCGTCCGCTCAGCTCGCAAGCGAGCCTGAGCCAATCAAAGAATACGCGGAAAACGAAGAAATTCTCGAAATCCCCGGTTTAGATGCCGAACCGGAAAACGCCTCGGAACTGTTTGACGCGGCTGGCGAAACACCGAAATATCAGCCCGTCGCCGGAACGATTCCGGACCGGACGCAAATCCGAACCGAACAAATTCAAACCGAACAAATTCAAACCGAACAAATCCGAACCGAACAAATTCCAAACGGGCAGCCTGAGAATGCTCAAACGCCGGACGAACAAACGCCGGACGAACAAACGCAATACGCTCAAAACGAAAGCTTTCTTTTTCAATCGATTACCGCGCCGCCCGCTTCCGACTTTGCGCCTGAATCTCAGGTGGAAACGATTCGCAAAAGCGGTCTGGCATACGCGGCGGCGATTACGCTTTTCGCTTCGATCGCTTTTTTGCTGCTGATCGGCTGGTTTGTCGATTTGCTTTTAGGAACGTCGCCTTACGGAGCCGTTACAGGCATTGTTTTAGGCTCGATCATCGGGTTTCTGCAATTTTTCCGGATAACGTCGCAAATCCTGAAAAATAAGGATTGATTTGAGAAAAAAAGCACAAAATCGGCTTTCGTCTTTGAATTTTGCGAATTTCCCTTGTAAAATCATAGTTTCGCCATGAGCGAAAATTCCGAACAAGCCACAGTAGAACAACAGGAAACCATTGAAACGCTTTCGCACAAGCGGATTTATACGGAAATGGCGGCGGTAATTGTTGTGAGCGCTGTGTTAAGTTTTGTTTTCGTGTCGGCAGGTTTCGGTTTCGGAGTTTTAATCGGCGGCGTTTTATCTTTATTAAATTATTACTGGTTAAAGCGTTCGCTCAAAAACATATTTGATAAAGCGATCGGCGGCGAAACAAAGCGCTTTACGGCAACCGGATATTTTTTGCGATACCTGGTTTTCGGCGCGATTCTCGCTTTTGTATATTTAACGAAAACCGTGCCGGTCGTCGCTGTGCTTTTAGGTTTGTCGAGCTTTGCTCTAGCGATTATCATCGAGGCTTTTATTCGGTTATTTTCGAGTTTTTTTAAGAAAAAGGAAATTTAAGATGTTTTTATTAGCAGCCGAAGGCGGTCATCACACTCCGCTTATCGTCGAATTTATCAATCATTATTTAGGCGAACCGGTTTATCGTTTTCAAGTAGCCTACACCAAGCCGATTTGGGATAACTATATTCTTAAACCGTTCGGAACCGATGCCGAAGCGCTGTTTGGTCCTTATACACCGGAAACGGCGATTCCCTGGTACACGATTATGTTCGTTATCGCGTGTATCCTGACGGTAGCGGTTGTTTCGATTTTGAAAGGAAAGCTTTCCGAAGACGATCCGAAACCCGGACAATTGACGCTCGAAGCCGGATTCTTAGCATTAAAAGATATGGTCGTCAGCGTCGTCGGCGAACACGCTTTCAGATATTTCCCGGTAATTGCGACGTTTGCGGTTCTGATCCTGATTTCCAACCTGATGGGACTCTTTCCGCTGTTTATGTCGCCGACCGCGCACATCAGCGTTACGGTCGCGCTCGGTATCGCGTCGTTTGTTTATTACAACTACGTCGGCATTAAAGAAAACGGTTTGTTAAGCCATCTCGGACATTTAACCGGACCGCGTCTGCCGCTGATTTTAACGCTGATTATCACGCCGCTGATTTTCGCGATCGAATTGTTCAGTAATATGATCCGCCCGCTGACGCTCGGTATTCGTTTGTTTGCGAATATGTTTGCGGACGAGCAGGTCGCGCTGATCGTTTCCGGACTCTACGCTCCGGCTACGCAGTTTCTGCTGCCGATAGTTTTGCTTCCGCTGGCTATCTTCGTCGCCGTCGTGCAGGCTTTCGTTTTCACGCTGCTTTCGACGATTTACCTGAGCGAAGTTTCGCACGCCTCGCACGATCACGAACACGATCATCACGACGAACACGCGGGCGAAACCGTTGTAGCGCAGACAATATAAATAAAAGATTTAAGTTAAACGAGCGGTAACCTGTAGCGGGTTGCCGCTTTGAAAAAAATAAAAAAGTTTTTTGAAGATTTTAAGCCGGGTTAATTAAGAAAATCTGCATTTATATCGGATATGCCCGCACGCAGGAGCCTCGACTCCGAAGAGAGTAGAAATCGAGCGCATACCGGAAGCGAGGCGAAATAATACCCCCGCAGCTTTTCCGAAAAACAAAGCCGAAAAATCTTCATTTGGTCAGACAATAATTAGATAAAAATAAATTTTAGGAGATATTAAAACAATGAAAAATCTGAAGATGATTTTCTTTTCGGTCTTAGCTTTGGCTTTGATGGCAATCCCGGCAATGGCGCAGGGCGCGGGCGCGGCTGACAACGAATCAACCGTTAACGGTTACAAGGCGCTGGCTGCCGGTCTCGGTTTCGGGTTGGCTGCCGGTCTCGGCGCAATCGGACAATCGCGCATCGGCGCTGCCGCCGTTGAAGGCGCGGCACGCAACCCGGGCGCAGCCGGAACCGTTCAAACGATGATGATTATCGGTTTGGCGCTTATCGAATCGCTCGTGCTTTTGGCACTGGTTATCGTATTCGCTAAATTATAATTTTTTCGAAAGACGATATTGCGGATGAAGTTCTCGCTTGAGCTTCATCCGCTTTTTATTTGTAACGCCGCGGCGGCGTATGTTACAACTATTCGGAATCGTATAGAATCATAAATTGCAACTAATCTTGCTTTTAGAGCGTTTTATAAAGTAATGACTGATCAGCATACCGGACAAATTTTAGCTAATAAATACCGCATTGATTCGTTTCTGCGCGAAAGCGATCTGGGCGCGGTTTATCGCGGAACGCACGTTTCGATGGATAAGCCCGTGACGGTTAAAATCTTATCGCCCGCGCTCGCCGTCGATGACAATATCGTCAGGCGTTTTTCCGATGAAGCGCGCACCGTTTCGCGCATATCGCACCCGAACGTTTTAAACGTGACGGATTTCGGTTCGGATAAAGGAAATACGGTTTACATCGTTTACGAAGGCGCCGATGGCGAAACGCTGAAAACCGCCGTTCGACGCGAAGGGCAATTTTCCCCCGAACGCGCCATAAATATTACACGCCAGATCGCTTCCGCGCTTTCGACCGCTCACGCCGCCGGTGTCGTTCACCACAATTTGAGCAGCGAAAATATACTGCTTACACGAACGGCGAACAACGCCGAAATGGTTAAGGTTCTCGATTTAGGATCGGTCAAACCGGACGATCACGCAGCGATTGAAGAAAACAGCATCGCGGTTGCAGAATATCTTTCGCCCGAACAATGCTCGGGCACGGGCGAAGTTGATTCGCGTTCGGACGTTTACAGTTTAGGCGTGATTTTATATCAAATGCTGGCTGGCGAAGTGCCGTTTACAGGAGCAAAAGCGACCGACGTGATGCTCAAGCACGTACAGGAACCGCCGCCGCCGCTTTCCGCTTTTCGACATGATTTGCTGCCGGAAATCGAGCCTTTGGTTTTGCAGGCGCTCGCAAAAAATCCTGATATGCGTTTTCAGACGATTGACGAATTTGCGAATGCGCTCGCCCGCGTTTCCGGAAATTACGAAGGTCAGGAAACCGTCGTCATTCCAGGAACTGCGGCTGAAGAACCGGTTAACAATAACGTCTGGAAAACGGCATTTGTAGTTTTAGCCGGAATATCGCTGCTGGCAATCGGCATGATTTACGCGACTTCCGTAAAACAAACCGATCCGGCAACGCAGATGAAGACCGACGCGAACGGGCAGCCCGTTCAGCCGATAAATCCGGCGACCGGTTTGGACGAACAATCCTTGTCTAATCTGGCAACGATGCCCGCCGAAGTTATCGGCAATGCGAATATGATGGCGCAGCCTCCGGGAACTATTCCCGGCGGTGACGGCTACAATCCATGGGGCGGAAGCGGTCCGCCGCCCGGAGCGCCGCCGATGAATTTTCCGCAGGGCGGGCAGGTGATTACGATCGATCCGAACAACCCGAGCCAGTTTATTCCGCAGGACGGCAATATCATTTTAGTTCCGATTCCGGCTAATACAAACGTCAACGCCGCCGTGAAGCCGTCTCCGACGCCGAAAGGCAATAACGCTAACGGCGCGCCTTCGCCAGCGCCGAACGCGACACCAAAAGCCACTCCTGAAACCAAACCGACTCAGCCGAAAACGGAAAAAACTCCGGCAAAACCGGCTGAACAACAAAAAGCTTCGCCGCCGGCAGCAACCGAAAAACGTTCTCAAAGCGGCACGGAACAGGAAAGCCGGAAATAAGCCAAGAAAGGCAGATAAAAACTTAAAATTGATAGAATTGAATAAAATTTAATGTTTATTCCTTGATTTTGATTTAACGGGAGAATTTTATTTAACCCAAAATATTAATTCTTCGCGTCTTTTTTTCCCTTATCTGCCTTTTTTCTTATCTCGGCACTTCTACTGTTTTAATAATCTCGGAAATAACCATATCTGTAGTTGCGCCGTCGAGCTCGGCTTCGGCGCGAAGCGCGAGACGATGACGCAGAACGGGCAGGGCGACGTCTCTCACGTCGTCG
>JAOAPX010000022.1 GCA_025463125.1 Acidobacteriota bacterium | reverse complement strand
TTCTGGTCTTTTCCGAAAAACACGAGTCTTTCATTTATATCGTCGAATTTAAGCGAGCCTTCGAGCTTTTTGTCGAAACCGAGCATTCCGCCTTCGTATTTTGCCTGAAAAGATTCGGGCGCGGCGGCTCGGGCGGCGGTGTTCGGAGTCGGCGTCTTTTCAGCCGGTCGCGGCTGTGCCGAAATATAAGAAGCGCCGCCGGCTAAGCAAAGCACAAGTGAAAATAATAGTTTTTTCATAAAACCTCAGTAGTTTTTTATCTGTTAAATTTTGAAATAAAAGGAGAACAGGTACTCGGACAAAATTTTTTAAATAGAAATCTAAAACTTATAGACGCATCCCGCCGAGCGTTCGTTGCCACGCCAGCGTTTGTTTTAATACGCCGAGCCTCTGCCGGTCGGAATCCGAACAGTCCAGGCTGAGCTGCTCGATGACGGATTCGAGCAGCGGAACGGCGAAAAGCCCTGCGTGAGAAACTATCTGCGAATAATAATGAATTTGCAGACATTCGTTTTCGTCGGTGTGAAATCTTTTTACTTTTGCCGCGTCGATTTTATAAACGTCTTGCCCGGCGGGAACGACGCGGCGCGGAACGCCGTGCAAAATCCTTTCGTCCGCGCTCTTTGTGCCGAGCAGCAAAATTCCGATCAAAAATCCCTGCTCGTTAAGATAGTCCGGGCTGAAACTGCCGAGTTCGGGTTTCGGCGAAAGACGCGGACCGAAGCTCGCGTATTCGGGATTAACGAGCATCGAATTATAAATTACGCCGACGATTTCTTCATTTTCCATCGGCAAACTCACAAACTGCGCGAAACCGTAATCTTCCGCCGTCGGCGGTTCTTCAACATCCAAGCCGTCTATCACGCGCCCGACGTAATCAATATGGGAATTTGAACTGACAATTTTCGCTATTTTCATAGATATTCGAACTTCGATTGCCGCGCACCGCTTTTGTTTCCGAGTAAAAAAAACGGCTCGAGTAACACAAACAAAACTTTAGAAGACGTTGCCGAAGCAATTATTCGGCAAACAAACTTTTTTTAAAAATTTTGTGTTGTCTGCGGCTAAATTCTAACTCCGAGTTGCGGAATTATATACAAAAGCCACCAGAGGAAAATCTGTACGGCTAGAACGATAAAACTCAGAAAAAAACTGGCAATAGAAAGTTTTCGACCGCCGAGATGCGGTTTGCGAAGAGCGACGATAAAGCCGAAGCCGCCGACGAAAGCGGCAAGCGGAACGAATAAGATTCCGAGATACGGAACGAATGAATAAACCAGACAAGCCCAAGCCGTCTGTGATATTGAATTTTTATTTTCTTCGAATAAATTGACGATTTCTTCTTTTTTTTCCGTTTGAAAAGCAAAACTTCTTTCCTGCAAACGGTAAGAGGCGCGAAGGCGGTCAAGCGGCTGGTAATCTTCGCCGAGCAGCTTTCCGCAAACCATGCAAAATCGCGCGCTGTTTCGCCGCGCTTCCGCGCCGCACGCCTGACAAATTAAATTAACGGGGAAAGCGCGTTGGATACTGAATGATTCTCCGCCGATTAAATCGACGTTTTCATTTTCCATTGTCTCTTTCCCGGTTTCCATCATCTTCGTCTGCCTTTGCTGGCGCTTTTTCTCGATACGCTAAAGTTTAGTTTTTCACGAACGGCAAAGTCTTGTAAAGCTCTAAGAAAAATTTCGCGGTCGCGCATCGTGATAACGGCGGTTTGATCGGCGGTTTCGAGCGCGTACGGGTAACCCAAGCCGATGACGCATTCGGCGCGAATCGTGTCTAAAACTTCTTCGAGCAGCCCTTGCTCGTAAATCCACGCCGGAACGTCGATTCGCGCGGGCGCCGATTCGCTTGTCGTTTGCAGATACGTGAAACCGACGAGCGATCTTTCCGTTTGCGGGTCGATAAACGCGCTTAAGCCGCGGCGGTTTGAATAACAAAAACAGGTTCGGTCGCCCCACGAACCGAGAACGGCTTCGGCGTCTTCGAGCTCGGCGTGAAGTATCGTCGAATCGTGCAAATTTCTAACGCCGGTGTCCGGTCTTGCGGCAAAAGTATCGAGCATCGTCAGCAGATCGCGCGCGTAGCTTCGGTCGACGTAGCCGATGATCGGGACTTCCGTGTCTCTCGAAAATCTGACGAGTTCGACCAGCTTATTCGTAAAATTTGCCTGCATTCCCGTATCCGGGTGCGGCGTCGAAAGCAGAAGCGTTCCGTCATAAAAAGCGAGCGGCATTTTTTCGCCGCGCTCGCGCCAGCCTTTTTTCTTTTCCAGAAACTCTTTCGCTTTTTCGATCTCGGCTTCGAAACGATATTGCCCGACCTTTGTTTCGGGAACTACCGGTTCATCCTGCGCGAGAAGTTTTTCCGGGGAAAGCACAAAAAATCTCGCGTTTTTTTCGTAGCCGAATTCGCTGTTGTGCGGGTTTTCAAACCAGCCGATTTGAATCGCCGCAATCGGCAGAGACGTTTCTTTTTCCGCGTAAAGCTGGCTGCCGTCCGCCGCAAAAGTCGTGCGGTTATGCAAAACTTTCGCCGCCCACGCGCGCGCCTGCTCGTGATTGCTCCAATCTGCCCGGAAAGAAAACGAGAAAGACTTGCGCCCGTCGATCTCATCCGCCGGAATCGCGCCGACGTTTTCCGCGTACGCTAATTTTTGTTTAATCTCGCCGCAGGTTAATTTTTCCATCTCGCGCAAAGCGCTCAGATAAAAACTTAAATTGCCCGATTGTTCGCGCACATAACTTTGAAAATCTTCGCGCTGATTTTGAAGCTCGCCCTTGAGCAATTCTCTGAAAAGCATATTGAAATTAAAGCACAGATTTATGCAATGCGGGTAGTTTATTGCCGCGCCGCGAAGCCGTCGGTATTAAAAAAATAATAATTCTGGTCGGCGGTTAAAACAAACAATCTTTTCCCGTCTTTGCTGAAAGTCGCGTGCACGACCGGAGAATGAAAAAG
>JAOAPX010000006.1 GCA_025463125.1 Acidobacteriota bacterium | reverse complement strand
AGTTGCCATAACCTTGAATTCAAACTGTTTACATCGCCGAAACTACGGCTTGAAATACTGTAAATTATCTATCCGCTTTACTATATGGGGAGTAAAAATCAACAAGCCGATCACGGTCGATCCAATCGCGGTAATCAAAACCGCTCCGGCTGAAACGTCTTTCGCCTTGGCTGCCAAAGGATGAAACGAAGGCGACGCGACATCGGTCAGATATTCGAAAGCGGTGTTGAGAGCTTCCGCCGTCCAGACAGACATTACAGCCAAAACAATCCAGCACCACTCGGCATTCGTCAGATTTAAAGTGAGCCCGGCGGCTGCAACCAACAGGGTCGCTGCGCCGTGTATCCACGCATTGTGCTGCGAAGAAATCATAATTCGTATGCCGGTCAAGGCGCATTTGACGCTGCGCAGCCTGCCGGAAAACGTTAACTCGGTGTTGTTATTCATAAGCTGAATTACCCGCCGTATTTTCGCGCGATTACAATCCCGAAAACGATTTGTAAAATCCCGAAGCTAAACCCCATCAAAGAGTTTCCGAAACCCGCCGGGATAAAAAAAGCGAGCGTTCCAAGCGCGATAAAACACCAGCCCATAATAGGAACCGCTTTGACCGAGAAAGCGCCGCCTGTGACGACTGCCGCGCCGTACAGAAGCATCCATACCGGAATCATCACTTCGTAATGTTCAAATCGCCAAAGTCCGATCGTAATGACAATCGCGCAGATGAGCGGCGGCAGAAAACTCATCGCAAATTTTCGAGCCGGAGCGGAATTTAAAGAAACGTTGGCAAGCTTCGATTTTTGCCACATCGCCAGCAAACCGATTGCGAAAGCCAGCATCGCTTCGATGATCCAGACGATCAGCCAATTTCTCAGGTATATCTGCTGATTGGCTATATACGCCGCAACTATCGCCGTTGCGCCCATTAAAATGCCGCCGTAGCCCGGAACCGCCGTAAAATGCGTCGAGCGCTCCATCGTCTCGCGGATAAACTGCAAATTATCAAACGCCCTGTCGCCGATATTTACAGGCATATTTATTTCGTTTTCTTCGCGTGTGTACGCTTGAATTTTCGCCATATCATTTTGAAATCTATGCCAAGTCGTTTCATTTGTCAAGAACTTTGTGTTGTAAAGTAAAAATTGCCGAAAAAATAATCGATTGGACTGTAAATAAAAACTGTAAATAAAAAAAGCTCCCTTCCGGGAGCTCGCGTTTGACCGTTTAAACAGAGTTGTTCCGATCTATTCAGTTGTCTTGTATGAAATCAATGTACCTTTTGTTTCTTGAGGTTTTCTTGAGTTTTATTTTTTATTTAGCCTTTGCTGCAAAATAAAACCTCAATAAAGACATTTATTAAACCGCCACCGGCGCGGAAATCGGCGGGTGATGCCGGTAATCTTTTAATTCAAAATCTTCGTATTTATAATCGAAAATCGAATCGGGTTTTCGTTTGATAATCAATTGCGGCAGCGGCAAAGGCTCTCGCGCGCAAAGCTTTTCTACCTGTTCGAGATGATTCGAATAAATATGCAAATCGCCGAAAGTGTGTATAAAATCTCCGACTTGCAGATCGCAAACGTTGGCAATCATCTGCGTTAAAAGCGCGTAAGAGCTGATATTAAACGGAACGCCGAGAAAAGCGTCGGCGCTGCGCTGGTAAAGCTGGCAATGCAGAATCTTTTCATTTTCCACTTTCAAATGCCAGAGCGTATGGCACGGCGGCAAATCGACCTGCGAGGCTTGTTCGGGATTCCAGCCGGAAACGATTAAACGGCGCGAATTCGGATTCGTCTTTATTTCGTTCATCAGCCGTTCGATCTGGTCGAAACCGTTTTTTTCCGGATAATCGCCGCCGAAGCTTCGCCACAAATAACCGTAAACCGGACCGAGATCGCCTTCTTCGCGCCCGAATCTCGAAGTATGCGCTTCGTCCGCCCATTCCGCCCAGATATCGACGCCGCGAGCGCGAAGATTTTTCTCGTTCGTGTCGCCGGACAAAAACCAGAGCAGTTCTTCGGCAACCCATCGAAAAGGGACTCGTTTCGTCGTGACGATCGGAAAACCTTCGCGCAAATCGAACCGCGTTTGATAACCGAAAACCGAAATCGTTCCGACGCCGGTGCGGTCTTCGTGGCGCGTTCCGTTTTCGAGAATATGTTTGAGAAGCTGCTGGTATTGTCGCATCTTTATTTGTGGAATTTTCCTCTTAAAGTTACCATAATAAAACGGTAAATCGTAAATTGCGAACAGCTTTATTTGCTGTAAGCAATTCGCGGCTGACCGTTTACGATTCACCGTAAAATTATGCAAAACAATCTTGAGGTCAGCTTTAATTCGCCGCAATGCGGATGGATGTCTATCGGTTTAAACGACGGGGTTTCAGAGTTTCACACAACTACGGCGCATACTCCGCACGAAAAGGCTTTGCCCGAGCTTTTACTTATTTTGAACGAGCTGGTCGGCAACGCAAGTGAATTTTCGGCTGAAAAAGAATATTTGCTTTACTGGAACCGGAATCCCGAGGAATTCGATTTTCGATTTGTTCAAAACGGCGAAACGCTGCTTTTAGAAATCTATCAGTATCCGACGGGAAACCGCGAAACCGGAGAGAGCGAAAAAGTTTTCGAACATCTGGGAAAAACCAAAGAAGTTTGCGCCGCGTTTTATCAAACTTTCGCACAGCTTTACGAAGACCGGAACACCGATGAATTCGAGTTTCACTGGCGCCAGCCTTTTCCGTACAAGGAATTCGCGGAATTTGAAAACAAAATAAAAAGCCGTGAACAATAAAATTCGTTTTCAAAACCGCGCAATGCCGTGTTCGGGCTTTAACAGAGACAAAAACAAAACGGGCGGCTTTCGTCGTTTTGTTTTTGTAAACGCAAACCGCTCGAAAAAAATGCTGAATAAGCTCGTTTATTCAAAACTTCGGCGGCGGTAAATTTCTTTTTTTCAATTTTTTTCAATTAATGAAAAAAAAGCTTTTAGAACTTCTAGCCTGCCCTTTATGCGGCGGCGACATCTTGCTGGCTTACGCCGGAAAACACGAAGATAAAGAAATCATCGAAGGCGTTTTGTCGTGCAAAAAATGCTCGCGCGAATACAAAATTATTCGCGGCGTTCCGCACTTTGCCGAATTTGATAAAACGGAACAGGAAAAGATAAAAACCGCTGAAAATATCGACGCGCTGCAAAAGCTTTTTACAAGTAAACTTACAAATAAACAAGAGCATTGCAGAGAACAGTTTTTAGATTGGCTACAGCCTGTCAAGCCGGAATTTTTCAAAGATAAAATCGTGCTCGAAGGCGGCTGCGGCAAAGGCAGCCGCGTAATTTCAGCCGCATCTTTAGACGCTGAAGAAGTCGTCGGCATTGATTTAAGTTCTGACGTGGAAATCGCTTTTCAAGCCACAAAACATCTGCCGAACGCGCACATCGTTCAGGGCGATATTTTCAAGCTTCCGCTAAAAAAAGTTTTCGACTACGCTTTCAGCATCGGCGTTTTGCATCACACGCCCGAACCGAAAAAAGCATTTGTCTCAATGGCGTCAAAGGTAAAAAAAGGCGGGGCGATTTCCGCGTGGGTTTACGGCGCGGAAAACAACCGGTGGATCGCGCGCTATCTCAATCCGCTCAGAGAAAATTTAAACTCGAAAATAAAACAGCCGACGCTTTACAAGCTTTCGACGCTTCCGACTTTAGGCGTTTTCCTCGCTTCAAAATTAATCTATAAACCTGTTAACGCGATTCTCAAGCCCGTCGCCAAACATCTCATTTACAACGATTACCTGAAAAACCTCGGAAAGTTCGGCTGGCGCGAACAACACAATATCGTTTTCGACCAACTGGCGGCGCCGAAGTTTTTCTATATTTCAAAAAATGAGTTTGAAGATTTATGGAAAGAAATCGGCGCGAAAGATGTCGAGATAATTTGGCGCAACCGAAACTCCTGGTGCGGTTTCGGCAGAATAGAATAATTCTCGCATTTCATCTTAATGTTTTCGATATTCTGCCGAGATTCAAGCTCCGCGCCGAAGCATTGAAAATTTCTTTGTAAGTTCCGTTATTATTGTAAAGCTCTTCGTGCGTTCCGCTTTCGACGACGCGACCTTCTTTCAGCACGAAAATAACGTCGGAATCGATGATCTGCGAAATGCTGTGCGAGATTACAACCGTTGTGCGGTCAGCTTTGATCGCGTCGAGGCTGTTTTTTATTTGTTCGGTAGCAATCGCGTCGAGGCTCGCCGTCGGCTCGTCTAAAAAGATGATCGGCGGATCTTTCAGAAACAGGCGCGCGATGGCGATTCGCTGCTGCTGACCGCCGGAAAGCTGCTGCGCGTCGGTTTCGTATTTGTCGGGAAGCTGTTCGATCTGTTCGTGCAGATAAGCTTTTTTCGCCGCCTCGCGCACTTCCGCGAAACTCGCGTTCATGTTTCCGTAACGAATGTTTTCTTCGATCGAGCCTTTGAAGATGTGGTTTTTCTGCAAAACAAGCCCGATTTTTCGCCGCAAGAGATGTGTGTCGTAATCGTGAAGATTTTTCCCGTCAAGCGTAATTTTCCCGCCGGTCGGCGCGTAAAATTTGCAAAGCAGATTCAGAAGCGTTGATTTTCCCGCGCCGGAAAGCCCTACGAAAGCGACGGTTTTGCCGTGCGGAATTTTCATACTGACGTCGAAAAGCGCCGGCGTGCCGTTCGGGTATGTAAAATTTACGTTTTTTAATTCAAATGTGCCGTATAAGTTTTCGATCGTGATGTCGCCGCTTTCCTCAATCGCGGAGTCCGCGTCTAAAACTTCGAAAAATCCTTCGGCGTAAGTCATCGCTTCATTGATTTCGTCGTATATGCGGTGCAGTTGTCGAATCGGCGCGGAAACATTATTAAAAAGCAGAATATGAAACATAATCGAGCCGATAGACATCTGCCCGTCTAAAACCAGGTAAGAAGTAAGAATGATAATCAGAGTTACGCCGACTTGTTCGGCAAAGCTTTTAAGCGCGTCGAAAACGTAATTGGTTTTGCGCTGCCGGAGCTGCGCGTCGATCAGATTTCGCTGTAGTCGGGCTTGTTTTTCGCGCTCGTACTCTTCGCGAACGAAAGATTTTATAACGATAATCGATTCGATAATGTTGAATAATCCATTGGTTTTCGTTTCACGCAAGGTGCGAAGCCCGCGCCGGACGCCTTTTAACATTCCGGCTTGCTGCCAGCTTAAAAGAAAATAAATCGGCATCACGATCGAGGCGATCAAACCGACGTAGAAATTCGCGTGAAACATTATAAACAGCGCGAGGATCGCGTTGGCGAAAAGCGGCAGAAGATCTATAAAAATTCTCTGTACAAAACGCGTTAGGCTTTCCGCGCCGCGATCGATTCGGGTTTGCAATTTTCCCGTCGCGTTTTCGTCGTCAACAAAAAACGCGTATTTATACGTGAGAATTTTTTCGACGGCGTATTGCGAAAGCTGGCTGGAAAGATTTACGCGAATTCGCTCGCCGAGCATGCTTTGACCGTATCTGACGGCGATATTGATTAATTCTTTCCCGAATAAAATTGCGCTGATATATAAAAAAAGCGAAGCGCTTCCCTGCTCGGTCCTGCCTTCGTTCAGCAATTGCTGAATCGTATCGACCGTGTAACGCAGAACCAAAGGGTTTATTTGCGCCGCGACCGCTCCGATTAAAGTTAAAACAAGGGAAATAAATACGAGCAGTTTGTAAGGTTTGACGAACGGCAAAAGCCTCGCGATGATTTGCCAGATGTTCATATTAATAATTTAACCATAGGAACATCGAACCTGAATAATTTATTCGGCAAAATAATATTTTACCTGTGAGGCGACATTTCCGTTCGGAAAAACGGGTTTATTGCTGTAATCGCCTCGCCGGTAAACAGCGCGGTAAACTTCGCTTTGTCTTCGTCCTGATAAAGTCTGAAAAATAATCTCTCTGTTTCCATAAAAAAAGCCGACGCTTTACAAGAAAACGTCGGCATATTAATTCTAAAAAGAAATATTTACTGCGTAATAGTAAATGATCCGGATTGTTCGATAACCTGCCCGTCCGTTCGAACGCGGTCTTTAATTCTAATTTTCAATTCATAATTGCCGAGCGGCATCTGATCGGTCGGCAAAAGCCTCGCGAGCGTCAGGCGCTGTCCCGAATCGCTCAAGCCATCCCAGTTTTCCGGCTGGCGCAGAACCTCTTTGCCGCCTTTCATCAAAATGTATTCGACATCGACTGCCGGGCGCAAAGTCGTCTGGTCGATTTCCGCGTTATAAACCTGTAGATAAACGCCGACTTGCTGACCTTTTTTATAAATTCCGGAAAGATTCGGAATTACTTTCGCGTTGCCGATAATGAATCTTCCGCCGATATCTTTTTCATCCGCCGAACGCAGCGTCGAAGCCAGAACGAGCGTTGAAGTAGCGAGTTTCTTTTCATCGAATTTCGGAACTGTAAACCCTTTGCTGACAATGCCTTTGTTGCCGGAAACGACATCGCGAACCACGACGTCAACCTTATATGTTCCGGGCGTTAAAGCTACTGCCGATTGATATACAGATTTGCGGTCTTTCGCTTCGGCAAGCTCTTCGCCCGTAGCATTTGTCGTTACCGAATCTTCAAAAATTCCCGAGCGTTTTCCCGAAACCGCCGTGATACGTCCGAAAACATTCATTTTTGCCGTCGGAAGTCCCCCGACGTTTTCAAAAACCAATTCCTTGTTTTCGGTCTGAACGGTAAAAGTCGTAATGATACGATCTTCCGACTGGCGGAAGAAATCCACACGCATATCAAAATTCAGCGGATTATTATCAATCGTTCCCGAATCGCCGCCGGCAAGCGCCTGCAGATCGCTGAATTTGACTTGCGGCGGACGCTGCAAATCCGTGATTACGCGTAATCTTTCAAACGGCTGATCCTGAGCGCGCCCGTAGTAATTATTACCGCTTCCGCCGCTCAGACGATCGCCTTTATCGCTGAGACCGAGCATTTCCGCCGTCGTCAGTCCCGCGCCGGGCACCATTGCCAGAGCGTCTTTTTCAAAAGCGTTGCGCGCGATGCGATATTCGCCGGTTCCGGTCGGATCGACAAACTCGATTTCGATGCCGTCGCCCACACCGTCTAAATGTCTATAAAACCAAACTTCAAAAGGATATGTCGTCGTCGAGCCGCCGCCTTCGTAAGAAGGGCGATCATACGATCCGCCCGACGGGTGCGATTCGACCGAATCAGGTTTGCCCCATGCGATATACGTGCGACCGCGATCGGTTTTCCATCCGGGAATGCCCGATGCGTAATGTTCGTTTGCATACGCGATGCGCTCGTAATATTCTTCGCGATACTCGTTTTCTTCGGTATCCGGATTCGGATCGCGTCTGCGCCAGAAGTTTTCAATGAAGTTCTCGCGTTCTTCGTCAGTTTTTAACTGGTTGAAAGCTTTCTTTTCATCTTTTGTGATGATGTACGCGACGTCATTGTTTATCCATTTTTTATAAACTTCTTTTATTTCCTTTTTGACGGTTCGCGCTTTATCACTAATATCCTCGCTCGGTTCTCCTTTCGGATCCTGTGCCAGACCATTGATAACGCCTACGCCTATTAATGACGCGATTATCGCTAAATTACGAACAGATTTCACTTTCGACATAACGGTAAAACTCCTTCGGTTTGCCGCAATTAATATTGCTTTTACGCTTTCTCCAGACTTATTGTTGGTTTTAAAAGATTTTAGATAGAAATACTCAATTATTCAAGATGCAATCCTGCTGTGAATTGGTTGCTTTTATTAGCTTACAGGTTCAATTTGACGTTTTTTTCCGAAAAACCAGGCGATAAAAACCGAGACTATATATAACACGATCATCGGCGCGGCAAAAAGCATCATATTCGGAATATCGCCCGTCGGCGAAACGACGGCGGCGACTATCATTATCACCACAAGCGCTATCTTCCAGCTTTTTATCAAAAGATCGGCTGAAACAATGCCGATTCGCGACAACACGTATGTGACCGCAGGCATCTGAAAAATTATGCCCATTGCCAGCATTATAAGCGTTATAAAATCAAAATAATCGGAAGCTCGAAGCAGCAGACGAAAATCTTCGCCCAGTCCCAATAAATATTTTATTGCCGGCGGGAATAAAATATAATAAGCAAAAGCCGCGCCTATTACAAATGAAATCGTCGAAAGCCCGATAAAAGGCGTCACATATCTTCTTTCGTGTTTATAAAGCGCCGGTGAGATAAAACCCCAAATTTGCCATAACAGAAACGGAACAGCCAGCGCGATTCCCGCATACAGAGAAACGGTGACATACAGCGTAAAGGATTCACCCGCCGTAGTGACTATCAGGCGCTCTTCCTCTGTCGGTTCATTTAAATTCGGCGAAACCAAATCAACCGGTAAACGCACTCCTTTCGGGATAATTGCCGTATTGGTAATAATAGTTTCGTTTGTATAAAGCCCGAGCCCGGTTTCGCTTTCGGCGGAAGCAATCGCCTGAACCGAAGTTCCGGGCGAAACAACGCTGCCGCCGAACTTGGTTGAGCGATCGAATACATATCGCCCCGTATCGCCTTCTTTCAAGCTGTTTACCGGCAAGACTTTTTCTTCTCCGGTTATTCCTTTAACCGGAAGTTCTCGTCTTTCTACTTCTGATAATGCCTGTCGAATCGGAACAGAGAGAAAATTATATATTTTGTCGGATACAAACCAGCATAGAGAAAAAGTTATAATAATGATAACGACCGAATTTACAAGCCTTCGACGCAGTTCGTCCAAATGGTCTAAAAAGGACATTTGGTCGCCCAGGTCTTCCTCATGCTGTTCGGTTCTTAACATTTTCTTTTGCTTGTATTTTTATAACCAGTTACGCTTATCGGCGGCTGAAGCTTCTTCTAACTGATTTTGTTTTTCTTTTTGTTCAGACGGATTTTGATTATTAAGGTTGGAAAAAGCCTGATTTATTTTTTCCTGGCTAAGTTCTTTTATTTCAGGAGTTTCTATTTTTATCTGTTCCGTACTTATTGTTTTAGCAATCGTTGTTTCAGTTATAATCGATTGGTCGGAAACGGAATTTATTTCCTTTGTTATGATCGTCTCTTCTTTATAAAACTCCGCTTCCTTTTCCCACGTTGACTTAAATTCGTTTGTGGTCTTGCGAAAATCAGCCATCGTTTTACCGATGGTTTTTGCCAGCTGCGGCAATTTGCGCGGACCAAAAACGATCAGAGCGATAATTCCTATAAGAATTAACTCGGATGTCCCGATTGATTCAAGTATGAATAAATACAACTTTTTCCCTCTTTCAATCTAACTGTTTCTATATAAACTTTTACTTTGTTTTTAGACGTTTTAGTTTTTAATTAACTTCTATTAGATAATCTTTAAACTTTTCAACTCTGCCGATAATTTTCGAATTTTTCATTTTGTTCAAAAATCTCTCGGCTTTATCCTCGCTCAAGCTGATTAAAAGCCCGCCCGCCGTCTGCGGATCAAATAAAGCGCTCTGCATTTCTTTCGTTACATTTTCTTTAATTTTGACAGTTTCGCCGACATACGCGCGATTATTTCTATCTCCGCGCGTCAGCATCTTTTGCTCTATCAATTCTAAAACGTCCGGTAAAAGCGGCACGCTTTCGGATTCCATCACGAATGTTACGTTGCTAGCCTTTGCCATTTCATATGAATGCCCCAGCAAGCCGAAACCTGTTATATCCGTGCAGCCTTTCGCGCCGACTTCCTGCATTATCTTTGATGCTTCTCTTGCGGAAGTCGTCATCGTTTCCATTGCGGCTTTTTTAGCCTTTTCGCTCGCTTTTTCAAACTTTATGCCAGTGCTGATCACGCCCGTTCCGATCGGTTTTGTAAGTATTAAAACGTCGCCTTCTTTTGCTCCCGAATTCTTTGTAACTTTATCAGGATCAACAATTCCGGTTACGCTGTATCCGAATTTTATTTCCTGGTCGTCTACCGAATGACCGCCGATAATTACCACATTCTCGGCATTCATCGCTTTCTGCCCGCCCAGAAGAATTTCGCCTAATACTTCCCAATCTCCTTTTTGCGGATAACAAACTATGGAAAGAGCTGATATGGGAGTTCCGCCCATTGCGTAAACGTCATTTAAAGAATTTATCGCGGCGATCTGCCCGTAAACTTCCGGTTCATCCGCTATCGGCGTAAAGAAATCGACCGTCTGCACGAGAGCCGTTCTTTCATTTAAACGAAAAACTCCCGCATCGTCAGATGTTTCATATCCGACAATCACATTTTCTGAATTTTGCTTCGGAAGTTTGCTCAAAACTTGAGCAAGGTCGCCTGGGGCGAGTTTAGCCACTCAACCCGCGCAAGAAACCATTTCCGTTAGTCGCTTTCCTTTCATAAAAACTATTAATTACTATTTCCCGATTTTTTTACAAAGGCTGTCTAATCTTTTTTGTTTAAGATCAAATTAAAAATTCTATCTAAATCAGCCTCTCCATAATATTCTACTTCAATTTTTCCGCCGGTTCCCTTTCCGTCCGGAATTATTTGTATGTTTGTTCCTAAATATCTTCTAAGCTTTGTCTCCGCAGCTTGCACATTTGCATCATTTTTCAGCTTAACCTGTTTCTTTTCAACAGTTACGCCTTCACTCCGGTTTAGCCTTTTTATAGCCTTTTCCGTTTCTCTGACTGACAGCGAAAGTTCGATAATGTTTTTTGTGAGTTCCCTTTGTTTTTCTATTTCATTCAACATTAACAAAGCGCGTCCATGCCCAGCAGATATTTTCTCTTCTTCTACTAGCTCCTGAATATCTTTAGGCAATTTCAGCAGTCTTAAAGCTGTCGTTATTACGGTTCGATTTTTCCCGACTCTCTCCGCTATTATTTCTTGAGTTAAGCCTAATTTTTCGACCAGGTTTTTATATGCCCTTGCTTCTTCAATCGGGTTTAACTCCTGCCTTTGAATGTTTTCTATCAAGGCAAGTTCGAGAAGCTTTTCATCCGTTACTTCTTTTACTATTACAGGAATTTTTTGTAGTCCCGCTCTCTGCGATGCGCGCCAGCGTCTTTCACCGGCAACGATTTCATATCTGCCGCCTTTTTTTCTAACTATTATCGGCTGAACGACCCCGTTTGTTTTTATCGATTGAGTTAATTCTTCCAAATTAGCTTCTGTAAATCTTGTTCGCGGCTGTTCGGCATTGGGCTCGATTAAATCTAAGTCTAATTCAATCAAATGTTCTTTTCCGTTAGAGGTTTCATCTTCGCTGATAAGCGCGCCTAAGCCTCGTCCTAATACCTTTCTATTCATGCTTTAAGATCTCCTTTGCTAATTGAATGTAACTTTCCGCCCCTTTTGAACGAATATCGTATAAAATTATTGGTTTTCCGTAACTTGGCGCTTCGGCTAATCTAACGTTTCTGGGTATTACTGTTTTTAACACTTGTTTTCCATAAAAATCTCTTAGATCCTGAGCGACCGCGCTTGAAAGATTGGTTCTTTCATCATACATTGTCAGCAGCAAGCCTTCAATTGTTAATTGCGGGTTTAATCCTCTTCTCAATCTCGCAAGCGTGTCAAATAATTCAGTAACGCCTTCCAATGCAAAATATTCGCATTGTATCGGCACGAGTAATGAATCAGCTGCGGTTAACCCGTTTATTGTTAACAGCCCCAGCGAAGGCGGACAGTCGATTATTATATAATCGTAGTCTTTCTTTATCGTTTTAAGTATGTTTTTCAGCTTATATTCCCTGTCGTTCGCTTCAACCAATTCAATTTCAGCTCCCGCCAGATTTTTATCCGACGGCAGAACGAACAACAGCGGCAGTTCGGTCGGTAAAATAATATTTTCTAAAGGCTCATTTACAACCATCGCGTGATACAGAGTTTTTCTCGACATCACTCTTGGAACTCCAGCTCCCGATGTCGCGTTCCCCTGCGGATCCGCGTCAATCAACAATACTTTCTTTTCTTCTACCGCCAATCCGGCAGCCAGATTTA
>JAOAPX010000005.1 GCA_025463125.1 Acidobacteriota bacterium | reverse complement strand
CTGCCCGAATCGCCGCGCGTCCGACGGATGCTGCAAAGCGAGCGCGCACTGTAGATATTTCGGGCTGTGCAAACCGCTCGTTAAAATAAAATGTCCTTCCAAAAGCGCGTTTGTGCGTTTAAATTGTTCTAAAATTTCTTCTGAATTCATAAATTAATAAGCTGCCGAGACGTGCAGGGAGTGGCGGAGCTGCAAATAACCAAAAAAGCTGAAAAATCAGCGACTTTATAACGTTTTTCAACTACGTAAACTTTAAAGTCATCAAACCTTTTTTTAACTATCTACAGTTTTCTGCAACTTTCCGCCGAACCGCCGCTTCGTCTCTTTTTAACTTCCAAGAATCGGTTTCGGATCGAAATAGCCGAAAGCCTCGGTAATTTTCCCGTTTTCGACACGGAATTTTTGCAAAATAGAAATTATGCCGAATATGCCGTCAACTTCCCAGTGCGTAACGACGTATTCGCCTTCGCAAATGTGCTGAATGACGCGAACGTCGTTTATCGCGGGCAAAAATCCGGCTAAAAACGCCTTGAGATTTTCCGCGCCGGTGCTTTTTCCGGTCATCGGGTCTTCAAATTTCAAATCGTCGGCAAGTAAAGCCGTGCTTAAATCTTTGTTCTTCAAAGCACTTAAGTATGTTTCCACTATTTTAATGTTTTCTTCTCTCATTGCTTTGCGCCCCCGGAAAAATTACCGAAGATGTTCGTTCGCCGCGTTTTTGCTTGCAGATTCATATTTTCACGTTAGAATAAACTAAAGATGGCGCCTTATCCAAATTTGATCTCCGAATCTATGCTCGTCAGTGAAACGATTCAGCTTTTGCAATCGTTTGGTGGTCGCGCTCCGGCTGTAAAAGTGGTTGATTACGTGATGAAGATTCGCAAGCCCGAACCGGAGCTGGCGATACTGCTCATTTCCGATTTGATCGAAACAGACCCGCGCCTGCGAATAAATGAAGATACGGTTGAGCTTGTACAGGAAGACTTGGCGCAGAAAAAATTAACGGAAACCGATTACGTCGTTTTCGATCTGGAAACGACGGGCGCGAAAACGCCGCCGTGCCGCATTACGGAAATCGGCGCTTACCGCGTCAAAAACGGCGCAATAACCGACGAGTACCATACGCTTGTTAATCCGGAATCACAGATTCCTGTTTTTATATCGCAGCTGACGGGCATCACAGATCAGATGGTCAGGCACGCGCCGAAATTTCACGAGATAGCCGCCGATTTTCTGGATTTTATCAGCGATTCGGTTCTGGTGGCGCATAACGCGCATTTCGATATGCGGTTCCTAAACCACGAGATCGGCAGGATTTTCACGGATTACCGCGTGGCGAATCCTCATCTCTGCACGGTTCAGCTGTCGCGCAGGCTTCTGCCGCATATTCAAAATCACCGACTTAATACGGTCGCCGAATATTATTCGATAGCCCTTATCAATCATCATCGCGCTTCGGAAGACGCCCGCGCGACGGCGCATATTTTCGTAAATCTGCTCGAAGAATTGAAAACGCGAGGCATTCGCGATCTGGCGACAGCGAAAAAATGCAAATTCTAGGTTCTGTTGACATTTTATCTTAACCAAATCAAAGAGCTGACCAAATGAACGAAGCTCAAATAGTTCTTTGACAATTTCTTACAGCCTCTTAGCCAACACTTTATCTCAAATTTAGTAAACGGTTAATTAATTGTTGGTACTTATCATTGTGTAAGCAAACGTATATGTTTTTGTAATGGCTATTCCAATAATCACGGCGGGAATAAAAAGCAAAATACTAAAAATAATAAAATTACCAGAATTACCAAGTGAGCTTAAGGCTTTTATCAAACTCAGACCGTAATAAACCTTCAACATCGTCCATATGATATAACAAAATAGTAAAACAATCTCAGTTGCAATAACCCCCGTTAAACCACCTTTGAATATTGTATCTATGCTAAAAATACCAATTACCAAACCTATAAAAAAGCCCTGAATAACTCCAATTACCGTGCCGAAAATAATTACCGCTCCGGGTTCAATGATCACGCCGAAAAAATCGCCAAAATGTATCTCGCCAAATTTATAGACGATTAAAAAGACAATAATCGACCAGATAATCGCGCCGATAATTATTCCAGCAATAGTTGAGGAAAAAATTTGAATCCAATTTATCATATTAATCTGGCATAAGCTGCTATTTCTTAAGTGTTTAGCCTCAAAGTGTCGTGGTTTGGGACTGAATACCTAATAATTGCGCCGGCAAAGACCTGAAAATCTAAAACTAAGATTTTCAAAGAGAAATTTGAAGAAACATTTGAAGAGAAATTTTGAAAAGTGATTTTAACGATTCGTGATTTTATAGTTTTCTGCGGGCAAATTTCCTGAAATCGCTTTGCCGTTGATTATTCGCGGCTGAACTTTTCCGAGACTTTGTTGTAAAATTAAAGTTTCGGCTTTGACCGAAAATTATCACTATGTTAGACCAAATAAATTTACCACCGATTAACCAGCAAAATTTGGATATTCGCTCGACGCCGCGCGAAGAAATGACGCTTTACCCGCTCGATTCTTTCAAATACGATTACGCGGGGCGCGAGATTTGGATTGATTTTGAAATACCGGAATTTACGGCGATTTGCCCGTTTTCCGATTTTCCCGACTTCGCGATCATCAAGCTCAAATACGTTCCGAACGAGCGCTGCATCGAGCTGAAAAGCCTGAAGCTGTATATCAACTCATTCCGCGAGATAAAAGTTTTTCACGAACACGTGATAAACATTATTCTCGAAGATTTCGTTAAAGCCTGCGATCCGCTGAGAGTTGAGATCGAAGGCGATTTTCACGTTCGCGGCAATATTAAAACCATTGTGCGGGCGAGTTATGAAAAGAAGTAATCAAAAACCGGAAAGAGGAGAAAATTAAAATCTGAAAATTTGAACGCCGTTCTTATTTGAGATGTTAATTCTCACCTCTTTTCTTTTGCTGCCCGATTTTTAATGAACGGTAGCGGCGACGACGCGCGGGTGCGAAACAAGATGTTTTTCGCAAGCCGTTTCGACCAATTTATCAATCTTTATAGATATTTTGTCTTCTTCGGCGAGACTGGCGTTGCTGATTTCCGAAACGATGAGAAATTTCGCTTTTTCCATTAAGGTCTGTTCGCGAAATGAAAGTTTTTTTTCGTGGCTGAGAAAAGTCAGCTTTTTCAACACGTCAGCCGCCGCAAAAACGTCTCCGGTTTGTAATTTCTCGGTATATTCGCGCGAGCGAATTTTCCAGTCGCCGGAAACCACATCGAAATCCATTCCTAAATTCAACATCAAACGCTTAAATTCGGTGTGGCAGATAATCGGGCGAATACCGACGGTTTTGGCATTGGCAGTCGGGACGAAGATAATCGAATTGTCGCTCAAAACCCGTAAAGAATAAAAACTCATCGAATTGTTTCCGATAATTTTATTCTGAATGCCTTCGACCAGGCAGACGCCTTGATTTGGGTAAGCAACTTTTTGTCCGATGTTTAATTCCATAAATTTAACTCCATAAATCAAAATTTGAGAAGAGTAGCCGTAAAAACGAATCGGGTTGAAAACCCAATTCCCCTGAAGAGTTTTTTGTTGTGGAATTTGTATTATAGCACAATTAATGCCGCGAGTTAAATAATTTTATCGTAACGGTTAACTTATTTAGCGGCAGGCAGCTCGATGATAAAAACCGAGCCTTCCGAAGGAAAAGATTTGACGGAAATTTCTCCCCCGTGCAGCCTTGCCAGGTGTTTGACGATTGCCAATCCCAAACCCGTTCCGCCGATTTCACGCGAGCGTGCGCGGTCTGCCCGGTAAAATCTTTCAAAAATGCGCTGCAGATGCTCTGCGGGGATTCCTTCGCCCATATCCGCGACTGAAATCAGATCTTTTCCGCTCCTCTCGGGCGAACGATCGTATCTGACGGTAACTTTGCCGCCCGGTCGATTAAATTTCACGGCGTTATCGATCAAATTCGTCAGCATCTGTTCGAGCCGGACGCCGTCGGCGCAAACGCTTGCGTCTTCCGGAACTTCATTGATGAGGCTTATCGAGCGATCAGAAGCTTTTGTCGAAACATTCGTGTAGATTTCATCGACGAGCGCCGCGAGTTTTACTTCTTTCAACTGAATTTTGATATTGCCCGATTCGATGGCGGAAAGTTCGAGAATATCGTTGATCAAATGATGCATTCGCTCTGTATTTTTGCGGATGATCGAGAGAAAGCGCAGATTATTTTCCGGGTCTTCAATCGCGCCGTCTTCGAGCGTTTCGACAAACGCCATAATCGCCGTCAAAGGCGTGCGAAGCTCGTGCGAGATGTTCGACAAAAATTCCTGCCGGATTCTTTCGAGCCGCTCGATCTGCGTAATATCGTAAAAAAAACCGAGCACGTTTTTTTCGCCGCCGAGATGAACGGGCGCGATATGCACATCGTACTTTTTTTGAATGATTCCGGGAAGTTCCAGCTTGATGTCGAAAACCTGGTCGTTTTCCAAAGCTCTCTGAAAAGCTTCGTGCAGATGAAGATCGCGGACGACTTCGCTTAAACGCCTGTTTTCCAGCACTTCGCCTCTGCGAGAAAAAGCCGCGTAAGCCGCGCGGTTCGAAGCGACGACGCGCATATCCCGCCCGACGACGATAATGCCTTCGCGCGTCGCGTCAAGAACTTCGCGGAAAAACTCGGGCGAATCTTTAGCCGGAAGGTGCTCTTTAGCCGAAAAGATTGAATTAAAAAAGCTCATTTACAACCGATAAAACGATAACCGATGCCGACGACCGTTTCGATACAAACGCCGCAATCGCCCAACTTCTGCCGCAAACGGCGGATATGCACGTCGAGCGTGCGAGTGTCGCCGAAATAACTGTAGCCCCAGACGTTGTCGAGAAGCTGCTGGCGCGTCGCGACGCGTCCCGTATTTTTGATAAGCTGAGCGAGCAGCGCGAATTCTTTGCGCGTTAATTTTACGTCTTCGCCGCCGCACAAAACGCGCATATCGGCAAAATCGACAGACATCCGCTCGTCTTCGTATTTCGGCAGATTCTCTTTTTCAACCCGCCGCAAAACCGCGCGAACGCGGGCGACAACTTCCTTTACCGAAAAAGGCTTGACGATATAATCGTCCGCGCCCAAATCAAGCCCGGAAATTTTGTCCGATTCGGCGGCTTTAGCCGTCAGCATTATTATCGGCGTATTCTCGGTCAAAGCTTCGCGGCGCAGCCGTCGGCAAAGTTCCATCCCGCTCATGCCCGGAAGCATCAAATCGAGAATAATCAGCGCCGGGGAATTTTTCTCGTCGAGCGCCAGACGAAGCCCTTTTTCACCCGATTCGGCAACGAAAGGGCGAAAACCTTCGCGCTTAAAATTGTAATGCAAACTTTCAGCGATATCGGCATCGTCTTCAACAATCAAGATGTTTTGCAGCATATTTTGGGTTTTTCTTAATTTTAACGGTTATTTCCGGAAATAGAAACAAATCGTTCTTAAAAACGAAAGCTTATGCGGCTGAACTTAATTGGATGTGAACAAAATGTTAAGAAAATGTTAAATAAACACGAAACGCAGAAAGCGTGTAAAAGCAGTAAAGCGAGTAAAAAGCAGGTAAAAGCAGAAAATAGATATTAGAAACAGGTTATAAATACTGGAATTAAACCGGGAAATCTCAAACTACGGAGAGAGTTTTTTTCCGCTGAGAATCAGTGCGGCAGTCGTCAGGCAGCGGATATCTAAATTTACCTGTTTCTAATTATTTTAATCGTTCGGGCGGATGAATGTTCTTAAAGTTCCGCAGTCGGCGGCGGTTTCATTCCAGTTTTCGATTTTTAAGTCAATGACAGCCAGCGAAGCTGTGGACATGGCTTGGTTTTCGCCGGTTAGAAGCCGGATAAGACCTTCGAGTCCTGGATTGTGACCGACGAGCATTATGGATTGTTTATCGACGTCTACCTCGGAGATTACCTGTAAAAGCGTCTTCGGGCTTGCTTCATAGAGTCGTTCGTCGTATTGAATTTGGACTTCGAGACAGGCTTTGTTTTTGACCAGGATTGCGGTTTGTTTCGCTCTTTTAGCCGGTGAACTGAGCACCGAACAAGGCTGAAATTTGTTTTTGTAGATAACTTCGCCCATAAACGGGGCGGAATTCAATCCGTGCGTGTTTAAGGGGCGTTCAAAATCAGCCAGGTTCGGGTTGTCCCAACTGGATTTGGCGTGCCGCAAAATGTAAAGGGTTTTCATTAAATATCGTGTTTATCTTGAAAAAAGTAAGCCGCAATCAAAGGCTATGCACTCGGGAAAGCGTCGGTTATATTTAATTATATAATATATATCGCGTTATTGAAAAGCGGATTTCTACCGGTCCGGCATTAAACTTCCCGGAGCAAAATCGGACGAGGCTTATTGATTTCCACTAATGCGGAAATTAATTTTTTCCTTAGTTTTTTATCGTTTTCGGAAGCCGGAAGAATATCACTGACCGAAATAATACCAACTAATTCTCCTTTTTGGCTAGTTACGGGCAAGCGTTTTATTTTATTTTTTTTCATAAGTTTAAGCGCGTCTTTAATTTTGTCGCCCGGTCGGCAGGAAACGACATTTTCCTCGCCGCAAAATTCTTCCGCCTTGATTTCCGACGCTTTACAGTCACGGCTGCCGGCGGCGACGCAGATGTCGCGGTCGGTTATTATTCCGACGACGCGCATTTCCGCGTCGACTACGGGTACGACGCCGCAATCTTTCTGCCACATAATATCGGCTGCGCGAGCCAAATCGTCAGCCGGAGAAATAAAACCTATGTCGCTCGTCATTAAATCCAGAACTTTCATAAATTTGATAAAAAACTTTTGTCGTAGAATAATTATACCAAAATGAAAACACAAATTATCGCCGCCATCGACATCGGCTCAAATTCGCTCAAACTCGTTATTGTCAAAGCCTCCGCCAGCGATTCGTTCAGCGTTATCCTGCAGGATCGCGAACGCGTCAGGCTCGGTCACGAAACGCTGAAAACTCATCAATTGTCCGAAGAAGCGATAAATCTTTCGGCAGAGGCGATCGGCAGATTTCGCGCGATCGCCGAAAACCGGAAGGCTGACGTGGTTCTCGCCGCCGCGACGGCTTCGGTTCGCGAAGCCGAAAACGCGCTTTATTTCGTTAATGAAATAGAGCGGCGAACCGGCGTGCGCATCGAGGTTTTGTCATCGCTTGAAGAAGCGCGCCTGATCGGCATCGCGGCTTCGCAGAAAATGGCGGCGGAAAAAACTTCGCTGCTTAATATAGACATCGGCGGCGGGTCGACCGAGCTTTCGCTAATGAAAGCGGGCGAACCGCACGAACTTTTTTCGATGAAGCTCGGCGCCGTCGGGCTGACCGAAAAATTTATCGCGAGCAATCCGCCGAAGCCGAAAGACATCAGGAATTTACGCCTGGAAATCGAACGCGCGCTCGAAAAGCCCGTCAAAACTCTGAGAAACGAAAAGTGGGAAATCGCCACCGGAACTTCCGGCACGATTCTGAATCTCGCTTCGCTTCTAAATTCCGCAAACAATGACGGCGCGTCTCAAAAGCCTTTTATCGAGCTGAAAAAGCTTTCCGCGCTGAATGAAAAAATGGCGCGAATGACCGTTGAAGAACGTGCCGGATTGCCGGTCATCAGCCGCCAGAGAGCCGAAGTGATCGTCGCCGGCGGGCATATTCTCGAAGGCGTGATGCAAAGCTTGAAAATAGAAAAGCTTCAGCCGTGCGGCTTCGCGCTGCGCGAAGGCATAATCATCGATTACCTGCGCCTGATCGAAGCCGAATCGATGCCGCCGGTTCCCGATGTGGAAGATAAACGTTTGCGCGACGTTTTCACCGTCGGCAGGCGCTTCGGCTACGAAGAAAATCACGCGCTGCAGATCGCCGCTTTAGCCGAAAGAATTTTCGATACGCTCGCGCCCGTTTATAAACTCGAGCGGCACTGGCGCACGCTGCTTTCAGCCGCTTCGCTGCTTCACGAAGTCGGGTATCACATTTCGCACGAATCATATCACAAACATTCGCTTTACCTGATCAGGCACGCCGATATGACCGGATTTTCCGAAACCGAAAAATTGTTAATCGCCAACATCGCGCGTTATCACAAAGGCTCGATGCCGAAAGAAAAACACGCGGATTTTATGATTTTAAGCGAACACGACCGCAAAACGGTTTGCCGTCTCGGCGCGATTTTGCGTCTCGCAGACGCGATTGACCGAGATTACGCGGGCAAAACCGAAAATCTCGATTTCAGATGCGACAAAGAATATTTGTATCTGATCGCGGGAAGCGATAAAAATTACGACCTCGAAATGCCCGCCCTGGAAACAAAAAAAGATATGTTTGAAGCAACGTTCGAATGCAGGCTGAAAGTAATCGGCAATTATCGCGAAACGCGCGTTTAAGTTTTGTTTCTAATATCTGCACGGCGAGAAAAGTCGCCCGGCGTTTCTCGTCTCTTGCGACATTTCGCCGTGCAAATGATAAAATAAACGTACGGGCATTTTTATAAATTCGTCAGCTAAATGCCGCAGCGCTTTTATTACTGAAGAAAAAGTTTTAATTCAAAAAACGAATGAAAGACTTACCCGAAGCCGGCTTTTATGAAAATGCCTTGGTTTTCTTAGGCTCTCGGCATAAATATATTTGCGAAGGTAAATCAATGAATCCGACTTTGAAAGACGGCGAAGTGGTTTTAGTCGACAGAAAAGCGAGGATCGAAGTCGGCGACATCGTAGTCGCCAGGCACCCGGTTGAACAAACGAGCGAAGTCATTAAAAGAGTAGAGCGAATCAACGAACACGGACATTATTTTTTAGTCGGCGACAACTTAGAGGACAGCAACGACAGCCGTCATTTCGGAGCCGTGACAAGAGAATATATCAAAGGAAAAGTTGTCGCCCGCTCGAGGTGACAAGATTGCGGCAAAGTCCGGGAAACATCGCCTAGGGTTTTGCAAAAGCCGTAATTTTCGAGAGCGTATCGCGTATGTCTTCCGGCAAAAATGATAAAATACCCGGATAGAGTTTTAGGCTGGTTTTTTATGATCGAAGAAAAAGTTTTAATTCAGAAATTCGTCGCCAAAAAGAAAAAAGAGCGTTTGCCGAAACCCGACTGGCTGCGCATCAAGCTCGGCGACCCGACCAATCAAAATAAAGTTCTGGCATTGATCGAAGGCTTGAATCTGCACACCGTCTGCCAGGAAGCGAAATGCCCGAATATTTTTGAATGCTGGACGGACAAAACCGCGACCTTTATGCTCGGCGGCGACACGTGCACGCGCCACTGCGGTTTCTGCGCCGTCAACAAAGGCAAACCGATGGATTTGGATCCGATGGAACCGACGCACGTTGCCGAAGCCGTCGCGCATCTGGGGCTCGAACACGCCGTTATCACCTCGGTCAACCGCGACGATCTGCCCGACGGCGGAGCGGCGCACTGGGCGGAAACGATTCGTAAAGTTCACGAAATGGTTCCGACCTGCCGCGTCGAAGTTTTGATTCCGGATTTCCAGGGCGATGAAAACGCGCTTAACACGGTTTTAAATGCACGCCCGGAAGTTTTAAATCACAACACGGAAACGATCGCGCGTCTTTACCGGCGCGTCCGTCCAGATGCGAAATACACGCAAACGCTTGAATTGCTCGAACGCGCCGCTTTTTTTCGCGACACCGAATTTCCGCGTATGAA
Organism: Acidobacteriota bacterium; assembly: GCA_025463125.1. Taxonomy (GTDB): domain Bacteria; phylum Acidobacteriota; class Blastocatellia; order Pyrinomonadales; family Pyrinomonadaceae; genus SXVE01. Next base: position 17,027 of record JAOAPX010000005.1, on the reverse strand, counting down.
AACCAAAAGCGGAATTATGGCTGGCTTGGGCGAAACGTTTGAAGAAGTCGTCGATCTGATGAAAGATCTGCGCTCGGTGAGCTGCGACATTATGACCATCGGTCAATATTTGCAGCCGTACGAGCGTCGTCTGCCGGTCGAACGCTACGTCACGCCCGAAGAATTCGCCGAATGGAAACGCATCGGACTCGATATGGGCTTCAAACACGTGGAATCTTCGCCTTTGACGCGTTCGTCGTATCACGCGCGGCAGCAGAGCGAATCGGGCGATCAGCCTTTAATTCAAATTGCCCGCAGCTAAAAAAAGGTTCATGATAATCCGCGAAATGCATCGAGAGATTGACGGCGAGCAGTTAGCGGATTTCGATGCTTCATTTTCGACCGAACGCATTTACCGCGTCTCGGTCGAAAATTTGTCCGTCGCAATTGCCGAAGAAAAACTCGCCGCGCCTTTATATAAAACTTACCCGCTTGATTCAATTGTAAAAGATATTGACGAAGCTGATTACGGGGTTGTCGCGGAAATCGACGAAAAAATTGCCGGTTTTGCGCTTGTTAAATACGAAGCTTGGAACAATCGCGCACGTTTGACCGGAATTTTTGTCCGGGCGAACAGCAAGGGAAAAGGCGTTGGACGAGCGCTGATTGAAGCGGCGACAAACTTTGCGAAAGGTAAAAAAGCGCGTTGTTTGTTTGTCGAAACGCAGAATGTTAATTATCCGGCGATTCAATTTTACCGGAAATCGGGTTTCGAGTTTTGCGGTTTCGACAGCGCTTTGTACAATCCTGAAGATATTTCCGGCGGCGAGACGGCTTTTTATTTACGTAAAAATTTAACCTTTATGAAAATTCTTGAAACCGAGCGCACTACTCTTCGCGAGATTACTGAAAACGATGCCGCGTTTATTCTCGATTTGATGAATCAGCCTTCGTTTATCAAATATATCGGCGACCGCGATGTGCGAACGATTGATGCGGCGCGCCGCGAAATCGAAAACCGTTTTTTAAAAAGCTATACGGAATCGGGTTTCGGGTTTTGGGCGGTGGAATTAAAAGATTCAAACACGCCGATTGGAATTTGCGGATTTGTAAAACGCGAAACGCTTCCCGAACCTGACGTGGGTTTCGCTTTTCTGCCGCAATTCGAACGCAAAGGCTACGCTTACGAAGCCGCTCTCGCGGTGATGAAATACGGCAGAGAAAAATTGAATTTGCAGCGCGTCCTCGCCATTACTACGCGGGAAAACGAAAGATCTGTAAAGCTTCTCGAAAAGCTCGGACTTTCGTTCGTGCGATTGATCGCGATGCCGCACGAAAAAGAAGAACTCAAATTATTTTCGTCCGACCTTTCGGACAGATAATAAATTACCTGCTGAAAGCTGAAAAAAGAACACGCGAAATTATTTTTTTCATTCGCGTGTTCTTTTTTTATTAAAAGCTTATAAATTTCCTTTATTGCCCAAAAGTTCACTTACAGCGCGGTCTAATTGCGAATCTTTTCCGGTTAAGCTTTCGCCGATCGGGCGCGTGACCGGCGCATCAACCGGGCGCGGATTTAGCTCCATATTTTTGCCGTCGCTGCCGAGAACGAGCTGGCGCGGCAAGCGAAACGTCGTTCCGTCAAACAAATTGACGTTCCATGTGAAAATAATCCAACCGGCGGTCGGTTCGCCGACGACTTTGCCGAGTTTCAAAGCGCGATAGCCTTCGGTAAAATCTTCCGCGTCCGAGAGCGAATGCTGATTGGTGACCAAAACGGTCGGGCGTTCGAGCGCGCGCTGACCGAGAGCCGAACGCGAAGGAACGTCCCAAAGCCCGCGTTCCTTCATCGTCAGATAACCGCGACGGGATAAAATATCGATCACGTAAGGATTGATAAAACCGCCGTTATTGTTGCGGATATCGACGACGACGCCTTGTTTCGATTGATTTTCCGCGTCCAGGTCGATGTAAAGCTGATTGAGCGAATTCGAAGACATATCGGGAATATGGACGTAACCGAGCCTGCCGCCGCTGATTCGCGCGACATATGCGCGATTTTCTTCGACCCATTGGCGGTAAAGCAGGTTTTTTTCCGCGCCCGTGCTGATCGGTTTGACAACGATTTCGCGTTTATCGGAGCCGTCGGCGATCGTTGAAACTTCAAGCTCGGCGCGTTTGTTCACCTTGTTTTCGAGCAGCTCGTCGAGATTGGTTTTCCCGTCAACACGCACGCCGTCAACGGCTAAAAGATAATCGCCGACTTTAATGTTCTGCACGATTGCCGCCGGGCTGAGCGCGATAATTTCCGTGATTTTCAAACGCCCGTTCGTTTCGTATTCGCCGCGGTCAAAGCGAAGTCCGAGTTTGCCGATCGGCGACGGCGTAAAGCCGGACGCGCCGGACACGCCGAGATGCGAAGCGTTGAGCTCGCCGACCATCAAATTCATCAAACGCCGCACTTCGTCGATTGTCCGCGCGCCGGCGACAAGCGGTTCATACGTTGCGTAAACCGCCGTCCAATCAGCGCCGTGAAACTTGTCGTCGTAGAAATTGTCGCGCATATAACGCCAGCCCTGTTTGAAAATCTCCATCTTTTCCTCGGCGAAATTAACGTTCATTTCAATCGTCAGATTGAGCGGGCGAGCTTCGCGTTTTTCAAGACTGACGATATTCACGCGCCCGTTTTCGATGTAATAAACTTCTTTCGAATCCGGAGAAAATTGCGCGTTCGATTTGAAGTTGGCGGTCGAAGTAATCTGCCGCGCCGCGGTGTCGGTCGCCAGTTCGTCGAGATTTATCGTGTAGAGATTAAACTGATCTTCAGCCGACGCGAGAACGAGAACGGTTTTGCCGTCCGGGCTGATAATTTGCCCGCCGACATCGACGCCCGTGCGAACGAAGCTCAAACGTCTGCGAATATCTTCGAAAACGATCTCGGTTTTTTTCGCTTCTTCCGGTTTGCCATTGACCAAATCGGACGGCGAAACGATTGTCGGGGTCGGCGAAGTTTGCGGACCTGGCGACGCTGTCGGCGAAGGCTGCGGCGTCGGGGTCGGAGAATTCACCGGCGCGGGCGGCTGTTTGTCTTTCGGATTTTCCTGTTTGAAAAGATCTCGAAACTGGTCTTCGCGGAATTTCGGCGCGCGCAGTTTCAGCTCGACGCGCGCGAGCGCGCCGGTTTCGGTTCGCTGTCCCGTGTCGAAAAGAATGTAAGAGCCGTCAGGGCTCCACGAAACCGAGCCGCTGTTAGAATTTGCCAGAAAGCTGATCGGACGCGCCGCGCCGCCGTCAATCGAAACGACGCTCACGTTTGTATACGAACGGTTTTCCGGCGCGTAGGATAAAAACGCGATCCAGCGGCTGTCCGGCGACCACTCGACGCTTTCGTCGCTTAAAAGCGGCGGCGCGTCTGTGTAAATTTTGCTCAATTCGCGCTCTTGTTTTGAATTTACGTCGTAAACGAACATCGCCCGCGCATCGCGCACGAAAGCGATGTATTTCCCGTCGGGCGAATAAATCGGCAGCGAATCGCTGCTCGTTCCGCTCGTTAACCGGGTTTCCGTTTCGCTCGCAAAATCGTATTGAAAAAGCGCCATCGCGCCGTCTCTTTCCGATGCGTAAACCAGGCGTCGGCTGTCGGGCGACCACGAAACGAACGATTCGGGCGCGATTGATTTCGTAATCCGGACGGCTTCGCCGCCGTCTTTCGCCGAAGCCGCGAAAACTTCGCCGCGCGAGACGACCGCGATTTTTTTGCCGTCGGGCGAAAGCGCGAGCTCGCGAATCTGCGTCGAAAGATTAACGCGTTCGGTCAGCGGGCTTGCCGCCGTTCCGCGCAAAGCGACGGGAATTTGGCTCGCGCGTCCGCCGTCGGCGCTCATTTTCCAGATGCGGAAGTTTCTTTCAAAAACGATTTCTTTGCCGTCGTACGATAAATTCGCCCATAAAACGCGCCCGTCCGTGAAATTCGTCAATTGTTTCGGCTGCCCGCCGCGCGCCTGCGACCAGATGTTCTGCGCGCCGCTTCGGTCGGAGACGTAAAACGTTTTCGCGCCGTCGGCTGTCGTCATCGCCCACAGCTGTTTTGCGCCGCGCGGCGACATCTGCTCGTAGCGCTCGCCGTTTTTGATCCAGATTTCCGTTTCGTCGATATGACTTTTGCCTTTGCGCCACCATTGCCCGTTGGAAATTCCGCGAGCCGAAAAAACGATCGAACCGTCGGCTAAAGGCGACGACCAGAATTCGTTCGTGTAGCGGTCGGCGCTGACCTGCATCGGCGTTCCGCCCGCCGCCGCGACGCGGAAAACGTCGTTCATCCCGGCGATATCTTTGCTCGTCGAGGAAAAATAAATCCATCGCCCGTCGCGCGACCATGCGTCGAGCTGATCGTTTGCGTCGTCGAAAGTCAAACGCTGCAAATCGCTCGTTTCGAGATTCAAAACGTAGATATCGCCCGCGCCCGTGCGGTTTGAAACAAAAGCGAGGCGCTTTCCGTCGGGCGAAAAAAGCGGTCGCGATTCGCTTGCCGGATGCGAAACGAGCAATTGCGCCGTTCCGCCTTCAGCCGGAACCGTCCAGACGTCGCCGCCCGAAACGAAAGCGATTTCCCGGCGATCGGGCGAAAGCGCCGGTTCGGTTAAATACGGAATTGTTTTTTGTCCGAAAATCTGCGCCGAACAAGCTAAAAAACTTAAAATGAAGAGAAAACCGAGTTTTTGCGTCATATTTTTTATAAGATTTATTTCAGTTTGCGGTGAAAACGTGATTAATACGGAAATTACAGTAAAATGTTTATTTGAATTTTAGATTATCCGCTTTAAATATTCACTATTTTTGCCGCATATTCTAACTGCATAAATTATATGAAATTTGGACTTATCGCCGGAAACGGAAATTTCCCTTTTCTTGTTGTCGAAGGCGCGCGAAAAGCCGGCGCGTCGCTTTCGGTCGTCGCTATTAAAGAGGAAACCGACAGGCGCATTGAAGACGTCGCCGAAAAAGTCGTCTGGGTCGGCATCGGGCAACTGGGCAAAATGATCTCGTTTTTCAAAAAAGAAGGCGTCGAAAAAGCGATTATGGCTGGGCAGGTCAAGCACGTCCAGATTTTTTCCGGCTCGATTCCCGACGTGCGAATGTTGAAAATGCTCTGGAATCTCCCGCGCCGCAACACCGACGCGCTGATCGGCGGTATTGCGAACGAGCTTGCCCGCGACGGCATCGAACTGATCGATTCGACTTATTTTATGCGCGAACACCTGGCAAGCGAAGGCGTTTTAACGAAAAGAAAACCGAACGAATTCGAACACGGCAATATTGAATACGGATTGCACATCGCCAATGAAATCGCGCGGCTCGATCTCGGGCAAACGATTGTCGTTCGCGCCAAAGCGTGCGTCGCCGTCGAAGCGATGGAAGGAACCGACGCGACGATAAAACGAGCCGGAGAACTGGCAAACGGCAAGCTGACGGTCGTAAAAGTCGCGAAACCGAATCAGGATATGCGATTCGACGTTCCGGTCGTCGGCGTTCCGACGATTGAAACGATGATCGCCGCCGGAGCGACGTGTCTTTCGGTAACGGCTGGAAAAACTCTTATTTTCGACCGCGAAAAAATGATCGCTCTCGCCGACAAAAACAAAATCTGCGTCGTCGGAACCCGCGACGAAACAAATTTAATTAAACTCGCGTAGAATAAACAGAATCCAACTCGCAGGAAAAGCACGGGAATACCCGGGTTTTATTTTTTTGTGCGTTCACTTTTCTGCGGTAAAACATTTTAGGAGAAAAATGAGAAAAAACTTATTAGCTTTATTTTTAGCAATCGCGTTTATTTCGCCGTCGGCGGCTTTGGCGCAAAAAGCCGTCAAAATCACTCCGGCGGAACGCCAGATGGCGCAAGCGATCACTGCCGAACAATTAAAAGATTATTTATATTACGTCGCTTCCGACGAAATGGAAGGGCGCGACACGCCTTCGCGCGGGCTGGATTTAACGGCGAAATTTATCGGCACAATGCTTTCGCGCTGGGGATTTAAACCGGCTGGCGACAACGGCACGTTTTTTCAAAAAATCGCTTTGCGCCGCGACGTAGTTGACGCGCAAGCCACTTCGGTCGAAATCGGCAATCAGCGTTTCGTATACGGCGAAGATTTTATGCGCGTTTCCGGCAACAGCACGGGTACAAGCAGCGCGCCTGTCGTTTACGCCGGAAACGGCTGGATGATTAAATCTAAAAACCTTAATCCGTATCAAGGCATCGACGTTAGAGGAAAATATATTGCCGTTTACGGTGAAGGACAGATATCTTCGCCGCAAAGCCTCGTGCCGCTTCCGAGTGGCTTAACCAATGCGGATTTAAAAGGACAGCGCGGAACCGACTGGGCTGATGCCGCCCTATACGCGCGTCAAAACGGCGCGGCGGGCGTGATTGTTCTGCCTTCAAAATTTCTACAGTCGAATTGGGCGAGCGTTCGCCAGCTTTTCGGTCGCACGCGTACTTACGTCGAAAAGCTTGCGCAGCCCGCAGAGACGCCGGTTGCTGTCTTGCCGTCAGTATTTCTCGCATCGCCGAAAATGGCGGAAGCAATTTTCAGCGGCGAATCCAACAATCCTTTAAACGGCTCGGCAAACTCGTCTTTTGATTTGAACGCCGCTAAAACGATAAATCTTAATGTTGGAATCAAGCCGGAAACGCTTTGGACGCAAAACGTCGTCGCAATCTGGGAAGGTTCGGACCCGAAACTGAAAAACGAGATGGTCGCCATCGGCGCGCACTACGATCACGTCGGAGTCAATCCGAACGCGCCGGGTGAAGATAAAATCTGGAACGGCGCGGACGATGACGGCTCGGGAACGGTCGGCGTTCTGGCTATCGCCGAAGCGCTCGCCAAAGCTAAAACGCGTCCGAAACGCTCGGTTCTTTTCGTCTGGCACGCGGGCGAAGAAAAAGGTTTGTGGGGCAGCCAGTATTTCAATAAATTCCCGACCGTCGATATTAAATCGGTCGTCGCGCAGCTGAATATAGATATGATCGGGCGCAGCAAGAAACCCGGCGACGCGAATCCGAAAAACAAGGATCTTTCCGGCGAAGAAGGGATTTACGTTATCGGTTCGGAAATGATGAGTTCGACGCTCGGCGCGATAACCAAGCAGACGAACGACGCGTTTTTGAAAATGAATTACGATTACCGCTACGACGATCCGAAAGACACGAATCGATTCTTTTTCCGCTCAGACCACTTTAACTATGCGATCAACGGAATCCCGATCGTTTTCTGGTTCGACGGCGTCCACGAAGATTATCACCAAGCCGGCGACAGCGCCGACAAGATCGATTACGCGAAAATGGAAAAAGTTACCAGGACGATTTTCCTGACGCTCTGGGAAGTTACTGATTTGAAAGAACGTCCGAAAGTCGATAAACAGCTTCCGCCGGAATTGACGGCGAGATAACCCGATTCGGATTTAATCACGAACAATAAAAAAAGGGAGCTTTGCGGCTCCCTTTTTCGGCGTTTGATTAAACTACAATCAAACGTAAGTTTTTAGTGAAACACAACGCCGACGCCAAAACGAAAATTGTTTTGCGTCGAACCGTTAAAACGGGTCGGGTTGTAATCGACCTGGATGGCGCGAATGCTGAAACGGTCGGTCGCCTTGATGTCGAGACCGCCGCCGATTGCAGCCGCAAATCCGGTTTCCGATTCGCTGAAATCCTGCCGGCAATCAACGCCCGCCTGTTGACAAAAACCGCTTGTAAAAAACGAGTTGTCAACCTTGGTTTTGCCGACGGCAACGCCCGCGAGCGCGTGCGCGAAAGGACGAAAACGCGAACCGTCTTTAGCATTGTCTTTGATTTGGACGCCGCCTAAGAAGTTGTAAATCGACGCGTCAATTTTATAACGATCTACCGTTCCGGTTGTTCCCGGACGCGGCACATCAAAATTATAGCTTTTGAAATGCGCCGAAACGTCGCCTTTGATTCCGACATACCGGTTGATATTGCCGACTACCGAACCGTTCACGCCGTTTAAGCCTTCACGGTCGTTAAAAAAGTCGCGCAGATCGTTGTCGTCATCGGAAACGCCCGTGTCCACCTGGTTATTCGAATAGCCGATGAAGCCTTCAACCTTGTGATGTTCATCGAAAGTTGTCGCTTGTGCCGATGCAAAAACGCTGGAAATAATTGTCAAGCAAAATGCCAAAATTAATTTATTCATATGTATATCCCTACTCCTTGTTGGAAAAATTGCCTCCATTTGCTAACGCGCAAAACATTTGCGAAAAATATCCGGTGCGAAAAATATTTTCAATATTTTCATAGAAACATTAACCGCTCCGACATCTTTCTTTCGCAGCAAATAAAAAAGCCCGGAAGACTCAAAACTGCTAAATCTTTCGGGCTGTTGAGCTTTCAAAAAAGCGCAACGAAATTTTAGATGGAGCGTAAAAACATAGAGTTGCTTTTACCGTTTTTTTTTAACGATTTAATACCAGAATTATTTTCTCCGGAAATATCGGTTTGATTTTTAGTTTTAATTTATTTCCGCCGTTTCTTCTCGAATTGTTTCGTCCTCGAATAACAACAAGATTGTCAGCCGGAAGAAGTTCATAACGATTACTGAATTCGCGGAAGGCATTCTAAAACGCCCGCCGACTGAAAAACTCAGCCGCTTTAAGCGAAATGTTTTCTACGCGAAAAGACGCCGCGAAACAAGGAAAAACCCGTTATTTTTTTTCTGAAAGCAAAATCCTGTAAGCTTCCGATTTACTCATACCGAATTCTTTCGCCGCTTTTTTTAAAGCGATCTTGTGATCGAAACCTTGTTTTTCCAGCTCGGCTACAAGCGAACTTAACGATTCATGTTCGGAACTCGCAGTTTCCCGGCTAATTGTTTGCCTTTCGATAACCAGAACGATTTCTCCTTTAGCCGGTTTTTCGGCATATTTAGCCGCTAATTCTTTCAACTTTCCGGGCACGATTTCTTCGTGCAGCTTGGTAAGCTCGCGCGCGACGGCGGCGTTTCTGTCGCCTAAAACTTCCGCGCAGTCGGCGAGAGATTTGGCAAGGCGATGCGGTGATTCGTAAAAAACGAGAGTGGCGGGAATTTGTTTTACTTCCTCGAGACGGTTTCGCCGCTCGCCTTTTTTTGAAGGCAGAAATCCGCCGAAAAAGATTGAATCGGTCGCTAGTCCCGAAACGATTGCGGCGTTCACAAACGCGACGGCGCCGGGAATCGGAACGACGCGCGCGCCGATCTCGTGCGCTTTGCGGACTATTCTAAAACTCGGATCGCAAATGGCTGGCGTTCCGGCATCGGAAACGACGGCGATGTTTTTTCCGTCTTCGAGCAGGCGCGCCAGTTCTTCGGCGCGATCGGCTTCATTGTGTTCGTGATAACTGATGAGTTTGTTTGAAAACTGAAAATGCGTTAAAAGTTTTCTGGTGTGGCGCGTATCTTCGCAGGCGATCAAATCCACCGTTTTCAGGATTTCGAGCGCTCGAAAAGAAATATCCTGTAAATTCCCGATCGGCGTTGCCACCAGATAAAGAGTTCCATGCATGGTTAAATGGTAAACGCTAAACGGCAAACGGTAAACGAACGAGAATAAAAATACAAAAAATGAGATGAAAATGAGATGGAAAGGTAAAATAAAAAAGCCCGGGTTTTTAGGCTCGGGCTTTTCATTCGGCGGTTAAATATTTTTTTGATGAAAGATTTTGTAACCGCTGAAACGCTGAAAACGTTTATTAGAAAGGTAACGGGAAAGGAATTTGATTTCTCCAGTTGCCGTTGCGGTTATTGCGATTGTTTCGGTTGTTGCGGTTATTATTGTTATAACCGTAAGCATTCGCCAGAACGCTCAAATCCTGCTCAATTCTGTACCAATCATTTTGAACATTTCCGCTTAGACGAGCGCGGCTCAGACTGCGTTCAATCTGCCGACCTAAATCTAAAACAAGTCGCGCCTGGTTATAGCTGCGGTCGTAATCGCGCCCGTTATCGTAAACATCTTCAAGATCATCGGTCGCGCGGGTAAATCTTTCCGCCAGGTTGTTCAGGTTGTCTTCGCGACGTCGGTCATCATAACGGCTGCGGTCGAGTTCGCGGTCAATACGGCGTTCAAACTGCCTGGCGCGATTTTTCAGATTTTTGACCGTCGAATTAATATTGCGGTTATAGCTGCCGTTGCGGTTATAATCGCCATTGCGGTTATAATCGTCGTTGCGGTCTCGCCACTGCGCCGAAGCAAGCGTCGGCAATCCTAAAACCAGCAAAGAAAAAGCAAACAAAGTAAATATATTCTTTAAGCGATTCATTGTATTTTCTCCTTCTAATCGAAAACTTCTTTTGGCGACGCACGAAAATTTGCTTTATCTTTTCGGCACATCGGCGCTGCCTCTGCTTTTCCATATAAGCAAAGCCCGTGCCATTTCTCTTAGAAAACTTCACGTAATAATAAGATGAGCGCTTACAACATTTAAAAGAGCAAAGGCGAGAATGCCGATGTTTGCGGCGTCGGTATTCGGCTCAAGTATGTTCCAAATGGTTAATTGCTCAGCGCAGATAGTTGAAAGGAATATTGATTTCGGACAAATGAAAGGTTAAACGTAAAAGTCGCCGCAAAAAGCCAGATCGGCTCTGCCGGTTATCAACATTTCGTCGTCTTCGCGCCAGACGGCTTCGGTCGTTCCGCCTTCGGCATGGACGGAGACTTTTCTGCCGGTTCTGCCTGTTTGAGCCGAAGCGACCGCGGCGGCAATCGAACATGTTCCGGACGAAGAAGTCTCGCCCGCGCCGCGCTCCCAGATGCGAATTTCGATATTGCTTTCGTCAACGATTTTGATGAAAACGACGTTCGTTTTTTCGGGAAACATCGAGACGTGAGATTCGATTGTTCGCCCGACGAGCCGCCAGTCGTATTCATTAAAATCCTCGACGAAAATGCAGGTCACTGGATTGCCGACATCGACCTGGAAAAAATCTCTAACGACGATTCCCAAGCCCGGCAAGACTATGTTTGAAACAATCGGCAGGTCTTGAAATTCTTTCGGCAAGGCTTCGTTCGCCTGCTTATTAAACGGCAAATCAAACTTCGGCTTGCCGAGCTCGGCGAGAAACCAGAAGGTGCCGTCTTCGCGTTTTAACAATTGATAATTCTTAACGCCGCTTTTTGTTTTAAGCCGCAGGTTTTCGCGTGAAAAAAGATTTTTGTAATAAAGATACGCGACCGCGCAGCGCGTTCCGTTGCCGGAAAACCCGGCTTCGCTGCCGTCCGGGTTGATAATGCGGCACGAATATTCGGCTTCGCTTTCAAGCTTTTCCAAAACCGCGATTCCGTCGCCGCCGACGCCCGTATGACGATGACAAATCCTTTTGGTAAATTCGCTTAAATCTTCGATCGGATTTAGCTCTTCATTCTCAATTACAATATAGTCGTTGCCGAAACCGTGAAATTTGCAAAAGTTTACTTTGGTCATTAATTTTCTTTGAAATTATTTTTGCGGTGTTACAATTGACAGGTAATACTTTACTCTGTAAATCTCTTCAAAATTATGGCTCCGCTAATCTTTTTGCTGGTTACCTTTGGAATCTTGCTTGTCGGCAACAAGTTTTTCTTTAAAAACAAGCTGAGCCTTTCGTTTACCGGCAGAGCGGCTTTATCCGTGATGTTAATTGTAACCGGAATTGCGCATTTCACAAGCACGGATTTAATGGTCGAGATAATGCCGGATTTTATGCCCGCAAAAAGAGAAACGGTTTACTTTACAGGCGTTTGCGAGCTTCTCGCGGTTTTCGGCTTGCTGGTAAACAAGACTTCGAAACTTACAGCCGTTATGCTGATAATCTTTTTCATCGCAATTACACCGGCAAACATCATCGGCGCGATGAAACAAGTTCAATTAGGCGGAATGGAAAACGGCTTGATATATCTGATTTTCCGCGTTCCTTTACAGATTTTGTTTATTTTCTGGGCTTATTATTTCGGCATCAGAATAAATAATCAGAATAAATAAGAGCTAGCATTAAAAACTATTTTCGCGCCGCCGGAATTATTTTCAGCGTCAATTTGCTCGTGCCGCGCATGACGACGACTTCATATTCTTCGCCCGCTTTCATTTCGCCTAAAACGAACGTGTAATCCTGGACATTGCGCACATCGCGCCCGGCGAGTTTGACGATTTTATCACCCGATTTTAATCCGGCTCGCGCCGCCGGAGAATCGTCGCGTACCGCGTCAATCGTCATTCCGTCAGTCGAATCTCCGTAACTCGGCACAGTTCCAAGCGAAACATTAAAATTCGTTCGCCCGCCCGTTGTTCCCGAAGATTTTGCGACGGCGTAAGTCGGTTTATACGGATTTCCAGAAAGTGACTCAACAATTTCGCCGACGTAATTCGCGATTTTCTGTAACCCTTGATAATTGATTTTCTCAGCCGTGTCCGAAGGTTTGTGATAATCGGCGTGCGTTCCGGTGAAGAAAAACAGAACGGGAATTTTTTGGGCGTAAAACGAAGAATGATCCGAAGGACCAAAACCTTCTTCGTTTAGCTGTAATGAAAAAGCAGGATAAATTCTTGGAATAAATGATTTGCCCTCTACAGTAAGGGAATTATAGACAGGTTTTTTACCAACTACCAGAGTTATTTTGATTACATCATCTAGTTTATCTTTGGCATAAGTTCCATATAGGTAAACTAGATTATCTTTGACCTCTACCTGAATATTATTGAAAGAATCTTTTCTTAAAGCATCTTGAATTTTCTGCTTCAAAATTATGTTTTCTTCGCCGTTTGTTACAACTTTTTCAAGTTCTCTTAGATTTTCATTTTCAACTAATTTTTTCCACTCGCCTGCCGTTCCGATTCCGCCGACGGTTAGTTTTTCATCTTTCAAACGCCCGACCATATCGAGATTAATCATAGCGACGGTTTTCGCAAGCGGAAAAACCGGATTGTTGACGTACGCTTTCGAGCCTAATAAACCTTCTTCCTCGCCGCCGAATGCAATGAAAATTAGAGTCCGCTTGTTGTTTTTCGCTTCGGCAAAACGCCGCGCGAGCTCGAGCATCGCCGCGACGCCCGAAGCGTTGTCGTCCGCGCCGTGATGAATTTCCGACGAATTAACCGCCAGACTTCCCTGTCCGCCGCGCCCTAAATGATCGTAATGCGCGCCGATAATGACGGCTTCGGATTTTAAAACCGGGTCTTTGCCTTCGAGAACGCCGATAACGTTATAAGCCTCGGCGGTTTGTTTTTTCGTCAAATCGACTTTCAGCTGCGCCGTGCCTTTCGGCGTGTTTTCCGGTTTTAACTGCGCGGAAACCGCTTTGTTTGTCCGGTTTGCCGCCTGATTCTCAATCGCGTTCAACTCATTTTCATTTTTCGCGCCGAACAAGCCTGCGGCGACCGAACGTTTTATAACTGCCGCCGGAATCGCCGTTTCGCCGATCGTCTGGTCGTATTTCATTTGCGCGAGATTGTCCTGGCTGAAATTTGTTTCGCTTGAAATTATAAGGAGAGCTTTCGCGCCTTTTTCCTGCGCGATTTTCGCTTTCGCGTGGAGATTAAAACGCGAAAAGGCGGAATGCGGATTATTTTTGTCGGGCGTTCCCGCAAAAACGAGAACGATTTTGTCTTTTACGTCCAAACCGGCGTAATCGTCATAATTTGCTTCTCCGGCGGAAATGCCGAAGCCTGCAAAAACAAACGGCGCGGGAGGTATATAGCCGTTCGTCGAAAACCCGATCGGCATCCAGTTTACGCCGATCTCCATTTTATTTTCGTTTTTCGGGTTTGAGGGAATGATCCGCAGAAAATTATCATTTCCGAGCTCAACGCCGGAAACATACGGAAACGACTGCAAATAATTCGTCATCGTTCTGCCGTTCGCGATTCGCGAAACTCCGGCTTTCAGCTTGTAACCGGCAAACACGTTCGCCACATAACCGGCAGCCGAAGTAGCGCCGGTTTCGCCCGTTCGACGACCTTCGAACGAATCGGAAGCCAGATAAACAACGTGCTTTCGCAGATTATTTTCGGTCTCAGTCGTGTTTACAACTGATTGCGCCGAAACGCTGGAAACAAATAATAATAAAAGGAGAAAACTAAATACTTGCTTTTTCATACTTATCCCAAGCTTTCACACATATTTACCGGTTTGCCTTTTCGATATTTCATACTCTCCAAAGTCGGAGTTGCCTTCGGCGGATTCGCGCCGTTTGGCACAACCCATAATTCAACCGTGTGATTTTCCCGAAAACCGCCGCTGATAAATAAAACTTTTTCTTTAGGAAAACGTCTGAAATTTATCATGTAATTCTGCATTAAATGGACGCGAAAAGCAGATTCGCTAAATCTGGGTAAAAAAGACTTTAATTTACCTTCTTTCTTTTTGTTATAGACATACTCCGAATATCTACCTTCATAAACCACGATAAAACCTCTAGATGTTCCATCGTTACTCAAGGCATTCATAAAATTATCTAGTCGTGCCATAAAATCCTCACAGTTATAGGATTGTAACTGATCGAACATAACAAATTCGTCCCTTCGCGCGGAGATATTACCGGACAAAAGTATTAAGAAAATTAGACTAAAAAGAATTTTTTTCATAATCACGGCTCACAATGCAGATTTAACCTTTTTGCTTTTCCCTTCTTGAACTTTATATTTTTCTGTACAAGCGTCGGGGTAGGCTTTGGCGCATTCGCGCCGCTCGGAACGATCCAGAATTCAGCAGTCCAATATTCACGATAACCGCCTTTTATCCACGAAAATCTCTTTGGGTTTTGTCCTCTTAAAGAAATATGATTCTTGAATATATTGATGGTTAAATCTATTTCTCCGCGCTGGGGAATTCTATCTACACTGCAAATCGGGTTATTTTTTCCTTCGTAAAAGATAATGTAACCTTTTGCTTCGGGATTATTTTGGATTTCACGAAAAAATCTATCAAATACATCTCTCGTCATTTCACAACAAAAATCGTTTAACTCCTCAAACTTTCGGGCTTCTTGATCTTGCGCGAAAATATTGATAAACGAAAGCATTAAGAAAACTAAACTGAAAAGAATTTTTCCCATACGTTATACAACCCAATCCGCAATAAAAACATTCGTGTCGCCTTGCTTCGCCGCCTTTCTGTTTGAGGCGAAAACCAATTTTGTGCCGTCGGGCGAGAACATCGGGAAACCGTCGAAAGTTTCGTCGAATGTCACGCGTTCAAGTCCTGTTCCATCAATGTTTATCAAAGCTAAATCGAAATTTCTTTTTCTCGCGTCGGTCGCGAAGTAATTCGTGCAAAAAATAATGCGTTTGCCGTCGGGCGTAAAAAACGGGGCGAACGAAGCCGCGCCGAGTTTTGTGATCTGGCGTTTATCGGTTCCGTCGGCGTTCATCGTCCAGATTTCAAAATTGTTCGGTTCGATCAAATCTTCCGCCAGCCTTTGTTTGTATCGAGCGATTTCAGCTTCGGTGCGCGGGTGATACGAGCGATAAACGATGCGTTTGCCGTCGGGCGAGAAAAACGCGCCGCCGTCGTAGCCGAGTTCCGTTGTCAAACGTTTGACGTTTTTGCCGCTCGCGTCCATCGAATACAAATCCAAATCGCCGTCGCGCGTTGAAGTGAAAATTATTTTTTTGCCGTCGGGCGAAACGGTCGCTTCCGCGTCGTAGCCTTTCGTCGTTGTTAAAGGCTTTATGTTTTTGCCGTCGGCGTTTGCCGTGTAAATATCGTAATCCGGGTAAATCGCCCAAACGTAGCCTTTTGAAAGGTCTGCGTTTGGCGGGCATTCTTTTTTGCCCATAAAAGTCGAGGCGTACAAAACCTTTTTGCCGCCTTTCATAAAATAGGAACACGTCGTGCGACCTTCGCCGTTTGAAACCATTCGCACGTTCGAGCCGTCAACGTTCATCGAATAAATCTGGTCGCAGGCGCGCCCGTCGCGTTTCGATTGAAAAATCAATTTTCGCCCGTCGGATGAAAAATACGCTTCAGCGTTTTCGCCGCCGAACGTTAATTGTTTGACGTTTTTTAAACGCTTTTCGCCCGGCGCGATCAAGTCAGCCGTTTGCGCGAGGATATTGCCGCTAAAAATTAAAAAGAAAACAAAAATGAGAGATAAACACTTCATATATAAAGATATAATACGGGTTCTAAAGTTATCCGAATCCAGAAAAATAAGTATAACGAATAAAAATTCTAAGAGAAACCAACTGTTAAATCATTGAAATCAAAGTCGGTTTCAATTTTATTTTTTGCAGGCGAACGATGATATTTGAAACCAAAAGAGATGTTTTTAACCGTTATGAAACGCAGCCGCAAACCTTTTCAAAAACTTTTCCGATGTTTATTACGGGCGAACTTCGCCGTATTATTTTTTTTATTCGCTTTCGATCAAAACTATCTGCGATAAAACTCGATTCCCTGTTTGTTCTCGACGGCTATTTTTCCTGTTTGCTCGGCGTAATCGAGATGCGCGACCGATTCGGAAATCGCCAGGAATTGATGAACGCCTTTGCCGATCGCGTTCGGGAAAAGCGCTCGCGCTATGTCCCAAGCCGTCGCGCCGTTTTGTTTGACGAGCGAGATTACGTTTTTCTGGCGCTCGTCGATGGAGCGAACATAGCGGTTGAAAACTTCTTCGTAATCGTAAATCGGCTCGCCGTGCCCGCCGTAAATCAATGTCGGCGAATAGCTTCGGATTTTCGCGAGGCTGACCAGGTATTCCGCTAAAGATTTAAAGCGTTTTTCCGGATTGAACGGGTCGGGCGAGATGATCGGGTTCGGCGTCACGCGTTTCAAAACGCAGTCTCCGGCGATGACGGTGCGGTTCGCTTCGCGCACGAACGAGCAGGAACCGGGCGTGTGTCCGGGCGTGTGCAGAACTTTCAACGTTCCGCTCGCGAATTCGATTTCCGATTCGTCGCGCAAAGCCGAAAACTCGTTTTCCGCCAAAACGTCGGTCAAAAGCGAAATGTCTTGATACGCGCTTTGAATTTCCTGAAAAACCGCGTCGGGCACGCCCGCGCGCGCGATCAG
>JAOAPX010000025.1 GCA_025463125.1 Acidobacteriota bacterium | reverse complement strand
ACTTCGATCAGTTTTTCCATCGAAACGTGCGTGTAAATCTGCGTCGTCGAAAGTCGGGCGTGTCCGAGAAGCTCCTGTATGTCGCGCAGATCGGCGCCGGAATCGAGCAGGTGCGTGGCGAAGGAATGGCGCAAGCTGTGCGGCGAGATGTCGTGGATGTCGGCGCACAGCTTTATGTATTTGTCGATCATTCGCCCGACCGATCGCGTCGTGATGCGCGTGCCTTGATAATTTAAGAAAACGGCTTGGTCGTCGCGTTCCGCCGGCGGGCAGTTGTTTAGAAAAATCGGGCGCGCTTCGTTCAGATAAAACATCAATGCTTGCAGCGACGGCTCGCCGAACGGCAAAATCCTTTGTTTTTTTCGTTTTCCGGTAACGCGAACGAGCTTTTCGCGAAAATCTATGTCTTTTAAGTTTAAATTAACCAGCTCGCCGACGCGCACGCCCGTCGCGTATAAAAATTCTAAAATCGCGCGGTCGCGCTTGCCGAGATCGGTTTCCAGATTCGGCGTTTCGATAAAGCGCACGGCGTCTTCCATCGAAAGATGATTCGGCAGCTTGCGCTCGATCTTCGGCGTCGCGACCAGTTTTGCGGGATTTGTTTCCTGAACGCCTTCGCGAATCAGAAATTGAAAAAACGTTCGGAGCGAAGCGAGTTTTCGGGCGATCGAAGTTTTCTTTTTATTCAAACCGTGCAGATTCGCCATCCATTCGCGAATCGTCAGATGATCGATTTCCGAAACGGGAATATCTTTGACATTTCCCTTTAAGAGCAGGTAATCGCGAAATTGTCCGATGTCGCTCGAATAGTTTCGCAGAGTATGCGTGCTGACGTTGCGCTCGTAGCGCAGATGTTGGAGAAACTGGTTTAGATAATCTTCAAGCATAAAGGGTAATTGATAATTAAAAAGACTTTCGGAATTATCAACTATCTATTATCAATTATCAATTTCTGTTCGGGACGTAATAGCCTTTTCTGGTGCGAACGGTTAAATTTTGCGGTCGTTTGACGGAAAGGGAAATCGCGCGAAATTCGCCTCGTTTGGCGGTTTCGTTTTCCGGGTAATAACTCAAAACGTATTGCTGCGAGAGTTCGGCGGAGATGCGGTTGAAAGCCTGGTCGAGTTCGCGCTCGTCGATCGGCGAATAAACCGCGCCGCCGGTTTGCCCTGTGATTTCCTGCATTCTGCGTTCGGCGGCGAGCGCGCGAATGTTTGCGTTGCCGCCGCGCTGCCCGGTTTGCTTGTAGTTTTCAAACTCTTTCGTCTTAACGACGTAAACCTGGCAATTATTAGCCTGCACGGCTTTTAAAGTGTCTTCAAACGTCGCGTCGGAAATCGTATCTTCGCCGTCGGAAACGATGACGATAACGCGCCTGCCGTCGGCGTCTCTCAAATAATCGGAAGCTTTGATAACCGCGTCGAGCAGCGCGGTCGCGCCCTGCGGCGGCGGGAAAGTTTCGATGGCGTTTGTCAGCTGCGAAATATCTTTCGTCAGAGGCTGCTCAAGCCGCGTTCCGGTCGAAACCGAAAAAAGCGCGGCTAAATCTTTCGACGGGCGCAAAACTTTTCTGAAAAAGCGAACAGCCGCTTTTATCTCGAATTCGCGCGCAACCGTCGCGCTTGAAGAATTGTCGAACAAAAGCGCCAGACGAACCGGCGTTTCCGAACGCGAAAGCTCGCCGATTTCAGCCGCCTGACCGTCGATCTGAAGCGTAAAATCTTCGAGTCTCAGATTAGCGACGACCTGCCCTGAACTGTCCAAAACCGAAACCGGAATCGGCACGAGCGCTGACTCGACCTTTATAATATCGTCATCTTCTTTTATTGCGGGCGTTTCTTTTACTGCCGGCGAAGGCTTTGCGACAGCCGGTTGCGTCGGCATATAAACGCTGTTCGGACGCGGAGAATCCGGTTTCGACAAAGGAGTTTCCGATGGTTTGACGCGCCCCGATTGTGCGAGTACAGCCGGAACTGCCGATAAAAGAAAAATTGTCAGTAAAAATTTATGAATCATACCATCTTAAATTGTTTGGCAATTCGTCAGCCGAAAATTCGAAATGAATCACACGCCGGTGTTTCGGCTTTGTGCCTGCCGAAGATGAGTGAATCAAAAGTGGACGCATTACTAAACAACCGCCTTTTTTGACGCTGCAAACCCTTGTTTCGTTCGCTTTGCGCGCATTTATAATTTCTTCAGCACTTAAACGACCTTTATTGTGAGATGCGGGAATTACCTTCAGCGCTCCGTTATTTTCATCTGAATCGTCAAGATGAAAACGCAGCGTTAACATTCTTTCTAAAATTTTAACGGGCGGCTGCGCGTGTGTAATATTGGCTTTTTGAGTCCACGCCGTGAAACCGGCGGTTTCGCGCTTTTCTTTAACGGCAATGGTTAAATCCTGATGCCATGGAACTTTCCAATTTGCTTCAGGCGTTTTGTCGAAATAAATCGCCCTGACAACCTTTGCCTTTTTATCGAGAAAGTTTGTGGCGAGTTCCTTAACGATCGGGCTTTGTGAAAATTCTTTCACCACATCGGAAAGATTAATTAAATCTCTTACGCCGTAAATCCTTTCATCTTCGATGCTTGGCGCCTTGTGCAATTTTAAGTTCGATAAGGCTTCGAGAAGTTGTAAAACGGTCTTTTCGTCAAGAACATTTTCCCGAATCAGAAAACCGTCTTTTTCGAGTTTAGGGCAACTGCTGTGCATATTTTTTAAGTTAGTATCAATTTAATTCCCGCAACAAGCAAAACAAGCGCTAAAACTCTTCGCAAAGTCAACGAATTATATCTTTGGCTTCCGAGCGTCGAACCGACAATGCCGCCCGCTATCGCCGCAATAATCCAGAACCAGGCGTTTGCGGGAAGCTCGAAAACCTGCGCGTAATTTCCGGCTAGACCCGAAATCGAATTGACTAGAATAAACAGTGCGGAAATTCCCGCCGCTTTTTTCGTTTCCGCCCAGTTCATTAAAAGCAGAATCGGCGTTAAGAAAATTCCGCCGCCGACGCCGACCAACCCGGAAACCA
>JAOAPX010000185.1 GCA_025463125.1 Acidobacteriota bacterium | reverse complement strand
GAAATCTTTGGAGACTAATTAATGATTACATGCTCACGATGCAACGCCGCCAACGCGCCTGACACTCAATTTTGCCAGCAATGCGGTTTGCAATTATCCTCCGCGCCGACTGGCAAGCCCAAAATGAAAAACAGTCTGTTGATTACCTTGATTGTTGTCGGATGTGTCGTTTTATCGTGCGGCTTGTGCGGCACAATCGCCATGTTTACGCCGGGCAAAACGGAAGAAAAATCCCAAACGCAGGCAACGCCGAAACAGGTAGCTTCTACGCCCGCCGCCGCGCCTGCTCCAAAAGCGACGGTAGCAGAACCCACAGGCGTTACAATGGCGAATTTCAACAAGCTTAGAACCGGAATGACTTATCGACAAGCGGTTGCAATACTCGGTGCCGAGGGTGAAGTTTTGAGCGAGAACGAAATCGGTGGGACTCGAACAGTTATGTACCAATGGAAAGGCGGGTATCTCGCCAATATGAACGCTATGTTCCAAAACGACAAGTTAATCAGTAAAGCTCAGTTTGGGCTTGAGTAGTTTTATGGAACCTTACACCTTATCAATCGAAAAATACAACGACGGAATAAACGGAAAACGCTGGAGGAACAGGTTAATTGCCTCTTGCGTGATATTCGGCGCTTTGTTGTGGTTTTTTCGGTAATAACTTTATGAAAACCTTACTTTCAATTTTTATTTTAATCCTCACTTTTACAGCCGCAAACTACGCATCCACAAGTCAGACCGCATGTGCTTACACTTTTACACCCAGCGAGACAAGGCTGCCTGTCAGTGGCGGCACTGGCACTATTACTATTACGGCATCGGATCAAAACTGCACGTGGAGTCTTTACGCCTTCCCCTCCCCTTATAATTTAATTCCTCCATGGCTCACGCTCAGTAAAACAAGCGGCACGGGCAATGCCATAATTACATATACTGTGCCGGCTAATACTGATGCACCAAGGGGTGCACATATATACGCCGGCATGGACTACAGATTTAGTATAGGTCAGGAAGGTGTTTGCAATTACTCAATTTGGGCGGAGCAGGCAAATTTCACAAGTGCGGGAGTTGCTAGGACGTGGGCTTATTCTTCGCACACGCCGGGGTGCTCGACGACGACACCGGTCAGCAGCGCCGACTGGCTGACAATTATAACAGTAGAGGGCGCGGCTTATTCGGGGCTTTCATATATATATTTTAGCGTCGCGCCTAATCTGGGCGAAGCTCGAACGGCGACAATAACCGTTAACGGACGGGTTTTAACGATCACGCAGGCGGACGGCTGTAACTATTCCCTTTCCGTATCAGACATATATTTAGAGTCAAGCGGCGGAGCGGCGGGAGTTAATTTCAGCGCCAATCAGGGTTGTTCGTGGACGGCTCAATCAAATGTGCCGTGGATAACAGTCAATAACTCGTCGGGCAGCGGAAACGGCACGATAAACTTTTCAGTTGCGCCTAACACCGGGCAAACCAGAGTAGGTTCGATCACCGTCGGCGGAAAAACTCTGGCTGTCTCTCAGTCGGCAGCGCCAGCCTGTGCCGTTTCGCTTTCATCTACAAGTGCCGGTTTTGCGGCGGGAGGCGCTTATGGAACGTTTTCCGTAAGCGGAGATTGTCCTTTTACGGCAACTACCGATGCAAACTGGATCACGATTAAAAACACGTCGAACGGAGTTGTTTCTTACAGTATTACCGGAAACAAGGGAGCCCAGCGCACGGGAGTAATAAGCGTTAACGGTCAATCTTTTACCGTCACTCAGGACGCAGGCGGCAATAAATCTAAATTCTTCGACTTCGACGGCGACGGCAAAGCGGATTTTTCGATCTATCGCCCTGAAGTCGGTGAATGGTGGTTTTTGAAAAGCTCGGACGGGGGCAACGCGGCGGCGCAGTTCGGTAAAGGTACGGATAAACCCGTTCCCGCAGATTACACGGGCGACGGCAAGACGGATTTTGCTTTCTGGCGTCCCGCGAGCGGAGAGTGGTTTATTTTGCGAAGTGAAGATTACAGCTATTACGCTTTCCCGTTCGGCATAGAAGGCGATATTCCCGTGCCTGCCGATTACGACGGTGACGGCAAAGCTGACGCCGCCGTTTATCGCCCATCCGAAAAGGTCTGGTACATCTCGAAATCTACGGGCGGCGTAAGCATTCAGCATTATGGCGAAAACGGCGACGTTCCGGTTCCCGCCGATTATAACGGCGACGGCAAAACCGATCTTTCCGTTTACAACAGCTCTTCCGGCAGCTGGAAAGTGAAATACGATTTCGGCGGATTGGAACTGTCAGTGTTTAGAGCGAACTCAAACAAGCCTCTGCCTGCCGATTATACGGGCGACGGAAAAGCGGATATCGTTCTTTATGACGTTGTAACCAATGATTGGTTTATCATCAGAAGCGAAAACCAGACCGGCTACACCGTTAAATTCGGCGCAAACGGCGACATTCCCGCGCCCGCGGATTACGACGGCGACGGCAAGACCGACCTTGCAATTTACAGACCGTCAACCAGTGATTGGTGGTACGCCGCCAGTGCGTCAAACGGAGCGCATAGAGCGGCTAAGTTCGGCGTCGGCACGGACGTTCCTTTGCCATCAGCCTATATTCGTTAACAGCAAAATACTTGACGGATTGCCGCGTTTTTCGCACGCTAATTGCAGCACGCCGCTAATGACGGTTTGATTGTTTCATCACGGCGGCAAACAAGTTTATCAATGCTTGTTTGCCGCCAAGGCAAGAGCCTGAAATTTTTATTAACTATTCAAACCAAGCATTATAAATTCTTCGACAGCGACTTCGAGCGCTCCGCCGATCGCAGAACCGGCTGGCTCCCCGGCTTCGACCGACCATCCTGCGAGCTTGCTGACGATACTTCTTTCTATCGCCTGTTTCAAAGGCTGTTCGATATAATCCCACCCGTAAACAAGGCGCCCGCTGATAACGACGCGCGGAATGCCGATGCCCATTATCACGTTGGCGATACCGATACCGAGATAATCTCCGATCTTCTCAAGTGTTTTACGCGCGCGGATTTCTCCGCCTGCGGCGCGCGTTACGATTTCGATAAACCTGGGCGTCGATTCGCCGTGCCGCGCCGGTCTGTCGCCGAGATAAAGCGAAGCCGCCGAAGCCGCCGATGCGTATTTTTCCCAGCAGCCGCGATTGCCGCAAACGCAGGATTTGCCTCCGGCGACAACCGTCATATGCCCGAATTCACCGGCGATTCCTCTGCCGAGACCGCTGCCTCGATAAACTTCGCTGCCGATGACCAACCCGACGCCGATTCCCGTTCCCGACCTGACCAAAATAAAATTCGTCATTAAACCGTCGCTGCTCGAATGGCGTATTTTCATACGCGCTTCATACATCGCGGCGGCTGTCGCGTCGTTTTCAACAACGACTTTTACGTTTGGCGCTACCTGCAAAGCTCCGGCGATCTCAAGGTTGCTCCAGCCGAGATTCGGGGCGAAAAGAAGTTTTTGCCTGTTTATATCAGTCAAACCCGGAACGCTGACCCCGATTATTTTCAAGTTTTTATCAGGATGACGGCGGCGTAAATCTTCAATTTTCTCTCTCGCGATGCGCAAAGCGGTTTCGGCATCCGACGGCGTTTCAAAATCATCTTCTTCGAAGCTTTCGCCGTTTAACGTGGTCATACCTATTTGCGTCCGGCGCACGCCCAAGCTCAAACCGATAAAAAAGTTTTTCCGGTCGTTAAAAGATAAGCCGATCGGCGGGCGTCCCTGCGTTTTGCCGCCCGAGCCGGACTGTTCAAAAGGCTTTTCGCAAACGAGTTCGGATGCGATCAAAGGTTTGACAATAGCTGTTACGGTGCTTCGATCGACTTTTAAACGGCGCGCCAGGTCGGCTCTTGAAATCGTCTGCGCGGCTCGTATTAATCGCAAAAGCATCTGCGCCGTTTTCGCAGGCGTATTTATTTCTGATTTTGTTGTATTGGATAATGTATTGGGGATAACGTTCATATTCAGGTCGGAAAGTATATATATATATTTTGCTGTTAAATTATGCAGAACCCGGTAAAGAGTTCCTGTAATCTATGATAAGTTTTTAGCCGCTGATTATAAAGTTGCCGTTTCAATGACTTGAATCAGCTTGATAAAGGTTTGTTTCCTTAGTTCTTCGCGCTTATTCGCAGGCGGTTTTCGCTTAAACCCGAGAGGCAGGCTAATAATATTAAAGAAATATTAAACAGAGAAAATTCGCAAAGGAGAGTTGGTAAAAAACATCTAATTTTCCGGAAAGTTAAAATAAATGATTGCGTAAATAAAACTAACGGTTTTTCGGCTTAGCGGACACGATCTGATCGCGGTTTTAAATGGATATGGCATTAAAGAAGAATCAATGTTTAAATTTGCTTGTAATACGGAAAAAAAATCTGTTTAATTCTTTCGCGCGATATGTATAGAAACAGGGCAATCGGTTATATTTCGGCTATTCTCGGCATTGTTGCCGTGACGGCGGCGCTCGAACCGATTCATCACCAAATTACCGCGACGACCGTCGCTCTGACGCTTTTGATGACGGTTTTATTTGTCGCAACGTTTTGGGGAAGCCGCCCGGCGTTTGTCGCGTCGGTGCTCGGAATGCTTTGTTTTAATTATTTCTTTCTGCCGCCGTTCGGCACGCTGGCGATTACCGACCCGGAAAATTTGATTGCCCTCGCCGCATTTCTCGTGACGGCTTTAACCGCCGGGCAGCTTTCTTCGCGAGCCAAACGGCGCGCCGAAGAAGCCGAATCGAGAAAACTGGAGATCGAGCGGCTTTACAGGGAACTTAACGAGGCTTTCGAGCAGGCGAGCCACACGGAAGCGCTGCGGCAAAGCGAAAAATTGAAATCCGCGTTGCTCGACGCGGTTTCGCACGATATTCGCACTCCTCTGACGTCGATCAAGGCTTCCGTTACGACGCTTTTAAACGAGCGAAAGGGAAATTCCGGCGCAGATTACGCGTTTGTGCTCGATGAAGAAACGCGCCGCGAAATGCTCGAAGTCATCAACGAGGAAAGCGACCGTTTAAATCATTTTGCCGAGGGCTTGATCGAGCTTGCCAAGATCGAAGCCGGTGAAATGCGTCTGCGGCGGCAGTGGGACGCGGTCGATCAAATCATCGCGGCGGCGATTTCCCGCGCCGAAACGCTTTTACGCGAACACGCAATCGAAGTCGATGTCGAAAAAGATTTGCCGGTTATCAGCGTCGATTCGCGAGCCGTCAGCGAAGTCGTCTACACGCTGCTCGACAACGCCGCGAAATATTCGCCCGCCGCAACAAGGATTCGAATAAAAGCCCGCCGGCGCGACGCGAAAACGGTTGTCATAACGGTCGCGGACGAAGGCAAAGGCATTCCGCCGGAGCTGCGCGAGCGGGTTTTTGAAAAGTTTTTCCGGGCGACGCGCGACGGCGATGCCGGAAGCCTTGAGCCGTACGGTTCGGGAATGGGTTTATCGATCGCTAAAGGCATCGTCGAAGCTCACAACGGGCGAATCCGCATAACGGACGCGGCGCCGGGAGCGTGTTTCGAATTTACGCTGCCGGTCGGCGAAGATATCGAATTGCCGGGCGCTGCTCGCCCGGCGCGGCGAAATGCAATCGAACAGGAAACAGCGAAATGAACACGAGACAGCGAATCCTTATTGTTGATGACGAGCCGCAGATCGCCCGCGTGCTTCGCACGGGACTAAACGCTCACGGGTACGATACGCGCGCCGCGTCTGACGGCGTGTCGGCAATCGAAACTTTCGGCGATTGGAAACCCGACCTGATCGTCACGGATTTGGCGATGCCGAATATGGACGGCTTGAAATTATGCCGGAAATTACGGGCGATTTCGCAAATTCCGATTATCGTGCTGTCGGTTCGTGGCGAGGAACACACAAAAATCGAAGCGCTCGACGCGGGCGCAGATGATTACGTGACCAAGCCTTTCGGCATCGGCGAACTGCTCGCGCGAGTTCGCGCTTTGCTGCGCCGCGCCAAACCCGAATCTCCCGCAAGCGCGGTTTTGGAAAGCGGAGATTTTCATATCGATCTGGATTCCAGAATCGTCACGGTACAGGGAAAAGAAGTTTATTTAACGCCGAAAGAATACGATCTGCTCGTTTATTTTATGCGGCACATAAATAAAGTTTTAACGCAGAGAGCTTTGCTCGGAGCCGTCTGGGGCGGCGATTACACAGAGCAGCCTGAATATTTGCGCGTTTTCGTCGGGCAACTGCGAAAAAAGATCGAGCCCGATTCGTCGGCTCCTCGCTACATCGTCACAGAACCATGGATCGGTTATCGTTTCAACCCGGGCGCGGAAAATCACGCGGCATCTTTATAAACTTTTTATAAATTTTTTACGCCATCTTTATAAATCCGGTTGTAATATTTTTCGTTGACAATTTGTTTGCCGAAGCCGCTCTTTTAGTCAAAAGAAGCAATGAAAAAGAGCGGCGCGGGGGAACCGACATTTCCTTGTTTTTTTTACGAGGGAATACGGGGCTAATCGTAAAAATGAATTTACGGGGAACACTTTCAGGTTCCAGCCCGGCAGCTAACCTCGCAGGCTTTATGAAAGAGCAATAACCGTCGAGCGTTTACAAAAAAGGCGCGGAGCATTTGCCTGCCGCGTCTTTTTTGACGTTTGCCAAACGAAAAATACCGTGAAAAACGATCTGAAGCGCAGCGCGGAAAACTTCTGCGAAGATTTTTACCCGGAAATATCAATTCTTATCAAAGAAAATAAATACGCGTGGCAGTCTTTCGGGGTTGTTTCCGCCTTTGGCGCAGGCACTTTTTCAATTGTCTTCGCCTTGGCGTGCAATCTGATCGCCCTGCTGCCGGTTTCGCCCGTCGAAGTTCATTTTTTCAAACAAATAAGTTTCGGTTTTTTCGCGCTTTTTCTTCCGCTTTTAATGTTGGGCGCGCATTTTCTCGACCTTTTGGAAGAAAAGGCGCGAAAATATTCTAATTTTTAGCTTTTTATTTAATTTTCGCCGCCGACCGCAAACAAACGGTCCGCGGTTTTTTCATTTCGGAGTCAATTATTATGAAATCGGCAAAAGCTTTGACCGACAACAATTTTAAGCGCTGGATGATGCAGGGCGTCAAAGAAACAGAAACGCCTTTAGCAGATAAAGAGCAGCATCAACGGCATTCATGGTGGAAAGTGATGTGCCTGACGGGCGTCGATTATTTTTCGACGCTCGGCTATCAGCCGGGCATCGCGTTTGCCGCCGCCGGCAGTCTTTCGCCGATCGCCACATTTATTCTTGTTTTGCTGACGCTTTTCGGAGCGCTTCCGATTTACAACCGCGTGGCGACGGAAAGCCCGCACGGGCAAGGCTCGATTTCGATGCTCGAATCTCTTTTATCGCGCTGGAAAGGCAAACTTTTCGTTCTCGCGCTGCTCGGTTTTGTCGCCACTGATTTTGTCATCACGATCACTCTTTCCGCCGCAGACGCTTCGGAACATATCATTCACAACCCGTTTGTCGAGGAAAACCTGCGCTTTCTCGATCACCCGGTCGCCGTCACTTTATTTTTAATCGGCATTTTAGCGGCGGTTTTTCTGAAGGGGTTTAAGGAAGCGATCGGCATCGCCGTTTTTCTGGTAATAGCTTATATGGCTTTGAACCTCGTCGTAATCATCACGGGTTTTTACGAAATAGCGACGCATCCGTCGGTGCTTTCGAACTGGAAAAACGCGCTTTTTACCGCGACTTCAATTGGCGGATCGACTGAGCCGCGCAGTATTTTTATGATAATCGGGCTTTCGCTGCTGGTTTTTCCGAAACTCGCTCTCGGGCTTTCCGGTTTTGAAACCGGCGTGGCGGTTATGCCATTGATAAAAAATCCGAATCGAATCGCCAATACGCGGAAGCTTTTAATGACCGCCGCGCTGATAATGAGCTTTTACCTGATTTGCAGCAGTTTTATTACAAGCGTCTTGATTCCGGCAGCCGAATTCGAGCAGGGCGGCGAGGCGCAGGGACGCGCGCTCGCTTATCTCGCGCACACGTATCTCGGCGAGGTGTTCGGCACCGTGTACGACGTCAGCACGATTTTGATTTTATGGTTTGCCGGGGCAAGCGCGATGGCTGGACTGCTTAATATCGTGCCGCGCTATCTTCCGCGCTACGGAATGGCGCCGAACTGGGCGCGGGCGACGCGCCCGCTGGTAATCGTTTTTACGCTGATATGTTTCGGCGTCACCGTTGTTTTTCAGGCTAATGTCGAAGCGCAGGGCGGAGCTTACGCGACCGGAGTTTTGGTACTGATGACGTCGGCGGCGGTTGCCGTTACCATCTCGGCTTGGGTGAGAAAACAAGCCGTAAAACGGGTGTTTTTAATTATCGCCGCGGTTTTCGCATACACGACGATTACAAACGTCATCGAGCGCCCGGACGGGATAAAGATCGCTTCGTTATTTATTTGCGGCATCGTTCTCGCTTCGTTCGTTTCACGCGCTTTGCGCACGACCGAGCTGCGCGTCGAAAAAATCGAATTCGACGATCAAGCCAAAGCCTTTATAAATGAACTGGCGGAAGGCGAAATTCGAATCGTGACAAACCGGCGCGAAACCGGCGATGTAGAGGAATATCGTTTCAAAGAACACGAAAAACGCGTGGACAATCATATTCCCTCGACCGACCCGATTCTTTTTTATGAAATAGAGCTCGGCGACGCCTCGGAGTTTTCCGGTAAATTGAAAATTCGCGGCGTGGATATAGACGGCTACAAGATACTTCGAACCGAAGCGCCGGCTGTGCCAAACGCGATTGCCGGGCTGCTTCTGCATCTGCGCGACAGGACGAATAAAATTCCGCACGTTTATTTCGGCTGGAGCGAGGGCAACCCGCTTTCCTATCTGGTTCGCTATTTATTGTTCGGTGAAGGCGATACGGCTCCGGTTACGCGTGAAATTTTGAGACAAGCCGAGCCTGACCCGGAAAGAAGACCGAGCGTGCATGTCGGGGGATAAAATGAAGAAAGAAAAATAGAAAAAATTATTTTTCGCCGGTCTTTATCAAAGACGGATTCATTTCAAGGAAGCAAGAACGGCAATAAACCGGGCGACCTTGCGAAGGATAAAACGGCACGGTTGTATGGGCATTGCATCTCGCGCAGTGAACGGCAACTTCGATTCGCTGCTTGATGCCGGCAGCCTGCGCCGCCGCGATTGCCGCGAGTCGCTCATTTTTCGCCTGTTTGCATTCTTTACATCGCTTCGGAGGATTTTGTAATCCTTTATCGCGGTAGAAGGTTTGTTCGCCGATTGACCAAACGAAGTTGTTGTTGCAATCAATACACAGAATACTTTTTTCTTCAAAATCCGATTCGGCTTCGGAAGAAGGCTGAAAATTTTCGTTTGTTGGGTTTGGATAAATTCCTGACATTGTTGTTTCCCTCCCTGCTTGTTAGTTAAATTTTATCAAATTGAATAAACGGGGGAAATTTATTCTATCTTATATATTTAAAGGCAAAAATTCTTAACTGAAAAGTGCGACCTGATTCAGTAAAATATTCTAATTATATAGTAAAATTTGTGAGTGAGAATTAACAGCTGCAAATAAATTTCAAAAAATGAAATTACCTGAATTTGAAATTATAACTATTAACTTGAAGTGTCAAGTTTCGTTAAAATCTGTTTATAAATATTTTAATTCAATCATAAGGAAATAATGAAAGTTTTAGTAATCGGTTCGGGCGGGCGCGAGCATGCAATTTGCGCGTCTTTTAGAAAAAGTGAAAAAATAACCGGGCTTTACTGCGCCGATGGCAATGCCGGAATAGCCGAAATTGCCGAATGCGTGCCGATCAAGCCGGATAATATTGCGGAACTGGCGAAATTTGCCGAAGAAAATTCCATAGATTTAACCTTCGTCGGCGGAGAAACGCCGCTGGCGCTCGGAATCGTCGATGAATTTGAAAAGCGCGGATTGAAAATCGTCGGCGTAAGCGGGCAGGCGGCAAGACTTGAAGCGAGCAAATCATTCGCGAAAGATTTTATGGTTCGCCACTTTATTCCGACGGCACACTATAAAACAGCGGAATCGCCTTCTGAAGCGATCGAAATTCTTGAATCCGGCGAATTCGGCGATGCCGAAAACCCGGTTGTCGTTAAAGCCGACGGGCTGGCGGCGGGAAAAGGCGTTGTCGTTGCGCAAAACCGTCGCGAAGCGGTCGCGGCGATCAATGAACTGAAAAATCTGGTCGGCGAAACGGCTGCCGGTAAAATTGTGCTTGAAGAATGTCTGTTCGGAAAAGAAGTTTCGCTTCTTTTGTTCGCCGACGGGAAAAATTTCGCGCTGATGCCGCCGACGCGAGATCACAAACGCATCGGCGAAGGCGATACGGGCGCGAATACCGGCGGAATGGGTACAATTACGGATTCTGCTATTCTCGGCGCAAAAGAAACAGCTAAAGTTGTCGAAGAGATTATCGTGCCGACGCTCGAAGGCGCGGAAAAGGACGGGTTTCCAATTCGCGGAATACTTTTCCTGGGTTTGATGATGACAAAGACGGGCGCGAAGCTTATCGAATACAACGTCAGGTTCGGCGATCCGGAAACGCAGGCGATCTTGATTCGTTTGAAAACCGATCTGATCGATATCTGCGAAGCAATAATTTCCGGAAGTCTCGAAAATACGAAAATTGAATGGCGAGAGGGAAGTTCGGCGTGCGTCGTTCTCGCTTCGAAAGGTTATCCGCAAAAAGCGCAGACAGGCGATGTTATCAGCGGCTTAAGCGAAGCCGAAAAGCTTGAGGGGATTGAGATTTTTCACGCCGGAACGTCGCGCGGTGAAAACGGCGAAATCGTAACGTCCGGCGGCAGGGTTTTAGGCGTGTCGGCGACGGCTGGAAATTTGCAGGAAGCCTTGAACAAAGCTTATCAGGCGGTAGAAAAAATCAGTTGGAACGGAATGCAGTACCGCAGAGATATCGGGAAATAATCCGGTGTTTATTAAAATTCGAACTTTTTAGATTGAAAAGTTCGTCGGGAGAAAAAAACTCGAAAAAAAAGTGCCGGGAAACAAGCGATTCGCTTATTTCCCGGCACTTTTTTCACTTTTTAAATCAAGATTGTATCAATTAGTAGCCGTGAATTGATTCGATATAGCTTTCAAAATTTCGTTTCATCTCCTCGATCGAATCGCCGCCGAATTTCTCCCGCAAAGAGTTTGCAAGTACGATTGCGAGCATTGCTTCGCCGATCACGCCCGCCGCCGGAACGGCTGTAATGTCGGAGCGTTCAAAAGCAGCCAGATCTTCGGCTTTTGTATCAATATCGACCGAATGCAGAGCTTTTCTCAATGTCGCGATCGGTTTCAAAAAACCGCGAACGCGCAGTTCTTCGCCGTTCGTGATGCCGCCTTCCAGTCCGCCGGCGCGGTTCGTGCTGCGCCGGAAATTGTTTTCTTCAAAATATATTCCGTCGTGAACCTCGGAGCCGAATCTGCCCGCGTTCGCCACGCCTTCGCCGATTTCCACGGCTTTGACAGCCTGAATCGACATAAACGCCTGGGCGATTCGACCGTCGAGCTTTTCGCTCCAGGACGTGTGCGAGCCTAAACCGGTAACAACATTTTTGGCGACGACCTCAAAAATACCGCCGAGCGTGTCGCCGTTTTGCTTCGCTTCATCGACTAGGCTGACCATCTGCGCTTCGATTTCCGCGTCGGCGCAATTGAGCGGAGATTTTTCTTCGATCGCGGCGATTTCTTCCCAGCTTTTTCGCAAAGGCGTTTCGGGAACGCTGCCGAGCTTGATAACGTGGCTTTTTACGTCAATTCCGAAATTTTCAAGCAATTGTCTGGCAAGCGCTCCGCAGGCGACGCGCGCCGCCGTTTCTCTGGCTGAAGCTCTTTCCAGAATGTCGCGCAAATCTCTGGTCTGGAATTTTTGCCCGCCGGCGAGGTCCGCGTGACCGGGACGCGGACGCTTTACAAGCCGCGGATTTTTCGGCTGCGTTTCAAGCTTTTCGCTCGACATTACTTCCTGCCAGTGCACGAAATCGCGATTCTGGATGATCAAAGCGATCGGCGAGCCGAGAGTTTTTCCGTGTCTTACGCCGGACAGAAATTCTACGGTGTCGGTTTCGATCTTCATTCGCCCGCCGCGCCCATAGCCCTGCTGTCTGCGCCAGAGCTCGTGATTTATTTTGTTAATATTAATTTCAAGACCTGCGGGCAAACCTTCGACGATGGCAACAAGCGCTTTTCCGTGCGATTCACCGGCAGTTGTAAATTTGAAAATCATAGTTAATTGTTAGTGTTTAAGTTCCGTGTATCGTTTGATTTTGAAAAACTGTGTTTATTGTTCAACTTTGCGTTTTTTGCGGTAAATTATCAAACCAATGCTGATTAAAATTAAAATTCCGCCAAAAACGGTTTGCGGCGGAAGCGTTTCGCCGAGAAAGATCGCGCCGATAATCACGGCAATCAATGGAGTTACAAGCGAAATCATCATCGCTTTGGTTGATTCGATTCTACTTAAAAGCCAGTAATAAAGCCAAAACGCGGCGATCGTTCCCGGGATCGTTAAATATAAAACGCAAATTACGGCGCGCCAGGTCCAATGAAAATCAAGCGGATTTCCCTCGCGAATCAGCGCGTATAAAATTAAAACCGGAGTTCCGCAGACCATCTGCGAAAAAACCATACTCGCCGGGTGAAGAGCGCCGCCCCTGGCTTTGACAAGGATTGAAGCTTGCGCCGCCGCATATGCGCCGATGACGATGGCGACCGAGCCTGCAAAAGCCCAGAAGTCGTTTATCTGTAATTGCTCGATAAAAATCACGGCAACGCCGACGATGCCGACGATAACCGCAAAAACTTTCAGCCGGGTTATTCGTTCGGCAGGCAGAAAAATCCACGCCAGCACCAGACCGAAAACCGTTATCATTGCCTGCAGAACAGCCGCCAGACCCGAAGAAATAAATTGCTCGCTCCAAAAAACGAGACTGTAATTTACGGAAAACTGTAAAATGCCGGTCAAAGCCATCAGCCTCCAGTCCCTTGCGGTTTTCGGCAAAGGAATTCGCTGAAAAAAGATAACTGCGGCAAGAATTATAACGGCAAGTATGAATCGCGCGGCGGCAAATGTGATCGGCGGTAAATCTTCAAGCCCGATTTTAATGAAAATCCAGGTCGTCCCCCAGATCACGCATAAAATTAGCCAAACGAGAATATTCATCTCAGACAATTGTTAATTGTTAAACGTTAAATGTAAATATCGGAGAACACAAAATTCAGCGGGCGCGTATGAAATAAAGTTAAACGTTTACGCCTTTTCATAAAAGCTGAGGCAGGTTTCACCCTGTTTAACCAAACGCCGGCGCAGAATCTTGCCGTACGCATCGTTTAAGGCGTTCTTTGCGTGGTGCTCGACAATCAAAATTCCTTCATCGCTTAAAAGCTCGGATTCAGAGTCGCCGAAATCGCGTAAAACCATCGAATATTCGGCTTGGTACGGCGGATCGAAAAAAACGATGTCCCATGGAGCCGGGTGTTTTCGATTCGTAAAGTTTTCCGCCGCCGCGCAGACGATTTCGGTTTCGTCTTCAGGCACGGAGAGTAAATCCAGATTTTGTTCGATTAAGCCGCACGAACGGCGGGATTTATCGACAAATGTGACAAACGCGGCGCCGCGCGAAAGCGCTTCGATGCCGACGGCTCCGGTTCCGGCGCATAAATCAAGAAAACGCGTCACGGCGCTGATTTTCGGATTGATAATATTAAATAAAGTTTCTCGAAGACGATCCGAGGTCGGGCGGGTTCGATTGTCATTCGGACTTTTCAGGATTCGTCCGCGATATTCGCCGGCAATTATACGCATCTGTTTATTACGAAATACGGATTACGAATATGGAAAAGTTTTTTTTCCAACTCGTAATCCGTAATGTTAAGCCCGCAGAAGGGAAGTTATTTTCTTTCGTAGAAGCTCAAAGCCGTTTCGTCCTGTGCGACGACCCGCCAGCGCTTCAAAACGCCCAGGTTTTCCGGAAAAAACAATTCCGCAGGATGTTGAATAACCAAAACGCCGGAAGGCTTTAGGGCGGTTCCTCGTTTCAGATAAGTTAAAATTTCATCGTAATCGGAATTAGGTGGCGGATCGAGATAAATTACGTCCCAAACGCGTTTGCGTTTAGCCATCTTTTTCAGAAAAGGCAAAACTTCCAGTTCGGAAACTTCGCCGTGACCTTCTTTTATGCCTAATTCCGCCAGGTTTTTCTTGATAAAGCCGCACATCTTCGCCGAGCGCTCGACAAAAGTGCTGACGATTGCCCCGCGCGAAATAGCTTCGATTCCCATTGTTCCGGCGCCGGCGCACAAATCGAGAAATCGCCCGGCTCGGACGCGCCTGAAAAGAATTTTGAACATAATATCGCGAATTTTTCGAGCCGTCGGCACTGTTTTCGCCGACGTCGAATTTTTCAGATATTTGCCTTTGTGTTTTCCGTCCGTCACTTGTAAATCGGAAACGATTTTTATATTGTTCTCTCTCTGCCAGGGTTTTTCGGTTTTGCCGTTTAAAGGAGTACGGTTTTTGGGATTAAATTTATTGTTATTATTGCTTCTTGATAAAAATTTGCCCGGTCCTGTCTGGGAATTCCTGTTCGGTCGGAAATCTCCGTTATCCCGAAAATTTCTGCCTTCGTTATTCGGTCTGCCTGGATTTGGTCTGTCCGTCCTCGGTCTTTCTATATTTGGTCTGCCGTCACGCTGCTGCGCATTGCTGCCGCCGTCGCGCGGTTCGTATTTTCCTCTTGTGTCGCGGGTTTGAAAACGGTCGTTGTTTTCCCGATTCGGTGCACGGTTATCGCCCGCGTTTGATTGGTATTTGTCATAACCTCCGGAAGTATTAGGTTTACTTTTATCATAATATTTCCTTGGGCTAAAAGGTTTCACTATTGATGTCGGTCGTCGGTTTTCCATTTAATTAGTCCTTTGTGTGTGAATGCTTAGCACAGATTTAATTAAAAATCTTATCTTAGGAATCAGATTCCAAACGTAAGCTAAAAATAGAATTTATTAGATGGGAAAGTATGATTCAGCCTTTAGCTCGAATTTGGCTTACTTTAAAAAGTTAGCATTATACTTACGGTTTTGCTAACAACTATAACTGTTTTTTCTCAGCTAACTCAATAAAGTTGTGTAAATTTTTGTAAATTTTGCGTTAATTTTAACCGATTCCGGCAAGACGAAATCTGGCGTCCGCTTTGGCAAGCTCAATCAAAATCGAAGTTTCCCGCGTTAGTCTTTTCGAGGTCAGATAAAACTCCGCTTCGTGCCGCGCCGTTTCCAGAATTTCCATATCCCGGATGATATTTCCGATTTTAAATGTTTGAACGCCGGATTGCCTGGTTCCTAAAATTTCGCCCTGCCCGCGTATTTCCAAATCCTTTTCGGCGATGCGAAATCCGTCGGTCGTCTCTTCCATAATTCCGAGTCGTTCTCTGGCGACGGCGGTTTTTTTATCGCCGGTCAGAAGCACGCAGAAAGATTGTTCGGCGCCGCGCCCGACGCGCCCGCGCAGCTGGTGAAGCTGCGATAAACCGAATCGTTCGGCGTGTTCGATAATCATCAAAGAAGCGTTCGGAACATCGACGCCGACCTCGATAACCGTCGTCGAAACTAAGATTTGAAGCTCGCCGCGGCTGAATTGCTGCATTATTTCTTCTTTTTCCAACGGTTTCATTTTGCCGTGGAGCAGCCCGACCTTGTACTGCGGAAATATGTTCACGCATAATTCCTCGTACATTTTCGTCGCGGCTTTCAGATCCATCTTTTCCGATTCTTCGATTAAAGGATAAACGATATAAATTTGCCGCCCGAGTTTTATTTCGCGGTCGATGCCTTTGTAAACGCCGTTTCTTTGATCTTCGCCGACGACGACGGTTTTAATCGGCGTTCTGCCCGGCGGAAGCTCATCGATAATGGAAACGTCGAGATCGCCGTAAACCGTCATCGCGAGGCTGCGCGGAATCGGAGTTGCGGTCATCACGAGAATATCCGGGTTGTAACCGCGCGCGCGCAGCTCGCCGCGCTGCATAACTCCGAAGCGATGCTGCTCGTCAACGACGGCAAGCCCGAGCTTTTCAAATTCGACCGCGTCCTGGATGATCGCGTGAGTGCCGACGACGGCGTGGATTTCGCCGCTCGCGATGCTGCTTTGAACTTTTCGTTTCGCGGCGGCGCGAAGGCTTCCGGTCAACAGTTCAACTTTGTACGGAGTCGAATCGAAAAGCTTTTTGGCATTGCGCGCGTGTTGTTCGGCTAAGATTTCGGTCGGAGCCATCAAAGCCGTTTGATAACCGTTTTCCATCGCGGCGAACATCGCCAGAAAAGCGACGATGGTTTTTCCGCTGCCGACGTCGCCCTGAACGAGGCGATTCATCGGCGCGTCAGACTGCATATCTTCAAAAATGCGTTTGAT
Organism: Acidobacteriota bacterium; assembly: GCA_025463125.1. Taxonomy (GTDB): domain Bacteria; phylum Acidobacteriota; class Blastocatellia; order Pyrinomonadales; family Pyrinomonadaceae; genus SXVE01. The sequence goes on along the minus strand of JAOAPX010000185.1, from coordinate 27,110 downwards.
AACGCGTTCCTGCGCGCCGGTCAGCGTAAAGGGAAGCAGCGATTGGATTCTTTCAAAGGTTTTGTCGGAAACTTCTATAATGGTTCCTTTCGGCTCTTTCGAGCGGTCGCCGCGCTTTAACTGCAAGGCAAACGAAACCCAGAAAAACTCTTCAAAAATCAAACGGCGATGCGCCGCGCTTCTGGCTCTTTCGTAGTCGGAAATGCTGGAATTTTCCGGCGGAAAATGAATTTCGCGAATCGCCTGAAAACGGCTGATAAGATTTTGCCGTTCGATCAAATCCGGCGGAAGTTTATCTTCAATCGAAGAACGGTCGAGATTTTCGAGCACGTTATAAATAATTTCGCGCAAACGTTTTGTTTGAAACGGTCCGAGTTTCCTGTAAACCGGAACGCGGCGACCGACGTGGATCATCGCGAGTTCGGGCGTGTCGAAGTCTTCGTACAGTTCTTCGTCATCGCCGCTTTCAGCTTTCTGGCTTTTATCTTTCGATTTCGAGAAACTTGTTGTTTCTTCACGGCTGTTTTCCGATTCGGCGCTCAAAAGATTTTTCAAAAGCCCGAAAGATTCGGTGTCTCCGGCGGCGGGAAGAATTTCCAGCTCGTCGGGTTTATTGATGCGCAAAGCGTATGTGTTTTTGCGCGAATCCCATTCCCATTTGCCGTAAGCGACAAAACGCGTTCCGCGCTCGAACCTGTCTTTCCAGTAGTTTACGATGCGAAAAGCGCCTTTACCGGAAACGAACCACCAGACGACGACCGGTTTCCGCGTTCGTTCAAAATCGCCGCCCGTGATCTCAAAAATAAAAAGCGGCGGCGCTTTCGGACCGCGATTTTTGCCGACCTGAAAACCTCCGGCGACGCGCGCGTAAAGCTCGACCGACGCTTCCAGCCCGTCGGAAAGACCGTCAATTTGTATAAAATTCGAGCGATCTTCGTAACGCATCGGAAAATAATTTAAAAGGTCTTCGACGGTCGCTTCGGTCAAATCGCTTTTGTAAGCGAACGTGGCAATCGCGAGCGCGAGTTTGCGCGCCATAGCCTGCGAAAGACCGGCAATATCGTGGTCGTATAAATCGAGAATCTGGGTTTTCAGTGAAATGCTCATAGCGAAGGAGCGAAAATAAAACTTCTTAAAAGATAAAATACAAAGCGAAAAGAAAGAACGAAAAAAAGCGAAAAAAACGAACAAAAGCGAAAAGCAACTTTAATTATTATCCATTTTTCACTTTTCGTTTTCCAATTACGGGTTTTATTTAAGTATCCAGGCTGAACGGATTAAAATTCGTATTTTTATCGAAATAATCTACGCGTTCGGCGCGCTTTAGGAAATTAACGAAAATATATGTGAACGGAGTTGCCAGAACTTCCCACAAAACCTTGATAAAATAATTTCCGATCATCACGCTGACGAGCTGCTCGCCGGACCATAAACCGTAAAAGGCGACCGGATAAAAAACGAGCGAATCGGCGAGCTCGCCGAGAATCGTTGAGCCGACGGTTCTTACCCACAGGTATTTGCCGCCGGACGCGACTTTTAATTTTGCAAGAACGAAAGAATTAACGAATTCGCCGAGCCAGAAAGCCGTCAAGGAAGCTAAAACGATGCGCGGCGTTTGACCGAAAATCGTGTTCACAGCCATCTGCTGTTCGGGCGACATGACTCTGGCGGGCGGCAGACTCGTGACCGCAAAAGCCATCAGGGAAGCGAAAATCAGCGCGCCGAATCCCGCCCAGATTACTTTTCGAGAGCGCGCGAAGCCGTAAACCTCGGTTAAAATATCGCCGAAAAGATAGCTGATAGGAAAAAATAAAACGCCCGCGCCGTAAATGTATTCACCGTAAAACGGTAAATTTACAGAGGAAACCTTGTGCACGCCGATCAGGTTCGAACACAAAAGAACGGCTACAAAAGCAGCCATAATCAAATCGTAATAACGATAATTTCTATCGGTCTGCAAGCGGCGTTTTTCTCCTGATGTATACGAATCTGCATTGTAACAAATTACTGGAAAGAAACAATTTTCAGACAAAAAAATAGAAGCAAGCCCGTTGAAGGGATCGCTTCTGTATAATCAAAAGGAGAAAACCGATAATTATATGAGGTTGAAAACTATGATGTCTGGGCTATATTGCCAACGTGTTTGCTCAAACGTGATTTATAGCGGGCAGCCGTGTTTTTGTGAATGATTCCTTTATTAACCATTTTGTCGATAACGGAAATAGTCGGATTCAGAAGCTCCTGGCTTTGCGCCTGATCGGTTCCCGCAATTGCTGCCCGAAGGCTTTTAATCTGCGTGCGCAGTTTGCTGCGGTTGCTGCGGTTTACGGTATTGCGCTTGACGTTTTGTCTGACACGTTTTTCTGATGATTTATGATTCGGCATTAAAAAACCTCTAATTATGTATAAAAAGTGAAATTGTTCTCATTCAGAGAATTTTTGAGTATAAAAGCTCAGGAAAAGATTGTCAAGCCGTGCGTTTTCTTCAATCGAAACTGGCTACGAACGAATGCATCGCGTCGACAAATAAAACGACGATCGGCGGGTAAAAAATAAATTCGTATTTTAAGCCGGGCGAAAAAATTGTCGGCGATTTGGAAGCGAAATAAACTTCCAGATAATTTCCTATAAACAGACCGACTCCGAGACAGGCGCAGAAACCGAGAACCAGAAACGAAACAGCCGCAAAACGCGAATAAGGCTTTATCGCCGGTTCATTGTCGTCGAGAATCGAATCGTGCAGGTTTTCGCCGCCGCGTGTGTATTTTTCAAAGCCGTCGCGCAGACGGCTGAATAAATGTATGACGCCGACGATAAACAAAGCGATGAAAATGATTTTGCCGATAATCGCCGAATTTGAAAAAAACGAAGGCTTGAAAATCGCGACCGTTAAAGTCGAAGCGAAAAGTCCGACGGTCGGGAAAATTATTTTTTGCAGCGCTAAGGATTCACGTCTTTCATCGGCGATCATCCGGTCGATAATATCGTTATATCGCTTTTCGTAAACCATCTGCCGCCATTTGCGCGCGTGCAGATTTTCCGAAGAAAAAACCGAATTGCCGTCGTGTAAATTATGGTATTGCGATTCGAGAAGCTGCTTGTCGTATTGCGCTCGTTCGTGCGGATTTCCTAAAACTTCGTAAGCTTTGGCGACTTTTGCGAAATCGCGGGCTTTTTCCTCGGAACCGCCGTTGACGTCCGGATGCAGTTTTCGCGCAAGGCGCCTGTATGCCGATTTTATTTCGGCATTCGAAGCCTTCGGAGAAACCTTCAAAATTTCGTAAAAACTCACCATTTGCAATAGTTTATAAAGGAGAGCCGATGAGCCGAAGCACTAATTTTGCCGTTTAAGGGCAAGAAAAGTATAACAAATACTTTTGCAGATTGGAAAACTTAATCTATTGCTTTCGAGTCGTAAAAAAATGCGAAACGCTTTAATTTTTCAGTGTGATATTTTATCGCGGCAGCCGTTCAAAAGATTTAATAATTTATGACGTTATACGCGAGCGAAACAAACGAAAAGAAAAAACTAAGTTGAAAAAGCTTTTGCCAGTTCGCTCGTCTTTTTGCCGAATAAAAGATTATTGCAGCCGGTCGATTTGCAAGCTTATCGGGTTTGCGCCGGAAACTTTGACGGCATCGATAACTTTCGCGACGCTTCCGTAATCGGCGCTGCGCGGAGCTTTGATGAAAACGGTTTTTTCAATCATTTGACCGGCTGCGGAATTATTGTTCGCGGCAAAATTTTCAGCATAAACTCCGTTTTCTTCGCGCTCTTTAAAGATACGTTTCAGTTTTTCAACCAGTTTTTCGGAATCGTCCGCCGTTCCCAAATCTTTTTCCCTGTTTAAGCGAAGCGACGAATCGGGTTCGAGCTCGACGACTAAGGCGTACTCATTCGCGCGCGCATTGTCTGTAATTTTCGGCTCCTGCGGGATTTTCGCTTCGAACGCGCTCGGCTTTAAGGGCGAGACGACCATAAAAATAATCAGTAAAACCAGCAAAACATCAATCAAAGGCGTGACGTTAATATTCGGTTTATTCATAAAAATTTCTCCCTGCGTTTTAAAATTACCGGCAGAAATTTAGACACCGCAAAATAAGAATTGTTCCCGCAAAATGAAATTTATAATTTACCGCCGAACGAGTTTAACAATGCTTTGGCTTTAACGAGCGTTTCTTCGTATTCGCTTTCCGGGTCGGAGTCAATCACAATGCCGCCGCCGACGTTGAAAACGGCGGTTTGATTGTGAACGACCATCGTTCGAATCGCGACGCTCAGATCGAAATACCGGTAAGCGGAAGGCGAAAAAAGAAAATTTTCGATTTTTGAATTTTCGATTGATGAAATTTCGTCGTTTGAAACTTTGTTATGCGAAGCTTGATTTTTGAATTCCGAATTTTGAATCGAAAAACCGATTGCGCCCATCGAAAGCCCGCGCGGCGCGGTTTCGAGTTCGTCGATAATTCGCATCGTGCTGATTTTCGGCGCTCCTGTAATCGAGCCGCACGGGAAAACGGCGCGAATTATGTCGGAAAACTTCGTGTTTTCGCGAAGCTCGCCGTTGATGGTCGAAACCAGGTGATGAAGTGTCGTGTGAGTTTCCAGATCGCAAAGTTTTTCAACCTCTACGCTTCCGAATTCGCAGATTTTACCGAGATCGTTGCGCAGAAGATCGACGATCATAACATTTTCAGCCAAATCTTTATCGCTCGTTTGCAGTTCCTTTTGCAGCCGCTGATCTTCTTTGAAAGTGTTTCCGCGCGGGCGCGTCCCTTTAATCGGCGACGCGGAAATCGTTTGCCGCTTACCTTCGGTTGATTGAAGATCAAAAGCGTTTGCGATCTCAGCTTTAAAGAATCTTTCGGGCGAAGCGGAAATCACGGTCGAATCGTTTCTTTGCAAAAACGCCGCAAACGGAGCCGGATGATTTTTTCGCAGATTTCGAAAGATTAACTGCGGCGTTATATTTTCCGGCAGCTCGGCGCTGATTCGCTGCGTTAAATTTGTTTGATACGTGTCGCCGCGGCGAATATGTTCTTTTATTTTTTCGATATTCGACAGATATTCGTTTTTCGTAAAATTTGAACCGACCTGAATTGTCTCGTTTGTTTCGGCGGATGAGAAATTTGTTTGTTCGCGCGAAGCTTCGAGTTTTTCTTCTATTTCATTAAAGCGGTTTTCGTTTCCGGCAAGAAAAGTTTCGCTTGTTTCGTAATCGTGAATAATCAGGGCGTCGAATAAAGCCAGGAAAACGTCGGGTTCGGCGAATCCCCTGTGTTTTTTTTCTCGCGGGCGGATGTTTTCCAGCTTTAAGCCGAACTCGTAGGAAATCGTAAAAATCGAAAATAAATTATCGTCAGAAAGCTTTTCGTCGAGAAAACGCAAAGTGTCGAGAGGGTTTTCGCCGGAAAGTTTAAACGTTTTACGCGGGCTGACGCCGGCAAGCAAAAGATGCGAACCGAGATTCCCGACGCCGCAGCTGTCGAGCAGGCAGACGTTTTCCCGACCGGATAAAACGAGAAGGGAATCGATCAAATCGTCAGCGGATTTGAAAGCATGCAATGTTTTTTTCGCCGTGTTCACAAGGCGAAAATGTTATCACATCAAAAATTATTCGCCGAAGCGCCCGGTTGTTTAAGTCGTCGCCTTTGATTGTTTTGCGAACTATAACAACAGATTTTCCGCCAAAAACGCACGACTTTAAATTTTAAGATGTTAATTTTAAGATGTTAAATTTCGGGTTTTGAAATATATTGAAGCATCGGTTTTGTGCAATCCTACGGGTAAAGCCGTCTGAAACTATATTTTCGGGATTCGGCGAAATACAATAAAAACTTTTCCGGCAGTGTTTATCTTAAAAGAATAAAAAATATGCAAAAAGAACAAATCACGCTTTTGCGCGGGCTCGGATTGATAGCCGCGATATCTATTATTATCGGGAACGTCATCGGAACGGGAGTTTTCCTGAAAGCACGCGTTATGACCTGTAATGTCGGCAGCCCGACGTGGGTTTTGATCGCCTGGATCGCCGCCGGGCTTTTATCGCTGGCGGGCGCTTTAACGTATGCCGAACTTTCCGCTATGAAACCGCACGCGGGCGGCGAATACATTTTTTTGCGCGACGCATACGGGCGAGTTTCGAGCTTTCTTTACGGCTGGATGCAGATTTTTATCGCCAAAACCGGTTCGCAGGCAGCCGTCGCCGTCGCTTTCGCCATTGGATTAAATGATTTTCTGGACGGCACTCTAAAACAAACGATAATTAACACGAACATTTTGGGTTTTGCCTATGAAATTACTTCTCTGCAAATAATCGCCGTGATGATGATTGTCATTATCACAACGGTAAACTGCGCGTCGGTTTCGTTCAGCGGGCAGATAGCGACGGCTTTAACCTTCGTGAAAATCGCGCTTATCGCTTTTGTCGGTCTCGGAGCGTTTCTTTTTGTGGTCGGAGGCGATCTCGGAAACTTCTCGCTAATGAACACGGGCGGCGCGTGCGAAGGCGTTTCCGAGTCGGTTAAAGTCGGCGGCGCGGGCTACACGTTTATGGCGGGTTTCGGCGCGGCGATGCTCGGCGCTTTGTGGGGCTATGACGGCTGGAATAACCTGACGCTTGTTGCCGGCGAAATAAAAGACCCGCACCGTAATATCCCGATCGCGTTGATCGGCGGAACGGCGTTTATTATGGCTGTTTATGTTCTGATTCATATCGCGTATTTCTACGTTCTCGACCCGACGGCGGTCGCATCGGTTTCCAAAGATTCTTCGGTGGCGAAAGTTGTCGTCGAAAGATTTTTCAGCGGCGATATAAAAACGTTCGCCACCGGTTTCGCGGTTGCCTTGTTTACGGTCGGATTGATGATTTCATCGATTGGAACGCTGCATACATCGATTTTAACCGGCTCGCGCGTGCCTTACGCGATGGCTCACGATGGAGTGATGTTCTCGGCAATGGGCAAATTGTCCGAAGGAACGCGTGTTCCGATCACGGCTTTGCTCGTTCAGGGCGTCTGGGCTTGTGTGCTTGCCCTGTCCGGTTCGTTCGACACCTTGACCGATTATGTGATTTTCGGCTCATGGCTTTTTTACGCGCTCGTCACATCTTCGGTATTCGTATTTCGCCGTAAAATGCCGGATGCCGAAAGACCTTATAAAACATTCGGCTATCCGGTCGTCCCGATTTTATTTTTATTAGTCGCCGGATGGCTGATTTTAAATACGCTTTGGACAAGTCCCGGAAAATCATTTTTCGGAATTTTCCTGATTTTGATCGGATTACCCGTTTATTACTATCTGACGAAAGGAAAGGCTGCTAAAGCTTAAGAGGGAAAAATGGCAATTCGGGACAGGCGAAGCGGGCGCGACCGGCGCGATATCCAAAGAGTCGGCGTTAATATCGATGTCGAGTGGGAAGGCGCGAGCGGCAGGCAAAGCGGGACGATCAGCGACATAAGCAGCGCCGGTTGTTTCGTTTTGTCTTCGGGCGAATTGAACGACGGAGAAACGGTCAGAATATTTCTGCCGCTGACCGGCGGAATGAAAGTGCAGTTTCTCGGCGAGGTCGTCAATCACGTTTTCGAAATCGGGTTTGCCGCGCGCTTTACCGAGCTTTCGGAAGCGCAGAAAGATTTTCTCGAAAAATTAGTCGATACATTAAAAAAATGATTTGTTTCCGGATAGAAAAATAAAGATCGAAAAATAAGAAAGATAAAAGGGTAAAGTAAAAAAAGGTAAAGTAACAAAAGGCAAAGTAAGAAAGGGCAAAGTGTAAAGTTGAATACACGTCAAATGTGTTTGCAAACTCACTCTTTGCCCTTTTTTATGTCCTCTGCGCTCTCAGCGCCTTTGCGTCGCTTCGTCTTACTGATTTTCCTTTAATTTTTCGAGAGCTTCCAATGCAGCTTCGCGGTCGTCGAAATGGAATTTGTCATTGCCGACGATTTGATAATTTTCATGACCTTTTCCAGCGATTATGACAACGTCTTTCGGTTTGGCTTTCCGGATAGCCGCGTGAATTGCTTCGCGGCGGTCGGTAATGCTTTGATACGGGCAATTTGTCGGTTTTAAGCCGGCTTCGATTTCTTTGATAATTTCCAGAGGGTCTTCCGTGCGCGGATTGTCTGACGTGATAATGGCGTAATCGCTGAGACGCCCGGCAGCTTCGCCCATCGGAGCGCGTTTTGTTTTATCGCGGTCGCCTCCGCAGCCGAAAACAGTGATGATTTTTCCGTCGGTTAAATCTCTTGCCGTCTTCAAAGTATTTAATAGCGCGTCGTCCGAATGCGCGTAATCGACGACGACGGCGAAATTTTCGTCGTGCTCGACTCTTTCGAATCTGCCGGGCGCGCCGACGCAGGTTTTTAAACCTTCGCAAATCAGATCGAGGTCGTAGCCGAGCTCAAGCGCGGCTGAAGTTGCCGCAAGCATATTATAAACGTGCGGTTTGCCGACGAGCGGGGAAGTAATTTTTCTTTCTCCGAACGGCGTTCGCAAAACAAATGAAGTTCCTTTTATTAATGAAACCTCGATTTGTTCGGCGGTTAAATCGGCAGGCGAGTTTTGCGAAAACGCGACGACCCTCTGCCCGCCTGCTTTTAATTCACCGGCGAGCCTCGCGCCCCATTCATCGTCGATATTTATTACAGACGAAAACGGCTTTTCGCCCAGACGCCCGTCAAACAGACGTTTTTTCGCGTCGTAATAATTTTCCATCGTATGGTGATAATCGAGATGATCGCGCGTCAGATTCGTAAAGATCGCCACCTGAAATCTGAGCCCGTCGCAGCGATGCAAATCGATCGCCTGCGAAGAAGTTTCCATGACCGCCATTTCGCAGTTTTCGTTTAGAGCCCGGCGCAGAAAACGGTTTGTGTCGGAAGCTTCAGGCGTAGTGCGCACGGCTGGCTCGCTTTTTTCGCCGATTCGATACTCGACCGTCGTCAGCATCGCGGCTTTTTCGCGATTTGCTTCGGCGAGAGCGAAACAAAGATACGTCGTTGTGGTTTTGCCGTTTGTTCCGGTTATTCCGACCAGCTTTAAATCGCGCGAAGGATTGCCGTAAATTACCGAAGCGGCTTTGGCTAAAGCTTCGCGCGAATTTTTTACTTTCAGCCACGAGCCATGAAAATTTGCCGGCGGATCGAGTTCTGAAATTATACCGGCAGCGCCGCGCCGGATTACGTCATCAATAAAACGATGACCGTCCATCGTTAAACCGCGAATTGCGGTAAACAGCGTTCCGCGTGTCGCCTGGCGCGAATCGTGCGTTACGTCTGAAACTTCAATCGTTTCATCGCCGTAAAACTCTGCATTTAATTGGTCGGAAATTTGTTTGAGCGTTGCTTTTTGAAAAGTCAAAACCGTATCCTCAAATTCGTAAAATTTAATAATATAAACTTTTCGGATTATACGATTTTGGCGTGGATTTATGAAATAGGATAAAATTTAAACCGGAAGGAAAAACAAAGCGATGAATTACATCAAACTCATACTAATTGCCGTCGGGTTGTATTTGCTGGTAATGCTCGGTTTTGCCGTGATCGGAATCGTTTACAGCGCTTTATGGTACTTGTTCGTGCTCGGCGTCATCGCGATCGGCGGATCGGTCGGTTATAAATATTTAAAAAAGAAGCCGGAGCAACCGAAATTAGAAGAGAAAACGCCGGTTTCGCTTGCCGATACGCAGGATGCCGACCGCGCTTTGGAAGAATATAAACGCAAGTATTTGTCGAAATAAACACTCACTAAAATGCCTTGCTAGACATTCTTTTCCAAATTCGATAAATTCAAAATTACTTGTTTTTTGCAAGGTTTAAGCTGAGATGGCGTAATTGGTAGCCGCGCTGGTCTTAGGAGCCAGTGCCGTAAGGCGTGCGAGTTCGAGTCTCGCTCTCAGCACCAAAGGGATTTATTAATGGTGAATGGTGAATGAATATTGAAAAAAAAATTTATTTGCCATTCACCATTCACCATTAATCAAACTATATTTATTAAATGAAAACAGAACTGATCGACGTATCAACCACAAAAAAAGAAATTAAAATCGAGATTGACGCGGAAACCGTAAAAGCGGCGTATAACAAAGTCAGTCAGAAATATGCGAATTCAGCCAACGTGCCCGGATTTCGCAAAGGAAACGCTCCGGTCGATGTTATCCGGATGCGCTATCGCGACGAGATTCGCAGCGACGTGTTTCAGGAAATTCTGCCGGGCGCTGTTTCGGCGGCAATCGAAGAACACGGTTTGCAGCCGCTCGCCGAGCCGGAACTTCACCTGGAAAACTCGCAGGAATTGAAATTAAACGGTTCTCAGCCGGTTTCTCTGCACATTCACGTCGAAGTGATGCCGGAAATCCCGACGCCCGAATATAAAGGACTGGAACTTACGCGCCGCGTAAAACCGGTGCAGGATTCCGATGTCGAAGATTTAATCGACAATCGTTTGCAGCAGCAGGCGGCGTTGATCCCGGTCGAAAACCGCAAATCCGAAACCGGTGATACCGTCGTCGTTGATTTAGAAGGAACGTTTGAAGGCGAAGCCGAAGCCGAACCGATCAAAGCCGACGATCTGGAAATTCCGATCGGCGACGAATCGATTGAAAAATCGTTTTCGGAAAATTTAATCGGGCTTGCCGAGGACGAAGAAAAGGAATTTACCGTCTCGTACCCGGAGGATTTCTCTTCGCCGGCATTAGCGGGCAAAACGGTTAATTATAAAGCTAAGGTCAAATCGGTCGGCAGAATGGAAACGCCGGAATTGAATGACGAATGGGCGAAAAGCCTCGACGAAGGCTACGAGTCGCTCGAAGATTTGCGCGCCAGGCTGCGCGATGATTTGCAGAAATACAACGAAACCGACGCCGATGCTCGTTTGAGAAATAACGCCATCGCCAGGTTTATCGAGAATCACGAATTCGAAGTTCCGGGCGCGTTGATAGATGTTCAGGCGCGTAATCTTTTAAATAACTTCGCGCAGGATTTACAGCAGCGCGGAGCGGATTTAAATAAAGTCGATAAGCAGTTTATCGAGATGGCGTTTAACCAGATGAAAACTCAAGCCGAGCGCGATGTGCGCGGCGCGATGCTTCTTGAAAAAGTAGCCGAACTGGAAAGCGTCGAGGTCGCCGACGCGGAAGTTGACGAAGAAATTCAGAAATTGGCGGATTATTACCGCGCGACGCCCGAAGAAATCCGCAGTTCGCTGGCGCAGCAGCAGGGCGGCGAAGAAAACATTAAGAACAACTTAAAAACGCGCAAAGCAATCGAAGCTCTGATTCAACACGCAAAAGTGACCGACGGCGAATGGATTGACGAAACTCTGCCGCAAGCTCAGGCATCGGCAGAAACCGGCGCGCACAGCGAACGGGAAGCGAAATCGGAAGAAACCGAAGCGAAATCGGAAGAAACGTCCGCCGAACCGGAAAAAACAGAAAAGAAAAAGGCTGCAAAAAAAGAAACCAAGAAAAAAACAGCCAAAGAGAAATAGAGTTTTAAGCCCTTGTAGAGTTGCAATTTGACGGATAAGTTGTAAAATCGGAATTCGAAATGGCAAGAAGCCGTTTTTCAACAACTTATCTTCGTTCAATTAAACAAGTTCTTAAACATTTAGTTCCCGAATTTTGAGGATATAGAAGAGAGAAAAATTATGGCTTTAGTACCAATGGTAGTCGAACAAACTTCGCGCGGCGAAAGAGCCTTCGACATTTTTTCCAGATTATTAAAAGACAGTATTATTTTTATCGGCACCCCGATTGACGATCAAATCGCCAATTTAATCGTCGCCCAATTGCTTTTTCTCGAAGCCGAAGACCCGGAACGCGATATCAACCTGTATATCAACAGCCCGGGCGGTTCGATCACAGCCGGAATGGCAATCTACGACACGATGCAGTTTATCAAAAACGACGTGACGACGATTTGTATCGGACAATGCGCATCGATGGGCGCGCTGCTTCTCGCAGCCGGAACAGCCGGAAAACGCTTTGCGCTCCCTCATTCGCGTATTTTGATTCACCAGCCGTCGGGCGGAGCTTCAGGACAGGCAACCGACGTTCGCATTATGGCGGAAGAAATTTTGCGTATGCGCGAACTCACTTCGCGTATCCTGGCGCATCACAGTAAACAGAGTTTCGAACAGGTCGAACTCGACGTCGAACGCGATCGTATTTTATCGCCGATTCAGGCAAAAGCATACGGTTTGATCGACGAAGTAATCGAACATAGAGAAAAATAATCGGCATAAAGTTGCGGATAGCTGCCGGCAGCCAGACGTTAAAAACAATTCTGAATGCCGGCGGATGTCCGCCGTTTTCCGCCGATATTCGTAAACTTAATATATGCCCCAATTCCGTCGCCCAGAAGAACTTCTTTGCTGCTCATTTTGCGGGAAATCGCAAAATGACGTTCGTAAACTCATCGCCGGACCCGGTGTTTACGTCTGCAACGAATGCATAGACATTTGTAATGAAATTATCAACGACGACGAGCAGACCGAAACGGCGACTGTTCGAAGCGCCCTGCCGAAACCTCAGGAAATCAAATCTTTTCTCGATGAATACGTAATCGGGCAGGACGAATCGAAAAAACGTCTTTCGGTCGCGGTTTACCAGCACTACAAACGTTTGGAATTAATCAAGCGCCGCGCCGATATCGAGCTGCAAAAATCGAATATTCTTCTTATCGGTCCGACCGGAACGGGAAAAACACTGCTCGCCCAGACGCTTGCAAAAGTTTTGAGCGTTCCTTTCTGCATCGTTGACGCGACGAGCCTGACCGAAGCCGGTTACGTCGGCGAAGACGTGGAAAACATACTTTTAAGGCTTTTGCAGTCGGCGGGCAACGACGTCGAAAAAGCCCAGACAGGCATTATTTACATCGACGAGATCGACAAGATTTGCCGCAAGGACGACAATCCTTCGATCACGCGCGACGTGTCGGGCGAAGGCGTTCAGCAGGCGCTTTTGAAAATTTTAGAAGGCACAATCGCCAATATTCCGACCGGCGGCGGGCGCAAGCATCCGCAGCAGGATTTTATACAAATCGACACGACGAATATTTTATTTGTCTGCGGCGGCGCGTTTATCGGTTTGGAAAAAGTCGTGGAAAAACGTTATCGCAACAAATCTCTCGGTTTTCAAGCCGATATTAAATCGAGCGCCGAGCGGCATAACGAAGCGGTCGGAAAACTCGAACCCGAAGATTTAATGCATTACGGTTTGATTCCGGAATTCGTCGGTCGTCTTCCTGTTATCGGTACTTTGCACGAGCTGGATGAAGAGGCGCTGGTTAAAATTCTGACCGAGCCGAAAAACGCCTTGATCAAGCAATATCAGCGCAAATTCGAATTCGATAACATCGGATTGAAATTTACGGACGGCGCTTTAAGAGCGATCGCTCACGAAGCGCTCAAGCGAAAAGTCGGCGCGCGCGGGCTGATGATGATTCTAGAGGAAATTCTGCTTGAATCGATGTATGTTCTTCCTTCAGAGAAAAAAGTGAAAGACCTGGTCATTACCAAAGAGATGATCGAGAAAAAAACGCCGGTTTTCGACCTCGTTTCCAGACTGGAAGAAGCGGCTTGAAATAAAGGTAAAAACTGAAAAAGCGGAAAGTTCAATGACTTTCCGCTTTTTTGTCGAAAAAAACTAGATAAAAACCGCTTTAATGATTTAAAATTAAAAGTAGCGGGTTAATAGTTATTTATAAATTGAGAAACACTTACTTGCAATATAAATTGATTAATTTGCAATTGCCTTTATCCGAACTTTTTGAGTAAATATAACTAACCCTTAAAAATCTTATATCCACAGAAACAATTCCAAATATATGCAAGAATTTTCAGACCAAATGCCTTCGGACATTAAGCGTTATCCGATGGTTCCAATACGTGATGTAGTTATTTTCCCGTTTACGAAAGTTGCATTTAAGATCGGTCGTCCGAGCTCTGTTCGCGCACTCGAACAGGCGATGACCGGCGAGCGTAATATTTTCCTCGCCACGCAGCACGATGCGACGATCGACGAGCCGAATTCCGAACAGATTTATACAATCGGAACTCTCGGCAGAATTCTACAGGCTCAGAGGCAGGATAACGGGCAGATTAAAGTCGTCGTCGAAGGACGCGAGCGCGGGCAATCGGTCAAAGTCGAGCAGGACGAAGACGGAATGTTTTTCGCGCACGTCCGCAAAATTCAGTCGATCGACGAATCCGGCTATAGAACCGACGGGCTTTTGCAGAAAATTCATACTTTGGTCGAACAATTTTTGCGCGTTTCGCCCGACGCATACACGGACGCGCTGCACGCGAGTCTGCGCGGAATTTCCGCCGCGCAGATCGCCGACGCGATGAGCTCGCATTTAAGAATCGGGGTTGATGAAAAACAGGAATTGCTCGAAACGTTTTCCGTACAGGAGCGCTTGCAGAAACTCTGCGACATTCTCGAAGCCGAGATCGAAAAACGGCAGCTCGACCGTTCGATTCACACGCGCACGAAAAAACAGATGGACAAGCATCAGCGCGAATATTACTTGAACGAGCAGATAAAAGCGATTCATAAAGAACTCGGGCGCAAAGACGATAAAGCCGAGCTCGACGAATTAAAGAAAAAAATCGAAGAAGCCGGAATGACCGACGAAGCTAAAGAAAAGGCTTTGCAGGAATTCGCGCGTCTCGAAGCGATGCCGCCGATGTCCGCCGAATCGACCGTTTCGCGCACGTATCTTGATTGGCTCATCAATGTTCCGTGGACGGAGCGTTCGGAAGAAATCGAAGATTTAACCGAAGCCGAAAAAGTTCTGAACGAAGATCATTACGCGCTAACGAAAATTAAAGAGCGAATTTTAGAATTTTTAGCCGTTCGCCAGCTGGTGAAAAACCCGAAAGGCACGATTTTGTGTTTTGCGGGCGCGCCGGGCGTCGGAAAAACCAGCTTGGGAAAATCGATCGCCAAAGCGACGGGCAGAAAATTCGTTCGCCTCGCGCTCGGCGGCGTTCACGACGAAGCCGAAATTCGCGGTCACAGAAGAACTTATATCGGCGCGCTGCCCGGACAAATCGTCCAATTAATGAAACGCGCCGGAACGATTAATCCGGTAATTCTGCTCGATGAAGTGGACAAACTCGGTCGCGATTTTCGCGGCGACCCGTCGGCGGCGCTGCTCGAAGTTCTCGACCCGGAACAAAACAGCACTTTCCGCGATCATTATTTAGACGTGGATTACGATTTATCGAACGTGTTCTTTATCGCGACGGCAAACGTTCTGCATACGATTCCGCCCGCGCTGCAAGACCGTCTGGAAATTCTGAATCTTTCCGGTTACACGGAGCGCGAAAAAGTCGAGATCGCTAAAAGGCATTTGATTGCGAAACAAGCCGAAGGCAACGGCTTGGACGAAGAAAAAATCAAGTTTACAGACGACGGCATTTTGGAAATCATTCGTCATTACACGCGCGAAGCGGGCGTGCGAAATCTCGAAAGGGAAATCGGTTCGTGCGTTCGCAAAATCGCCAGAAAATACGTTGTCGCCGAAGCCAAAGAAGACTTTCGCGCCGTTATCGACGCCGAAAAAGTTCGCGAGCTGCTCGGAACGATTCGTTTCCGCAAACAGGATATCGCGCGCAAATCGGAAATCGGTCTGGTCAACGGTTTAGCCTGGACGGAAGTCGGCGGCGATGTTTTGCAGGTCGAAGCGACGATCGTTAAAGGAAAAGGCGAAGTGACTTTGACCGGAAAACTCGGCGAAGTAATGCAGGAATCGGCGCGCGCCGCTTTGACCTGCGTTCGCACTCGCGCCGAAAAACTCGGGATCAGCCACGATGATTTTCGCGAAAAAGATTTGCACATACACGTTCCCGAGGGCGCGATTCCGAAAGACGGACCGAGCGCGGGCATTACGCTGGCGACGGCGATGGTTTCGGCTTTAACCGGAAAACGCGCGAGACACGACGTGGCGATGACCGGGGAAATCACTCTGCGCGGCAAGGTTCTGCCGATCGGCGGCGTTAAGGAAAAGCTGCTCGCGGCGCATCGCTTCGGCATTAAAACGATTATTTTATCGAAAGATAACGAAAAGGATTTAGCCGACGTGCCGGAAGAAGTCCGCGAAGATTTAACGATTCACACCGTTGAAATGATCGACGAGGTTTTAGATTACGCGCTGGAAAAGTCAAAAAACGATGAAATTATCGAAACGCAGCCGATTTGGGCTGACGGTAAATCATCGGCGGATATTTCGGCGACCATAGAATAAAGAAACCTTTTATAAATTAAAAAGTTTAATTAAAAAGACCGATTTCAGTTTGATTTAACAGGCAGCAATTCTTGTCAGATCAACTTTGAGATCGGTCTTTTTTTTGAATAATCAAAAATAAATATGTTTTGTTAAGTAATCTGATAAACAAAACATACCGGATCTAAAGTTTATAATTTAACCAAAAGAAAATTTGCAGCGGGAAAGCGTGAAATTATGAACAATAAAGATACCGGCGACCTGGCAGGCAATGATTTAACGAGCGACGATCAAAAGGTCGCGAGTAAAACATCAATTACGGCAAGCGATATCGGTTCCGCCTTCAAGGAATTGAATTTAAAGCCCGGCGGCAAAGATGATACGCCCGTTTATAAATCGTTAGGCATATGGATTTTCAGCCTTTTACTCATTTTTTCCGGAGCGGCGATTGCGGTTTTTACGTTCGTTTCGGTGATCGGGATTGTTATTGGAGTCATTATGATAATTGCAGGGATTACAATGCCGTTTTTAGCGTCAAGAAAATAGTTGATTTCGGGCTCAGGCATTTGGAACCATCCGCTTCAAGTCATACAATCTGATTGCAAATTCTAAAAAGTTCAGGGAGAAAAATAATGAGTAAAGCAAAATCGGCAGATTTAATTCTGAAATTGTATGATCTACGGCGCGAAACGAAAATGCGGGAAGCGCGAAACTGGATATTCGGATTTTTTCCGCAGAGCGCCGACGACGTTTTGAAAACGATGATTTCCGAAGAGACGTCGGCGTATTTTCGTATGGTCGTTTCGTACTGGGATATGGCGGCTGGGCTTGTCAATCACGGCGCGATAAACGAGGAAATGTTTAACGATACGGAAAACGAACACATCGCGGTTTTTGCGAAAATCGAACCGTATTTAAAAGAAGTAAGAGAAAAAACGGGCAATCCGAAATATCTGAAAAATCTGGAAAAATTAGTGATGAGACAGCCGAACGCCAAAGAAATGCTGGCTGCGCGCCGCGAAATGTTTCAGCGCATGATAAAAGCTCGCGCCGAAATGTCAAAAAACGCTTAACGCGGGAAAAGTTATTAAACGAAAAAACGAAAAAGAGGCGCCGAATTTTAACAATCTCGGCGCCTCTTTTGTTTTTTTAAGTAAAGACGCAAAAGAACAAGATTTGAAAATCATCTCGAAGAAATATCCGAAAGATTTTCAGTCAAGATTTTACTCGTCGCTTTCGCCCGGATCGTTTACCGATTTCAGTTCCTTTTCGCCTTTAAGAATGACGCTCCGGTTGCTTTCTTTGAGAAAACGCTCTTTGAAGGCTAACGAACCGTCCCTGAACAAACGACGTCCGCCGCAGATGACGTCGCGTATCGCAAGCGTGTCTTTATCCAGAATCAGAATATCGGCAGATTTGTTTTCGGCAATTTCGCCTTTATCTTTCAGCTTTAAAACCTTTGCCGTGTTCGCCGTGGCACACGGCAGAATTTCTGCGAGCGAAAAGTTATGTTCGAGAATACAGATGCGAATCTGCTCGAAAAGATTTTTCGGGCTGGTAATCGAAGCATCGGTTGAAATCGTCAGCTGCTCGGGCTTTCCGCCGTTATCCAGATAAAAGCGCAGCCATTTAGGCAAATCTTCATCGACCGTATCCATATCGACGAACGAGCCGTTCGCGGCAAGCTCGATGGCTTCTTTCATCAATTCTTCGCTGCGCGTGATATGCGTCGGATAAATCCATTCGGGTTTGATTGGAAACTCGTCGAGCAGCTTTCTGAGAGATTTCAAACGGTCTTCGGTCTTGCCGACATGAAAATGCGTCACACCCGCTTTTCGGCTCAGCATTCCGCCGTTGTGCGTATCGATGACGAGGCGGGCTAATTCGTGCGGAATATGATCGGTCGAGCGCTCATCGGAAATTGCGATTTCACCGGCACCGATTACTTCTTCGATAAACATAATATCGTTTCGCACCGAATCGGTAATCGTCGTCGGCGGAACGTCGTAGCCGCCCGACCAGATATATGCGTTCAAACCCTCTTCTTTCAGCGCCTTCGCTTTTGCCAGAAGTCCAGCCATCGTTTTCATCGTCGTGTCGACGCCCAGGCACCCGATGACGGTTGTAATTCCTGATTCGATAATTTCCGTCGCGCTTATCTCCGGCGTTTGCGAAGAAAATCCTTTTTCGCCGCTGCCGCCGAGCAGATGCTGATGCGGATCTATAAAACCGGGAGTGACGACGCACCCGTCGGCATCTATCACTTCGAATTCGATTCCGAGCGCTTCGACGTGTTCACGCTTGACGCCGATTTTTAGAACTTTATTTTCGGTTAAAAGAATATTGTTTACGCCTTTTGAAGAAGGCGCGTAAATCTCCCCATTTTCGATTATTGTTAGCATCTTGTTTTGTATTTACCTTTTATTTTGTCATTTTATTCGTTTCTGACATTTTTCAGCCGCTGGCTCGCCGCGCCCAGCAAAACATAAGTCGCCAGAGAAGCGCCGATAATAGTCAGAATTGTTAGCGGAAACGATAGCGCGTGCTTTGTCAGTTCGCTTTCGCCGGTCGTCGCCGGAAAACCGAGAACTAAACAGATACCGAACCAGACGGGAACGATCGCGATCTGGGACGTTGCCGCCAGTCCGATCATCGCCCGGTTGCCGACGTCGTCGACGTTCGCCAGACCCGCCGCGATGCCGACCGCTAAGGCGATCACAAACGTAACGGGCAAAGAATTGAATTCATCGTATTGAACCGGCGGGCTGGAAACTGCGCCGATTGCGGCGCCTCCGAGTAAAAGTAAAACGGTTGCCGTTATAAACGCCAGAAAAGCCTGCAAAACTAATTTCGGCTGCTTTGTCCACGAACCGAAACCGATTGCCAGAAGAAGCGGCAAAAGCGGCAAAAATAAAAGACCGGCGATTATTATCAAAATTTTCTGATGAATCAGACCGTAGGCTAGCAAACAGGCGGCGATAAAAACGCGCCCGATAAATCCGATTGTTATATGACTGAATTGCCACAATTCTTCGAAAATATCGGTCGCCGGATCGACGAGAGGTCTGGTTAATTCCCGCAAGTTTTCGCTCGAAAGAATTGAACGAGGCTGCCGGACGGCAACTGAAAAATTTTGCCGATCGAAAAATTCGGCTCCTAAAAGAGCGTCAATAAAATGCTTTCCTTTAGGAGTCGAAGTGGCTATCTCGATTACGTCCTGATTTTTTACATCGCCTTCGGCGGAATGCTTCGCGGCATTATAAATCGAAACGTCTTTTATTCCTTCGTTGAAAGCCAATTTCGCAACATCAGCGCCTCGTCCCAGTGGCGCTGAAACTTTTATTAAACGCATGTTTCCCCCTTGATATTTTTAATTTATTTTCCTTCGACCATTTTTTTCGTGTTCGGTGTTATAGGTTCGCGCTTGCTCAAATCATATTCATAGCCTTCGGGCAAAACGTGAAAATCAACACCGAAAGCGCTGATGGTTTCGTCGGTTTTTATATAGGGTAAGTTCGTATGCATCGAATTTTTGGCGCAGATGACCGTCACGGCGCCTTCGCCGACAACTTCGAATTTATTGCCCTGGACGATCATTGCGGTGCGTTCGTCAATCCCGATGCCGATCGCCTGCGGATTATGAACAACAGCGGAAAGCAGGCGTCCGTGGCGACCTCTCTGGGAAAAATGCGTATCTATAATTGAATTGTCGATAAGCTCCATGCCGGGCGCTACTTCAATGGCGCCGAGCCTCGGAGCGCAGTCGGTTTCACCGGAAACCAATGTCGAAGAAGACATCATCATCGCTCCGGCGCTCGTTCCGCCGATAACTAAACCTTCGCTGAATTTATCCAGAATTAATTGATGAAGCGGCGACCCGCCGGTTAAAGCCGTCACGTGAAGCTGGTTGCCGCCGGTAAAATATAAACCGGTTGCCGATTCTATCTTTTTCAAAACCTCTTTCTCGTAAGCCTCGCTGCGATCTGTGATATTTACGAAATCGAAATTCTTAAAATTTATTCGTCCGAACAATTCTTCGTAACGCTCGCGCGCTTCTTCGGGCTTGTTGGTGGCGACCGTCATAACAATAATTTTCGCTTTATTGATTCCGCCCGAATATTCTATAAACTTTTCGATGATTTTTATCGAATCATCGGTAATATCGGCGGACTCGCCTCCGCCTACCGCGACTAAAATTCCTTTATCTTCTTTTTTGAACATAAATCCCTCCTGGTCTATTCGTAAAATTCAATTATATTGTATTGTTAATAATAAAATCTGTATGAAAAAATACATAATGAAATGAAGATAAATAGTGTAAATTTTGTAAAAAGCGCGTTTAACCGTGAGCACTGGACAACCGACGGCTTGCCCGAAATTGCTTTTCTCGGGCGATCTAACGTCGGCAAGTCCAGCCTGATTAATTCTCTTTTGCAGAGAAAAGGGCTGGCGCGCACTTCAAA
This sequence comes from Acidobacteriota bacterium, assembly GCA_025463125.1. GTDB lineage: Bacteria > Acidobacteriota > Blastocatellia > Pyrinomonadales > Pyrinomonadaceae > SXVE01. Next base: position 6,414 of record JAOAPX010000185.1, on the reverse strand, counting down.
CACGCCGGGCAGAACGCAGAGCATCAATTTCTTTCTGATAAATGAAAGCTTTTATTTTGCGGATTTGCCGGGCTACGGTTACGCGAGAGTTTCGAAATCGACGCGCGCCGATTGGGGCGTGATGGCGGAAGAGTATCTCTCGGGGCGCGAATCGCTCGTTTTGTCGATTCAATTAATTGACTCGCGTCACAATCCGACGGCGCTTGATATTCAATTGAACGAATGGCTCCATTACTACAACAAAAATCACATAATAGTAGCAACCAAAGCCGATAAACTTTCTTCTAACCAGCTAAATAAAAGCTTATTTGAAATAAAGAAAATTTTGCCGAAAAGCGAGATTTTGACTTACTCTTCTATCACCGGGAAAGGTAGAGAAAGTATATGGACGAAAATCGGCACTGCATTGAATAATTTTTGACGCAATAGTTGATTTTTCTCTTTAAATGTAGTAATAAATAAACATCCCTAAAAAAACTCAAGGGTTTTTACGAAAGCTCTAGGGCTTAAATCTTTGGCACTACTACGAACTTTCCATACTTTAATCTCCACTTTAGTATTTCAAATCCTTTTACGACAGTTGTGATACAACGTTTGAAACTCTAAAGTCTGAAACTTCAACTGCTACCAAAGACAAACGGAATTAACATGGCAACCAAAACAACAAGAACAACAAGAAAGGTGAAGGAAACAAATCCGGAAGAAAACGGTTTTGTCGAATCAGAACAAGTTAATAACGACGGTTCTGAGAACAGTGAAAAATCAAGCGGGGATCAAAACGAGAGAAAAAAATCTCAAAACGTACAGGCAACCGCAACCCTGGATTTAGCCGGATTGAAAGATATGTCGATCAGCGAATTGACAACTGTCGCCAAAGACCTGGGCATCGAAGGCGCGACCGGCTTGCGCAAACAGGAATTGATTTTTAAGGTTCTCGCCGCGCAGACGGAAAAAAGCGGTTTGATTTTTTCCGAAGGCGTTCTCGAAACCCTGCCTGACGGCTTCGGTTTCCTGCGCGCACCCGAATACAATTATCTTCCCGGTCCCGACGATATTTACGTATCGCCGTCGCAGATTCGCAAATTCGATTTGCGAACGGGCGACACGGTTTCCGGGCAAATCCGTCCGCCGAAAGAAGGCGAGCGATATTTCGCGCTGATTAAGGTCGAAGCGATCAATTTCGAAGCGCCCGAAGTGGCGCGGGAAAAAGTCTTTTTCGACAACTTAACGCCGCTTTATCCCGATGAGCAGCTCAGAATGGAAACCAAGCCCGATCACGTATCGGCGCGGGTTATCGATCTGGTCACGCCGATCGGAAAAGGACAGCGCGCATTGATCGTCGCGCCGCCGCGAACCGGTAAAACGATGCTTTTGCAGACGATTGCCAATTCGATCACGGAAAATCATCCGGAAGTGACCTTGATCGTTTTGCTGATTGACGAGCGACCGGAAGAAGTTACCGATATGCAGCGTTCGGTCAGGGGCGAAGTTATCTCTTCGACATTTGACGAACCGCCGACACGACACGTGCAGGTTGCCGATATGGTGATCGAAAAAGCGAAACGCCTCGTCGAACACAAACGCGACGTCGTCATTCTGCTCGATTCGATCACGCGTCTCGCGCGAGCGCACAACGCGGTCGTTCCGCCGTCGGGCAAAATTCTCTCGGGCGGTATCGATTCAAACGCTTTGCAGCGTCCGAAACGCTTTTTCGGCGCGGCGCGCAATATCGAAGAAGGCGGAAGCCTGACGATTATCGCGACGGCTTTAATCGATACGGGTTCGAGAATGGACGACGTAATCTTTGAGGAATTTAAAGGAACCGGTAACTCGGAAATTCATCTCGATCGCCGCTTAAGCGACAAACGCTTATTCCCGGCAATCGATTTGCAGCGCTCCGGAACGCGTAAAGAAGAATTGCTCATCAGCAAGGAAGACTTGAACCGCATCTGGGTTATGCGCCGCGTTCTCAATCCGCTTTCGCCCGTCGAGCAGATGGAAGTCGTTCTCGAACGTCTTTCAAAAACAAAGGCGAACTCGGAGTTCCTGGCTTCAATGCAAACCTAAAACGCATTAAGGCGTTTAATGAAAATCGTTTGTATAAAAAAGAGGTTGGCAAAAACGCCAGCCTCTTTTTGTGTTGAGGCTTTCTTGACAAAACATTCCACAAAAGGCAGATTTGATAAGTCTTAAATATTAAAGAATAATAAAGCTTGTGCGGGCGTTTTCTAGCCTTTGCTGAAATCAAAAATGCGAATTGCTGTTCTTTCCGCGGAAGCGGTTCCATATTCAAAAACCGGAGGGCTCGGCGATGTTGCCGGCGCTTTGCCGAAAGCGTTGAAACGTATCGGCGAAGACAGCGTTTTGATTACGCCGCTTTATCGTCAAACGAAACCCGAATATCTTTCGCATCTGGCGATTGACGATTTATGGGTTAACTGGCGCGGAACATCGTATCGAGCGCGCGTTTTTTACAGCGAAGCAAACGGTTCGCCGACTTTTTTGATCGACGCTCCCGAATATTTTCATAGAGATTCGCTTTACGGCTACGCGGAAGATTACGAGCGATTCGCTTTTTTTAATCATGCCGCGCTCGTCCTGATCGAACGCATCGGCGCGCCGCCCGACATTATTCATTTAAACGATTGGCACTGCGGTTTCGCCGCCGTCGAAATCGCTTCGAAACGGCTTTGGGATGATTACTGGCGCAACAGCAGAACCGTTTTTTCCATTCATAATCTCGCGTATCAAGGCGCGTTCAGCGCCGAAGAGCTTTGGAAATTCGGTTTCAGCAGCGAATTCGCGCGCAATGCTTTTTTGCTCAACGGTCACGCGTCGGCGATGAAAGCCGGGCTGGCTGTTTCCGATATTCTCTCGACGGTTTCGCCGCGCTATTCCTACGAAATTCAAACGCCCGAAGAAGGCTACGGGCTCGACGGGCTTTTGCGGCAGCGTTCAAATCGCCTGATCGGGATTACAAACGGAGTCGATTACGACGTCTGGAATCCGGCAGCCGATCCGGTTTTGCCGGCTCAATATAACGCGCAGGATTTAAGCGGAAAGCTTGATTGCAAAAAAGCCCTGCTCGAACAATTTTCTTTGCCGGTTGATCTGGAAAAGCCTGTTTTCGCGTCGATCACGCGGCTTACTTCGCAAAAGGGAATCGATCTGATGATGCAGACTGCGGGCGAAATCCTTGCGACCGGAGCTTATATCGTCTCGCTCGGTTCGGGCGCGAAAGAATACGAAGATTTCTGGCAGAATCTGCGCGATTACGCTCCGCGGCAAGTCGGCGTTTATCGCGGTTACAACGAGGATTTAGCGCATCTGATCGAAGCCGGAGCGGATATGTTTATGATGCCTTCGCGTTTCGAGCCGTGCGGGCTTAATCAGATGTATTCGCTGCGCTACGGGACTATTCCGATTGTGCGAGCCGTCGGCGGTCTGGACGACACGGTGGAAAACTTCGACCGCGTCAGAAATACCGGAAACGGATTTAAGTTTAGTGAATACGAAGCGGATAAGTTTTTGGAAAAAATTTACGAAGCCTTATTTGCTTATCACGAATCTGACGCCTGGCGTCGCTTGCAGCGCAACGGTATGACGATTGACAACTCTTGGGAAAACGCCGCGAGAAAGTACGTAAAGCTTTATGAAATGGCGAAAAAGTGAAAAGTGATTAATTAAAAGCGAAAAAGTGAAAAGTGAAAAGTGAAAGCGGCTTGTTAATTTGTTTTTTAACTTTTAACTTTTCATTTTAACCTTTCACTAAAATAATATGTTTTGCTATGAAATCGATCATGAATTGAAACTGGTTTTGCCGATGCTTCAGGATGCCGAAGAGCTTTACGCGGCGGTTCGCGAAAACTTGGAGCAATTGAAATTATGGATGCCCTGGGCGACAGACACTTATTCGATCATTGAGGCGCGCGATTTTATAAAAAAGAACCTGTTTGAATTAGCCGCAAACGGAACATTTGCCGTTTGCGTTGTTTTGCGGCAGAAAATTGTCGGAACAATCGGCTTGCACAATTTAAATGAAGCAAATAAATCGGTTCAGCTCGGGTATTGGCTGGCAAAAGGGGCGCAGGGAAAAGGCATCGCGACGAGATGCAGCCGCGTTTTGATGGATTATGCATTCAACGATTTGAATTTAAACCGCGTGCAGATAAACTGTAATGTCGAAAACACTAAGAGCCGCGCCATCCCTGAAAGACTCGGATTCAAACTCGAAGGCGTTCACCGGCAGGTCGAATTGCTGAACGACGAACTTAAGGACTGGGCGGTTTACGCAATGCTAAAGGAAGACTGGAGAAAGTTTAATATTTAATATTCAAAAGCTGACGGGCTGAAACCGGGCTGAATAATAACTATTAAATAATAATAAGGATAAATGATAATTGTAATTATCGGCGCACAATGGGGCGACGAAGGAAAAGGAAAAGTTGTTGATCTGCTGGCGGATCGGTTCGATATAGTGGCGCGTTACCAGGGCGGGCATAATGCCGGTCACTCGGTTTATGTCGGCGATAAAGCGTTTGTTTTAAGGCTTTTGCCGTCCGGTATCATTCACGAGGATACAACATGCGTTCTCGGAAACGGAATGGTCATCGATCCGAAAGCGTTTTTCGAAGAAGTTGACCAGATGCAGTCGCAGGGCATTTCGATCACGCCGGAGCGTTTAATTGTTACGAGCCGCGCGCACCTTATTATGCCGTATCACCGCGCTCTCGATCACACTTCGGAAGAGCGTCTCGGCAATGAAAAAATCGGCACGACTCTGCGCGGGATCGGTCCGGCGTATGAAGATAAGGTCGGTCGTCGCGGAATCCGCGTTTCCGACGCGCTTTCGCCGGAAGTTTTGAAGCTTAGAATCGAGCGAAACCTCGAAGAAGCCAATCGAATCATCGTCACATACGGTCAGCCGCCGCTTTACGCCGATCAGATTTTTGAAGAAACGTCGGCGCTTGTCGAGAGATTAAAGCCGTTTGTCTGCGAAACGTCGCATTTTTTCTCGGAAGCCAAAAAACAAAACAAAAAGATTCTTCTCGAAGGCGCGCAGGCAACCTTGCTCGACGTCGATCACGGAACATATCCGTATGTGACATCTTCAAACCCGACGGCGGGCGGAGCATCGGTCGGCGCGGGAATTCCGCCGCATCACATCACGGGCGTTCTCGGCATTGTCAGAACTTACGCAACGCGCGTCGGCGAAGGTCCTTTCCCGACGGAAATGCTCGACGAAGAAGAAACGATGGCGAATTTGATCCGCAAGCGCGGCAACGAATACGGCTCCGTAACCAAACGCCCCAGACGCTGCGGCTGGTTCGATGCCGTCGCCACCAGGTACGCGGCTGAACTTAACGGTTTCAACTCGGTCGCGCTGACAAAACTCGACGTTCTCGACGCTTTAGACGAAATAAAAGTCTGCATCGGGTATGAAATCAACGGCGAAAGAGTAGATACATTCCCGGCTGTTTCGCAGGATTTGCGCTTGATAAAACCGATCTACGAAACGCTCGAAGGCTGGAAAAGCGAAACTTTAGGCGTTACTGATATCGAAAAATTGCCGAAAAAAGCCCGCGAATACGTCGAGTTTTTATCAAATTCAATCGGCGTGGAAATCGGTTTAATCTCAACCGGACCCGAACGGGATCAAACCATCATTGTGCAAAACTCTGTAATGGAAGGCTGGTTCGACAAATAAGCTTGTTTGTAAAGTAAAGAAAGTTAAAGGGCGTGTCGCGGAATCAAACGCAGGGATGTTTAAATTTTAAGAATTATAATTACATCTAAAAAAATGCGATACCCGACTTGCCAACTTTTACTTCAATATGTAAGATTATTGTTTCGGCTTGATGTTGAAAACAAAACAACATCGCCGGTGTGGTCCGATAGCTCAGTCGGTAGAGCAAATGGCTTTTAACCATTGGGTCCCTGGTTCGAGTCCAGGTCGGATCACCATTAATTTCAATAAGAAAAGGATATCTGCAAAGATGTCCTTTTCTTATTTGGACACCTTGTGGAACATCTTCAAACTCGGTTTTTGTTAAAACTACTACTTCACTCACAATTAATTCTTAAATTCTGAAATAAAGAGCGCTGTTTGTTTCGCGAACAATACTGAGCTTGTTGAACAGTTCCGAGAGCTTGAATTTCAAATCGCAGACAAACCTTATCACCGTCATCGATGTTTTTACTTTCACAAGGAGTTTTACAAGACGACGGAAAAGCTAAAGCTTCAAAACTATCGGCTTTTCTTTTTTTTATCCAAAAGCGGCTTTTCATGTGTTTACCGCTTATAGTTCACAACCATTAAATATTTAAAACTTTAAAGTGTGCATCCATTCGAGGCGTTTTGTGCTTGACTTGTCCTCTAAATCGCTGAAGTTTTTGAGAGAGTAAGATCAACGT